>CAZBBT010000139.1:0-7055 GCA_964490065.1 uncultured Mesorhizobium sp. | reverse complement strand
GCCGTCGGTGGACGTCATCACCGGCACCATCAAGGCCAATTTCCCGACCCGCATCTCCTTCCAGGTGACGTCGAAGATCGATTCGCGCACCATCCTGGGAGAACAGGGCGCCGAGCAACTGCTCGGCATGGGCGACATGCTCTACATGGCCGGCGGCGGCCGCATCCAGCGCGTCCACGGCCCCTTCGTCTCCGACGACGAGGTGGAGAAGGTGGTCAAGCATCTCAAGACGCAGGGCGTGCCCGAATATCTCGATGCGATCACCGAGGACGACGAGGACGACGACGATTCCGCGGGCAAGGGCGGCTCCGGCGGCTCGGGCGGCGGCAATTTCGAGGATTCGGACGATCCGTACGACCAGGCGGTGGCGGTGGTGCTGCGCGACGGCAAGGCCTCGACCAGCTACATCCAGCGCCGGCTTGGCATCGGCTACAACAAGGCCGCCTCGATCATCGAACGGATGGAGCAGGAGGGCGTCGTCGGCCCCGCCAACCATGCGGGCAAGCGCGAGATCCTGGTGCCCACCGAAGAGGACAAGTTCTGACCCCGCTGCTGGGCGGAACCCGCAGGCCGCCCTGCGTGTTGAAGGGAACGTCCGTCAAACTTAGGTCCAATTGGGAGACCACAGACTGTCCCCATCGCAATCGAGAGAGACCGGCATGAAAAACCTCGCCTCCGCCCGCATCGCTGCATTTTCGCCCACCCGGCGCGATCTGCTCGGCATGGGTTTCGCGCTGGCCGGCGCTGCCGCGCTCAACCTCGCGCCTGGTTTCAGCCTGCTCGCCGCCGCGCAGGCGGCGGTGCCGGAAGCCGCCCAGCGCATCGCCGATCATTTTTCCCAGGTGAAGTCGATGACCGGCGAGTTCGTGCAGTTCGGCCCGAAGGGCGAGCAGACCGGCGGCAAGTTCTATCTCGAGCGTCCCGGCAAAATCCGCTTCAACTATGACGGCAAGTCGAACTTCCGCGTCATCTCGGACGGCAAGTCGGTGGTGATCCTCAACCAGAGACTGAGGACCTCCGATCTTTATCCGCTGTCGAAGACGCCGCTGAAGCTCCTCCTCTCAGACCGGATCGACCTGTCGGGCGGGAAGGTGACGGACATCAGGCAGGAGGACGACCTCACCACCATACAACTTGCCGACAAGTCGGTGTTCGGCAACGCGAAGATCACCATGATGTTCGATCCCAAGACCTACGAGCTGCGCCAGTGGACCATCACCGACGCGCAGGGCAAGGACACGACGGTGATGATCTTCAACACCAAGCAGGGCGTGAAGCTTTCGGACGACCTCTTTGCCATCGACTATACGGCAAACCGCGAGCTGAACACCAACAAGGGCGGCAATCACTGACGGGAACGCCGTCGAGCCGGTCCATCGCGGCAGGCCTGACGACTGCGGCTTGTCTTTAACGGCGACGGCTGGCAGGGTCCATCCGTCCTTTCGCATGATCCTGCCCTGCCAATGCCTCTTACGATCGCCACCTGGAACATCAACTCGGTTCGTCTGCGCATGCCCATCGTCGAGCGCCTGCTCGCCGAACGGGCGCCCGACATATTGTGCCTGCAAGAGACGAAATGCCCGAACGAGCTCTTTCCGTTCGATGCGTTTCGCAGGCTGGGCTACGAGCACATCGCCGTGCATGGCCAGAAGGGCTATCACGGCGTCGCCACGGTCGCGCGGCGGCCGATCGAGGCGGTCGAGCGGCGAAAGTTCTGCGAGATCGAGGACAGCCGGCATCTCTCCGTGCGTTTCGATGCCGGCGGCGGTTCCGTCCTGCTGCACAATTTCTATGTGCCGGCGGGCGGTGATGAACCGGACCCCGCCATCAACTGGAAGTTCAAGCACAAGCTCGATTTCGTCGCCGAAATGAATTCCGTGCGTGCCGAGCATGGCGAGTCGGCGGCGTCGATCCTGGTCGGCGATCTCAACATCGCGCCGCTGGAGCATGATGTCTGGTCGCACAAGCAATTGCTCAACGTCGTCAGCCACACGCCGGTCGAGACGGCGAATTTCGAGGCGATGCGCGAGGCCGCCGGCTGGGTCGACCTGATGCGGCTCAACATCCCCTACGAACAGAAGCTCTACACCTGGTGGAGCTACCGGGCGCAGGACTGGGCAGCCTCGAATCGCGGGCGCCGGCTCGACCATGTCTGGTCCTCGCCGAACCTCGTGCCGTGCTTTTCCGGCTACGATATCTTGCGCGACGCGCGCGGCTGGGAACGGCCGTCCGACCACGTGCCGGTGATCGCGCGCTTCGATATGGATTGAGCGGCGGGCCCGCTCACGCGCGCCGGTTTCGGCCGGGATGAAGCAGATGGCGCAGGTGCACCATCGCCATCGGATGCGACAGGCTCTGCGCGTCGGTTTCCAATTGCAGTTCGTCGCCGCCGCGTTTTGCGGTGCGGGCAAGGATCTCGTAGACGGCGGCGGTGGTCGATTGCAGCGCCTTTGCCGCCGGCTCGCCGGACAGCACCCGCGCCAGATAGACCGCCGCGGTGAGATCGCCCAGGCCGTTCGGCGGCTTGTCGATCAGCCGATGCTCGGCCAGCAGCGCCTGCCTGGCGTCCAACAGCAGATTGCCGGTGCCATTCGCGATCATCGACGGCGCCGACGTCACCAGCATGGTCGGCGGGCCGGCGTCGAGGGCGGCGGCGACGGTCGAGCGCAGGTCCGGCAACGGGGCACCGGCCATCCATTCCAGTTCGTAGCGGTTCGGCGTGGCGATATCGGCTAGCGGCATCAACCGGTCGCGCAGGGCAATCGCCGTCGCTTCCGGGACGTAGAGGCCGCCCGAATCGCCCATCACCGGATCGCAGACATAGAGCGCCCGGGGATTCTGCCGCCTGACCGTTTTCACCAGCGAGGCGATCGGCTCGACCTGAGACGCATCGCCGAGATAACCCGACAGAACCGCGCCGACCTCGCCGAGCCACGGCGCGCGTTCGAGATCGCCGAGCAGCGCGGAAAACTGTTCCGCTGGCGGAACGATCCTTGTGGCGCGGCCATGGCCGGGATGCCATGGCAAAATGACGGTCGGCACCGCCCAGACCGGAAAGCCCAGCGTCTCCAGCGCGAAGACGGCGGCCCGGTTGCCGACCGCGCCGCGCGCGACATGGCTGGAGATGACGATGACGGCACGCCGTGCGGAGGCAGCTTCGCTCATGCGCGTTTACCGGTCGACGAGGTAGAGAACCAGCCAGATCATCATGGCGACGACCACGACGAGGCCGAGCGAGCGGCCGATGCGGGTGCCCCAGTATTCCATCCGGTCGGACTTGTCGGCGTCCGTCGCCGTCACATGGTCGCGCACGCTTTGCGCCGTGCGGGCGAGGAAGGAAACGCCGCTCGACTGATCCTCGCGGCCGATGCGTTCGAGGATGCGGCGCGATTCGCGCTCGCCGTCTTCATCCCTGCGTGGCGCCATGGCCGCACTCCCTTTTTACGCCAAGCTTAGCCGGTCCGAGCGCCCGGCTACAATGGGCGCATTTTCTTGGGCGCGGTTTGTGCTATTGCTGGTTGCGACGAACCTCACGAGGGATATTCCATGTTCGCCCAGCGCCTCTCCCCGTTTCCTTCCTTCCGCAACCTTGCCGCCTTCCTGGTCATGGCGCTCATGCTGCCGCTGCTTGCCGGCTGCGGCTACAACACCATCCCCACGGCCGAGGAAAACGCCAAGGCGGCGTGGAGCGAGGTGCTGAACCAGTACCAGCGCCGCGCCGACCTCATCCCCAACCTGGTCGAGACGGTGAAAGGCTATGCCAGCCATGAGAAAGAGGTGCTGGAGGGGGTCGTCGAGGCTCGGGCCAAGGCGACCCAGGTGACGGTGACGCCGGAGACGCTGTCCGACCCCAACGCCTTCAAGCAGTTCCAGGACAACCAGGCCGGCCTGACCAGCGCGCTGTCCCGGCTGCTGGCGGTGGTGGAGAACTATCCCGACCTCAAGGCCAACCAGAACTTCCTCGCGCTGCAGGCGCAACTCGAAGGCACGGAGAACCGCATCGCCGTGGCGCGGCGCGATTACATCCAGGCGGTCAGGGACTACAATCTGACGCTGCGCACCTTCCCCTCGGTGCTGTGGGCGACATTCTGGTTCCGCGACAACCAGCCGTTCCAGAATTTCACCGTGGCCGAAGACAAGCTCGAAGCGCCGAAGGTGGATTTCGCCACCGGCGGCGCGAATACCGGTGGCGCGAATAATGGCGGCGGAACGGCGCCGAGCGGCAGCGGGACCACTGGCAGCGGACAGGGCGGCTGAAGCCGTATCTCTGGATGTCCTCGATCGGCTAGCCTTGTATCCCTTCGCGCCCCCCTCTGTCCTGCCGGACATCTCCCCCGCAAGGGGGGAGATCGGCCGCCGCGCCGGTCTTCGCCAATCGCCAACGTCGCAGGACGGGCGGCAAAGTCGAAGCCGCCGATCTCCCCCCTCGCGGGGGAGATGTCCGGCAGAACAGAGGGGCGCGCGAAGGAGCGTGGGCCTCGGCATGCTGGTCGTCCTTCTCGTCGCCTTCCTTCCCCTGGCCGCCTTCGCCGCCGAACTGCCGAAACTCACCGGCCGGGTGGTCGACGATGCAAACCTGATCGACCCCGCCACCGAGGCGGCGCTGACGCAGAAGCTGGCGGATTTCGAGACGAAGGGCTCCGACCAGATCGTCGTCGCCACCATACCCAGCCTCGGCGGCGAGGAGATCGAACCCTATGCCAACCGGCTGTTCCGTGCCTGGGGTCTCGGCCAGGCCGGCGAGGACAATGGCGTGCTGCTACTGGTCGCCAAGAACGACCGCAAGATGCGCATCGAGGTCGGCTACGGGCTGGAAGGCACGCTGACCGACCTCCACACCAAGCTCATCATCGAGAACGACATGGTGCCGGCCTTCCGCGCCGGCGATTTCTCCGGCGGCATCTCCAAGGCCGTCGACGACATGATCATGGTGCTGGAGGGCAATCCGGAGGAACTGGAGGCTCGCGGCGCGCGCAACCAGAGACAAAGCCCGATCGATCCGGACCTGATCATCTTCGCCATCTTCGCGGTGATCTGGGCCACCATATTCTTCGGCGGTCTCGCCATGGCGATCCTGCCGCCGATGTTCGGCACCAAGATCGGACCGGGCAAATACCGCTGGCTCGGCATGACCTTCGACACCAGGCGCCGCCGCTCATCCTCGTCGGAGGGGTGGTCGACCGGCGGCGGATGGTCCTCCGGTGGCGGAGGCTGGTCGTCGGGCGGCGGCGGCTTCTCCGGAGGCGGCGGTTCGTCCGGCGGCGGCGGCTCGTCGGGGAGTTGGTAGACGATGCGCACGCGCTCCATCACGTCGCAAGAACATGCCCGCGTCGCCGCCGCGATCCAGGCCGCCGAAGCGAAAACCGACGGCGAGATCTACTGCGTCGTCGCGCACGCCAGCGACGGCTATTTCTTCCCCGCCGCCTTCACCGCGACCATCGCCATGCTGCTGGTCTCCATCGCGGTCGCCTTCGGCCTGGAATATCTGTGGCTCACCGTGCGCCTGCCGCATTTCGTGCTCGCCCAGGCGCTGGCGGCAGCCTGCGTCTTCGCCCTGCTGTGGCTCGTGCCTTCGCTGCGCATCCATCTGGTGCCGCGCCGGCTGCGCTATGAGGCGGCCCACGCCAACGCGACGAAGCAGTTCCTTGCCCGCAACGTCCATCTGACCTCCGCGCGCACCGGCGTGCTGATCTTCGTCTCGCTGGCCGAGCGCTATGCGGAGGTGATGGCGGATTCGGGCATCGACGCCAAGGTCGACCAGGACGTCTGGGACGGCGTGGTGCGCGATCTTGTCGCGCAGGCCGCCGCCGACCGGCTGGCGGACGGATTCGTGCAGGCGATCGAGGCTGTCGGCGCGGTGCTTGCCCAGCATTTCCCGGTCTCGCCCGGCGACGTCAACGAACTGGACGACCATCTGGTCGAAATCTGATTCTCGCGCTTTGCCAGCACCCTTCGAGTGCTGTGCGAAAATCCATCCGCCGCTTCCGGCCTTCTTGCAATCGCCTCAGTCGCGTTTATGGTTAACAAATCATGAATACGCTGACGATCGACATCAGGAGAGCCGAGCCGCGCGATGCTGGCGAAATCGCCGACGTGCATCTCGAGGCCTGGCGCGGCGCCTATGCCGGCATCATTCCGCACAAGTCGCTGGTGGCGATGATCAATCGGCGTGGGGCCGAATGGTGGGCGAACGCGATCCGTCGGGCGGCAACCGTGCTCGTGGTCGAGATCGGCGGCCGGATCGCCGGCTATGCCACCATCGGCAAGAACCGTGCCCGCGAACTCAGGCAGCAGGGCGAGATCTACGAGCTCTATCTCAGACCCGAATACCAGGGCATCGGACTGGGCAGCCGGCTTTTCGAGGCGGCGCGGCGGAAGCTCGCCGACCACGGCCTCAAGGGCATGGTGGTGTGGGCGCTGGAGGACAACGCCAACGCGCTCGCCTTCTATGAAGGCGCCGGCGGCCGCGACATCGCCGAGGGCGTCGAGATATTCGAGCAGAAGGCGCTGAAGAAGGTCGCCTTCGTCTGGGAATAGAAGCCGCCGGCGGTTTCCGACCGTTTCGCCGCATTGCCTGACGGCCCCGGTCCCTCTATCGAGAGGCATCGAAGAGGGACGTGAAAGGCTCCAGCCATGCGCATCGATGCCATAGCCACCGGAAAGAACCCGCCCGACGACGTCAACGTCATCATCGAGGTGCCGATCGGCGGCGAGCCGATCAAATACGAGATGGACAAGGATGCCGGCGCGCTGTTCGTCGACCGCTTCCTGCACACGCCGATGCGCTATCCCGGCAATTACGGCTTCGTGCCGCACACGCTGTCGGGCGACGGCGACCCGATCGACGTCCTGATCTGCAACACGCGCGAACTGGTGCCGGGCTGCGTCATCAACGTGCGGCCGATCGGCGTGCTCATCATGGAAGACAATGCCGGGCAGGACGAGAAGGTCATCGCCGTGCCCTCGCCGCATCTCACCAAGCGCTACGAGAACGTGTTCAACTACACCGACCTGCCGCAGATCACGCTCGACCAGGTGGCGCATTTCTTCGAGCA
>CAZBBT010000138.1:0-7079 GCA_964490065.1 uncultured Mesorhizobium sp. | reverse complement strand
CACCGACTTCTACCGCTACGAGAAGATCACCACCTACCGGCTGTTCGTCTACGGCGCGCGCGCCTATCTCGAGGGCCACCCGCCGATCGAGAAGCGCGAGGATCTGCTCGCCCACCGCATGATCGGCTACATCGAGGACATGATCTTCACGCCCGGGCTGGACTACCACCGCGAGATCCTGCCCGGCCTGCGCGCCACCTACCAGAGTTCGTCGATCCACGCGCAGCTTCGCGCCACGCTGCATGGGGTGGGCCTGTGCGTGCTGCCGCATTTCATGGCCTCGGCGCATGCCGACCTCATGTCGGTTCTGGCGCACGACGTCTATCTCGAGCGCGACTATTGGTGCGTCAGCCACCAGGACCTGTGGGCGACCCCGCGCATCCGGGCGTTGGCCGACTTCGTCAGAACCGAAGCCAGCGACGCTGAACAGCTCTTCCTCGGCGATGCGCTGATCGGGAAATAGAGGCGTTTCAGCCGGGCCGCAGCATCGAGCCCGGCAGCGCGAAGACGCGGTCGGCGCCCAGCATATAGGCCATCAGCGTCTCACGGCTGAACAGGCCGTGGTAGGCGCGGTCGAGCACGTTGAGCGAGCCGGTATAGGCGCCGAAGGCCGGCATGATCATGCGCTTGCCGTCGCCGGCGAAGCAGCGGCGCCTGACCGAGCGGCCGCGCTGGACGATGCGGGCGCAAGGGTGCAAGTGGCCGGCGACCTCGCCTTCGGCTTGCTGCCATGACGGCTCATGGCGGAAGCGGAGCGACCCGACGGCGAGTTCGCGCACCGTCTCGCCCGGCAGGTCGGCCGGCGCGTCCGGATCGTGGTTGCCGGCGATCCAGAACCAGTCGCGGCCGGCGATCAGCATCTCCAGCTTCTCGCGGAACGCAGCGGGCAGCCGCTCGGCGCCCCAGCCGTCGTGGAAGGAATCGCCCAGGCTCACTACGATCCTCGGCTCGTATTCGGCGATCGCCGCCTGCAAACGCAACAGGGTGGCGGCGGTATCATACGGCGGAATCAGTGCGCCGCGGCGGGCGAAAGCGGAACCTTTTTCCAGATGCAGATCCGAGACGCACAGCAGCCGAAAATCGGGAAAATAGAGTGCGCCCGAGCGGTCACACAGCGCACATTCGCCGGCGATACCGACAAGACCTGTATCGGCCACGGCCCTGATGCGATGCAGCGCCGTCATTTCCGTCTCATGTTGCGTCGGCCATATTCGGCGGTGCCGACGCCGCGCCGTTCGCGCTTCGCGTCTTTCGATGCTGTGCCGTGCAGCACGACAGTCGGCCCGAGGCGGGCCGGCGTATCGGCATCCGCCTCGCCCATCGCTTCGCTGACCAGATCGGCTGCTTCCATCAGAAGGCTCTCGTTCGCGCCACCGTTCACCGTCTCGCGGCCGATCTCCAGCATCACCGGCACGGCGAGCGGCGAGATATGTTCCAGCGGCTTATGCACGATTCGACCCTTGATGCGCGAGAGCATGTCGGCAAGCCTGCTGACATCGAGCAGGCCGGCCTGCGCGTCGGCGCGCGTCGCCTGCAACAGGATGTGGTCCGGCTCGTGACTGCGCAGGACGTCGTAGATCAGGTCGGCCGAGACCGTCACCTGCCGGCCGGTCTTCTCCTGCCCCGGAAACTTCTTCTCGATCAGGCCGGAGATGACGGCGCAGTTGCGGAACATGCGCTTCAGCATCCAGCTATCGTTCAGCCATTCCTCGAGGTCGTCGCCCAGCATGTCCTCGTCGAACAGTTGCCCGAGCGACGGCTTTCCCGCCTTGAACAGCGCACCCAGATCGTCCAGCGCCCACACGGCCAGCGAATAGTCGGTGGCGACAAAACCGAGCGGGCGGGCGTTCGCCCGCTCCAGCCGGCGCGTCAAAAGCATGCCGAGCGTCTGGTGCGCCAGCCGGCCCTCGAACGGATAGCAGACCATGAAATGACGGTCCGCGCGCGGGAAGGTCTCGACCAGCAGGTCGCCGCGCTTCGGCAGCATGGATTTTTCCTTTTGCAGCCGCAGCCAATCCGCCACCTGTTCCGGCAGCGCCTGCCAGCGCTGGGGATCGGCCAGCATTCCCCGCACCTGGTCGGCGAGGTAGGTCGACAACGGAAACTTGCCGCCGGCATAGGAAGGCACGATGATCTGCGCCGACGATCCGCCCGCCGACACGAAGCACTCGTTCTCGCGAATGCCCTCGAAGCGCAGCACCTTGCCCGCGAAGAGGAAATTGTCTCCGGGGCGCAGCGTCTCGGCGAAATATTCCTCCACCTTGCCCAGCACTCTGCCGCCATAGCCGGCCATCCGGCCCTGGCGGACATAGCGCACGTTCAGTTCCGGCATCTCGACGATGGTGCCGACATTCAGCCTGTACTGCTGGGCGATGCGCGGATGAGTGACGCGCCAAAACCCTTCCTTCGTCTTGCGGATGCGGGCGTAGCGCTCGTAACTCTGCAAGGCGTAGCCGCCGGTGGCGACGAAATCGACGACCCGGTCGAAGTCCTTGCGCGACAGCCCGGCATAGGGCGCCGCACTGGTCACCTCGGCGTAGAGTTGATCCGCATAGAAGGGCGCGGCGCAGGCGGTGCCGAGAACATGCTGGGCGAGCACGTCGAGCGAACCGGCCAGCAGCGGCGGCGTGTCCTGCGCGCCGAGATAGTTGGCATCCAGCGCCGCACGGCACTCCAGCACCTCGAAGCGGTTGGCCGGGATCAGGATCGCCTTGGACGGCTCGTCCATGCGGTGATTGGCGCGGCCGATGCGCTGCGCCAGCCGGCTTGCACCCTTCGGCGCGCCGACATGGACAACGAGATCGACGTCGCCCCAGTCGATGCCGAGATCGAGGGTCGAGGTGGCGACGATGGCGCGCAAGGCGTTGTCGGCCATCGCCTTCTCGACGCGGCGGCGCTGGCCGACGTCGAGCGAGCCGTGATGCAGCGCGATGGCAAGCGAGTCCTCGTTCACCCGCCACAATTCCTGGAACAGAAGTTCTGCCTGGCTACGCGTGTTGACGAACAGCAGCGTGGTCTTGTGGCGGCGTATCCGGTCGTAGATTTCGGGAATGGCATAGCGTGCCGAATGCCCTGCCCAGGGCACGTGCTGTTCGGAGTCCAGGATGGAGATGTCCGGCTTGGCGCCGCCCGCGACCGTGACGAGGCCGGCCATGGGGGAAGGTCCCTCCCCCTTGAGGGGAGGGTGGCCAGCCACAGGCTGGCCGGGTGGGGTCGGTGCGGCCGTGCTCGACACCCTTGCGGTGCCTCCTGAGGTAACCCCCTCTGGCCTGCCGGCCATCTCCCCCTCAAGGGGGGAGATACGCTGCCCCACCAGCCACCTTCGCAACTCGTCCGGCTCGGCCACCGTCGCAGACAGTCCGATGGCGCGCAGGTCCGGCTTGAATGTTCGCAGCCGCGCCAGACCGAGCGACAGGAGATGCCCGCGCTTGGAGGTGACCAGAGAATGCAGTTCGTCGAAGATCACATAGCGCAGATCCTCGAAGAAGCGTTTCGCGTCGCCGCCGGCGATCAGCAGGGCAAGCTGCTCGGGGGTGGTGAGAAGAATGTCGGGCGGCGCCAGCTTCTGGCGCTGGCGCTTGTGGGCGGGCGTATCGCCCGTGCGCGTCTCGATCGTGACGGGAAGGCCGACCTCCTCGACCGGCTTGCCGAGGTTGCGCTCGATGTCGACGGCCAGCGCCTTGAGCGGCGAGATGTAGAGCGTGTGGATACCGCGATGGCGTTCGCCGGGCCTGTGCTTCGGCCGCTCCGCCAGTTCCGTCAGCGAGGGCAGGAATCCGGCCAGCGTCTTGCCCGCGCCGGTCGGGGCGATCAGCAGCGTGGATTGCCCGGCCTGGCTGCGCGCCAGCAATTCGAGCTGATGCGCGCGCGGCGCCCAGCCCTTGGCCGCGAACCATTTGACGAAGGGCTCGGGCAGGCTGGCGGCGGCTGCGGTCTCCCTGGGGCGCGGCTCGGCGGTCACGCCAGACAGGTAGCGCGGCGAGATCGGAACGCCAAGCGGAAAATGGAACAAAAAGGGATCGTCCTTCCCTGCCGTTCCCGGCCCGTGCAAGCGCGCGGCTTCGCGTTCCCGGCGGCGCAAAATTTGTCCGCCAGGTTCCGAAACCGCCGTCCTCCAGGCTCGAATGCCGTGCCCGTCGAAGCGCCGGGGTCTACGACGTGTCGGGCGCGGACGGCGGCGGGACGCACGGCCGGCGAACCGCGATGCCGGAAATTCCGTGCGACGGCCCGCCGGCCAGCGGGCCCGCCGCGCCGGGCGGAGCGAACAGCGCCGCCCGTGCCAGCAGGGCGCACAGCACCAGCGCCAGCGCGCGAAAGCTTGCCGCGAGGCGCGAAGCGTCGGCCGGCGAGTCCGGCGCTTCCGTGGGAACCTGCGCGCCGGGCGGCAGGCCCATGACGAAGGCCCACGCCTCGGCCTCGCCGTGGCTGAGAATCCCGATCAACTGCTGGCGGCGAAGGAAGGGAAGGCAGGCGGCAAGCTCGGCCAGGCAGGCCAGCGCGAACAGCAGCGCCACGATGCGCTCGAGCACATCGCGGTTCCAGTTCGCCTTTCTGTCCCAACCTGCCATTCCGGTCTCCATTTCAGCCGGGCCAAGTATACGGGAGGTGCGGGAGGGTGTGGAAAGATTGCGGCGAAGAAAGCGCGCGGACGGAGTCAAGCGCCTGAAAAGGTTCGACAGTTTGTTCGAGAGGGTGCTGGAAATGTCCACAGGCCGACGGCCGCGCGGCGCCAGTTCCGTCAACGATCGCGGGAAACCGGCCAGGCGGTCGGCGTGGAACAAGGAGTCTTTTGCGCCGGAGCGCTTGAGGTGACCCCTCCCGGCCGGGCCTTGCCGGCCACCTCAAGGAGGAGGGACCGCCGCCACCACGATCAATCCCTGCACCGGCTCGCCGCGATCCTGCCTTATGGCATCTTCCCGCAGCGACAGGACGGACAAGCCGTTTTCGCCCAGGACGCGGCGCAGATAGCTTTCCGAATGCGCATAGCGACGCGACGGCTGAAGCGAAAAATCGCCCTCTCCCGCCAGTTTCTCGACCGAGAACGCAAACAGGCCGTCGGGCGCAAGCAGGCCGGCGACCTTGCCGACAACGCGGCCGAGCGCGCCGACATAGATGAAGACGTCGGCCGCAGCGACGAGATCGGGCCGGGCGTCCTCATAGGCGAAGCTCTGCAAGTCGGCCTTCTCCAGCCGGTCGTAGATGCCCCTGACGCGCGCCTTGCGCAGCATGGCGGCGGAAATGTCGAAGCCTTCCAGGCGATCCGCGATCGGGCGAAGCTTCTCGCCCATCAGCCCGGTGCCGCAACCGAGATCGAGCGCCAGCGCAAAACGGCGCCCGCCTTGTGCATGAATCGCATCGAAAAGCAGGTCCGGTACGCGATAGCCGAGCCTGCCGACCAGCGAGACATCGAAGCGGTCCGCATACTGGTCGAACAGCGCTTCGACGAAGGCGCCGGGCGGCGTATCGGCCTGCGGCGCCCTGCCGATCAGCGCGAGCTTGAGCGCAGCACCCGCCCGGTCGTGCGGATCGAGCCGCAGCGCCGTCGCCCACGCTTCCGCCGCGGCGTCCATCGCACCGGCGGCTTCCTGAATCTCGCCGAGCCGGAACCAGCCAAGCGCCCAACCCGGCGCGAGGTCCAGCGCGCCGCGCAGCAGCGCGGCCGCCTCGGCAGGGTCGCCGTCAGCAAGCAGCATTTCCGCGTAGTCGGCACGACGATCGGCGAGCACGTCACCGGACGAAGCCTGGAGCGGTTTCATGTTTTTCGGGTTCCGCCGGCGAGGACCGCCGGTGCGCGCTCCTATGATCCAACTTTTTCGAACTTGCAAGACAGGAGTCAGGAGCGTTTTCCGGACCGCTTTTCGCCGGAGAATAAAAGCCTATCTTGCGCTCATGCGCGCCAAGGACCTGCTCTGTCCCAAACCCGAAGGCCTCTATTGCCCGCCCGGCGATTTCTTCGTCGACCCGGTACGCCCCGTTCCGCGCGCGCTCGTCACGCACGGCCATTTCGACCATGCCCGCTCCGGCCACGGCTCGGTGCTGGCCACGCGGGAAACGCTCGACATCATGGGCCTGCGCCATGGCGGCGATTTCGCCGGGGCGACCCAGGCGGCGAAGTTCGGCGAGACGCTTTTCCTCAACGGCGTTTCCGTCACCTTCCACCCGGCCGGTCATGTGCTCGGCTCGGCGCAGATCGCGGTCGAGCATGGCGGCATGCGCATTGTCGCCTCGGGCGACTACAAGCGCATTCCGGACGCCACCAGCGAGCCGTTCGAGGTCGTGCCCTGCGACGTCTTCATCACCGAGGCGACTTTCGGCCTGCCCGTCTTCCGCCACCCGCCGGCCGAGCAGGAGATCGGCCGGCTGCTGAAATCGGTCGAACAATTTCCGGAGCGGACGCATCTGGTCGGCGCCTATGCTCTCGGCAAGGCGCAGCGCGTCATGCGGCTCCTGCGCGACTCCGGTTATGAGAAACCGCTCTATATCCACGGCGCGATCGCGACCATTTCCGAGTACTACCAGAGCCGCGGCATCGATCTCGGCCGGCTCGAACCCGCCACGGTCGAGAAAGGCACGAAGGGCGATTTCGCCGGTGCCATCGTCGTCGGCCCGCCCTCGGCCTTCCAGGACCGCTGGGCGCGGCGCTTCCCGGACCCGCTCTCCTGCTTCGCCTCGGGCTGGATGCGCATCCGCCAGCGCGCCAAGCAAGGCGGCGTGGAACTGCCGCTCATCATCTCCGACCATTCCGACTGGGACGAGCTGACCGCCACCATCCGCGACACCGGCGCTTCCGAAGTCTGGGTGACGCACGGCCGCGAGGAGGCGCTGGTGCGCTGGTGCGAGCTGGAAGGCATTTCGGCACGGCCGCTGCATCTCGTCGGCTACGAGGACGAGGGGGATTGATGCGCTTATTCGACAACGTCTCATTTCTTTCCACCGCCCTCTGCCCTGCCGGGCGTCTCCCCCTCAAGGGGGAAGATTGGCAGCTTCGGTCTCGCGGCTTCTTCTACAACGGTCGAGATTGGCGAAAGCGGACGCGACCGCCGATCTCCCCCCGTGAGGGGGAGATGCCCGGCAGGGCA
>CAZBBT010000137.1:0-7117 GCA_964490065.1 uncultured Mesorhizobium sp. | reverse complement strand
TCGAGCGTCGCGCACCCCCACCCCTGTCCCCTCCCCACAAGGGGGAGGGAGACGCTGACACCACTGCCTTGCCAGAAATTATCGGCGTTGGCGAGTTATAGCGCTGCCGCGAAGTCCCCCTCCCCCTTGTGGGGAGGGGTTAGGGGTGGGGGTGCGCCGCTTTATGCGATTGCCCTGGATCGATGGAGATGGCTAACCTCAACCACTCCGACGCAAAGAAGCCACCCGTCCTACGGCCGGCGACCCCTCCCGGCCGCTTTGGGCCCTCGACTACGGCCTCGGGCGTTCGAGCCCTTTGAAAGGTCCACCGAACCTTAATTCACCTTTGGCGAACCGGCCTCTCACCCCCCTCAAGGGGGCGGGAGCATCGCGCGCAGCATCCAGCGCCTCCCGTCGCCACGGAACTCCGTCAAGCCGAGCGGTTCGACATCGATGCGCGCGAAGCAGGCGGGCGGCGCGCCGAGCGTTGCGAGAATCGCGGCGCGGATGACGGCGGGATGGGTAACGGCGACCGTCTCGCCTTTGCTGGCCAGCAGGCCAGCCATGAAGCCATCGACGCGGCGGTAGACCGACGCGAACGATTCGCCTCCCGGCGGCGATGCCTGGGGATCGGACAGCCAGGCGCCAAGCGCCGCAGGATCGATTTCCTGGAGCCGGGCAAGCTCCGTTCCTGCCCAGTCGCCGAAATCCTGATCGGCCAGTTCCCTCTCCCCGGTCGTCACCGCCGCGAATGCCTGCGCCGTCTGCCGGGCACGCAAGGCGGGGCCTGTCAGGACGGCGTCGACGCGCGGCAGACGAGCGGCCAGGGCGGCCGCGCGGGAAAGGTATCGGCCATCGGCCGGTTCGTCGCGCGGAAAGGCGCCGCGGCGCATCGCGGCGGTCGCGCCGCAACAGACGAAAACGAGACGTTGGGCCATGCGATTCGCCGATTCTTCCTGTTGCACAATCGAAGCGCATTTCGTGCGGCACGAACAGACCGATCCAGGTTCCTTTCGTTGACACTGCGGAAGGCGACCGGTACTGTCGTCATCGTATGCAGGTGTGGAAGCCGGTGAAAGTCCGGCGCGGTCGCGCCACTGTGATCGGCTGTCGTTTTTCGACGCGCCGAAAGTCAGATCTTCCCTGTATACGCAACAGCAACGGGACGCAGCATCCCAGGGAGACAAGAATGTCCGACATCGCCATTTCAGCACCGGAAGTCCGGCCGATTCCCGTCCGCGAGCTTCTGCCTTGGGCCATCTTCGGCGGGCTGCTCTTTCTGATCGCGATCTATTTCGTCGGCTCGGAACAGGGCGCGCTGTCGGTCTTTTCCGGCATGGGCATCCACGAATTCGTCCACGACGGCCGCCACCTGCTCGGCTTCCCCTGCCACTAAAGCGCATCGCGATCCTTCAGATTCGCTCAACGCTTTAGATTCCTGTTTTTACGCATGTCCTTGTCCCGAAACCGGGACCCTCTTTCAGGAGACATGCTTGAAGGGGTTACTGACATGGTTGGAAATCTTCTGCTCCGCGGCATGATCGTCGGGGTGATCGCCGGCTTGTGCGCGTTCGGCTTCGCCCGCGTCTTCGGCGAACCCCAGGTCGACCGCGCTATCGCCTTCGAGGAACAGACGGCCGCGGCCGAACAGGCGGCGAGCGGCCAGGCCGCCGTCGAGGAGGCCGAACCGGAACTTGTCTCGCGCACCATGCAGGCCGGGATCGGCCTGCTGACGGGCGTCGTGGTCTACGGCGCCGCCGTGGGCGGACTGTTCTCGCTCGTCTTCGCCTATGCCTATGGCTGCCTCGGCCAACTCGGGCCGCGCGGCACGGCGGGACTGCTGGCACTCGGCGGCTTCATCGCGGTGGTCCTGGTGCCCTTCATCAAATACCCAGCGACGCCGCCCGCGGTCGGCAGTCCCGAAACGATCGGGGCAAGGACGGAACTGTTCTTCGTCATGATCGTGGTGTCGCTGATTGCCGCGATTGCCTGTATCAGCCTCGCTCAGCGGCTGTGGGCACGGCATGGCGCCTGGAACGCCTCGATCATCGCGGGACTGGCCTTCGTCGTCGTGACGGCAATCGCGCAATATGCGCTGCCGACCGTCAACGAGGTGCCGGAGAACTTCTCGGCGGACCTTTTGTGGCGCTTCCGTACCGCCTCGCTCGGCATTCATGTGGTCCTGTGGAGCGTGATCGGGCTTGGTTTCGGCGTTCTCGCCGAGCACAGCCTGACCAGCCGAAACGGCGGCGCGGTGACGGCGCGTCCCGCAACGCGCTGACCCATCATGTCGCGGCGCGTCCGACTTTCCGTCCGCGCCGCGGCTTTTTCGTGCCTCGCGGCCACGACGCTGGCCGCCGTGCCCGCGCAGGCGCATTCGTCAAAACCCGTCGCCAATGACAGCGGCGTTCCAATCCCTGCCCTCACCCATGGCCAGATGGCGGTGATCGCGGATTATCGTTCCCAAATCCTCGATCTCGCCGCGCGCCGGACGCATACGGACGAGACGTTCCGCCGCCTGATGAACTACGGCGCCATCCAGTACACCTACTGCCTGTGGGGGCTTGTGCCGGGCAGCCTGCGCGACGAGACAAGCCCGTTCAACGAGTGCAGCCACGCCTATCTCTCGGCGGCACAGGCGCTGTTGCTTTACATGCGCTCGATGCCGGGAAACGGGGCCGCCTATCAGGCGGACGTGGAGTCGCTGGTCTCGCGCATCGACGCCGACATGGTGCGAAGCGGCGCCTCGCTGGTGCTGTGCCAGTTCAGCAACGAGGCTTTCAACACCGCCAGCCTGATCCGCCCGATCTGGAGCGCTGTTCCGTCCCATCCGCCGAGCCTGATCGCCTTCGCGGTGCTGGCGATGGGCCTTGCAGCGGGAACCATCGGGCTTGCCGGCGGCAGGCGCACACGCCCGCCCGCCTGAAACGCTATCGCTCCTCCCGCCGGAACGGTTTCAGCAGCGCCGAGGGCGCCACCGCGTTGCGCGACATCAGCGCCATGGCGACGATGGTGAGCACGAAGGGCAGCATCAGGAACGCCTCGTAGGGAATGTGCCCCAGCCCGCTCGCCTGCATGCGAAGCTGCAGGGCGTCGACGAAAGCGAACAGAAGCGCAGCGCCCGCCGAACGCCACGGGTCCCAGCGGCCGAAGACGACCAGCGCAATCGCCACCCAGCCACGCCCCGAAACGACGCCGAAGGTGAAGGCGTTGAACTGCGCCATGGTGAGGAACGCCCCGCCAAGCCCCATCAGCGCACCGCCGAGGATGACGGCGGCCATGCGCGTGCGGATGACGCTGACGCCGGCGGAATCGGCCGCGCGAGGGTTTTCGCCGACCATGCGCACGGACAGGCCCCACGGCGTCCGGTAGAGCACGAAAGCCGAAAGCGGGATGGCGACGATGGCGAGATAGACGAGGCTGAACTGGCTGAACACCGCCGGCCCGAGGATCGGAATGTCGGAAAGCAACGGGATCGGCACCGGCTTGAAGCCTTCGATGCTGGGCGGGGTCGACTGCTGGCCGAAGATCAGCCGGTAGAGGAAATAGGCCAGCCCCGATGAGAACAGCGTAATGCCGATGCCGCAGACATGCTGGGAAAGGCCGAGCACCACCGTGAACAGGCCGTGCAGCGCGCCCATCAGCGCACCGGCCAGCGCGGCGGCCGCAATGCCCAGCCACAGGCTGCCGGTGAAATAGGCCGCGGTGAAGCCGACCATGGCCGACAACAGCATGATGCCCTCGATGCCGAGGTTCAGCACCCCTGCCCTCTCGGAGAACATTTCGCCGAGCGTCGCGAACGCAAGCGGCGTTGCGATGCGGATAATGGCGGCCAGGAAACCGACCTGGAAAATCTGCTCCAGCACCACGCTCATGCGGAGGCTCCCGTGCGGCGGATGCGGTAGGCGGTGAACAGCAGCGCCACCAGCATGGCGAGCAGCGCCGTACCCTGGATGACGTCGGACAGGAAGGCCGGCACGCCGGTGGCGCGCGACATCGCCTCCGCGCCGGTCATGACGGCGGCGAGGAAGATGGCGGCCGGCACGACGCCCAGCGGGTTGAGCCTGGCCAGCATGGCGATGACGATGCCGGAATAGCCGTAGCCCGGCGAAATGTCGCTCATCACCTGGAAATGCACGCCGCCGACCTCGCCGACGCCCGCCAGGCCCGCCAGCGCGCCGGACAGGATGGCGCTGGACAGCAGAACGCGCCGGACGCTGATGCCGCCATAGCGCGCGGCTTCCGGGTTCTCGCCGGTGACGCGGATCCTGAAGCCGAGCGTGGTGCGGGCGATGACGAACCAGATGACCGGCGCGGCAAGGATCGCCACCAGCACGCCGAGATGCAGGCGCGTGCCTTCCATCAGGACCGGGAGCGCCGCCGAATCCTGGATCGGCGGCGAGATCGGGTAGCCGGAGAGCGGGTCTTTCCACGAGCCTTCGATCAGCGCCATCAGCGCGTAGAAGACGATGGAATTGAGCAGCAGGGAACTGACGACATCGTCCACCTTCAACTTCACGCGCAGCACGGCAGGCACCAGCGCCACGGCCGCGCCGGCCGCGGCACCGGCGAGCGCCATCAGGAGCATGGCGAGCGGTCCGGGCATCGGGATCGCGCCGACGGCGCAACTCGCGATGGCGCCCGCGAGCAACTGGCCCTCGGCGCCGATGTTCCAGAACTTTGCCCGGAAGGCGACGGCGACGGCGAGCCCGGTGAAGATCATGGGCGTGGCGCGCACCAGCGTCTCGGTGATGGCGTAGCTGTCACCGAAGGCGGCCGAGAACATCACGCCATAGGCCTCGAACACGCCCGCACCCGCCAGCGCGATCAGGCCGGAGCACAGCACCAGCGCCGCCACGATCGCCGCGATCGGCAGTGCGACATTCATCCAGGCCGGCGTGCGCTGGCGCGCTTCGAGCCGCAACGTCATGCCATCGCCTCCGCGCCGGTCATCAGCAGGCCGAGCCGCGCCACGGTCGCTTCCGCTGCGTCCAGCACGCCGGCGATGCGGCCTTCGTACATGACCGCGATGCGGTCGGAGAGGGTCAGCAACTCTTCCAGGTCCTCGCTGATGACGACGATGCCGCAGCCCTTCGTTCGTAGGTCGAGGAATTTCTCGTGCACGAAGCGCGCCGCGCCGATGTCGAGGCCGCGCGTCGGCTGCGCCGCGATCAGCACTTTCGGATCGAAGGCGAGTTCGCGCGCCAGAAGCGCCTTCTGCAGATTGCCGCCGGACAGCGCACCGGCGCGCACGAAAGGCCCCGGGCAGCGTACGTCGAAGATTTTTATCTGTTCTTCGGCGAAGGCACGGATCGCACCGGGGCGCAGCAGGCCCTTGCTCGAAAACGCACCGGTGCCGATGCGCGGCAGCACCATGGAATCGGCCAGCGGCAGGTTCGTCACCAGCCCGGTCGTCATGCGGTCCTCGGGGATGCGGCCGAGGCCGAGTGCCTGCACTTCCGTCGGGGTGAATTTCGAGACCTTCGTCCCGGCAATCGACATGGAACCCGCCGCGGGCTTCACCATGCCGGAGATGACGTCCGCCAAGGCACGCTGGCCGTTGCCCGAGACGCCGGCGATGCCGACGACTTCACCTGCGCGCACGGACAGCGATACGCCCCTGAGCGGCATGCCGGAGTGGCCGGACGTGGAAACGGCATCCAGCGTCAGCACCGGCGCGCCCGGCTTCGACAGGCCTTTCACCGGCGGAACGATCTCGTGGCCGCACATCAGGCGTGCCATTTCGGCAGAGGTGGTGTCGGCCGGACTGTCGATGCGGCCAGCGACGCGGCCCTGTCGCAGCACCACGCAGCGATGGGTCAGCGCGCGCACCTCGTTCAGTTTGTGCGAGATGAAGATGATGCCGAGCCCCTGCCCCGCCATCGAGCGAAGTGCCGCGAAAAGCCCGTCGACCTCGCTGGGGGCGAGAACGGCTGTCGGCTCGTCGAGGATCAGCAGGCGGGCGCCGCGAAACAGCGCCTTGACGATCTCGAGCCGCTGCTGCTCGCCGACCGACAGCGCCGACACCGGTAGGTTCGGATCGAGCTTCAGGCCGTGCTTGTCGGCGATTTCGGCCAGACGCGCCAGCGCACCGGCGCGATCGAGGCGGCCGTTCCTGCCGGGTATGCCGATCAGCAGGTTCTCCAGTACCGAAAGCCGCGACGCGAGATGGAAGTGCTGGTGCACCATGCCGATGCCGGCGGCCAGCGCATCCGCCGAACTGCCGATCGTCACCGGTCGGCCATTGACGCGGATTTCGCCGGCGTCCGGCTGGTAGGCGCCAAACAGTATGTTCATCAGCGTCGTCTTGCCGGCGCCGTTCTCGCCCAGCAGGCCGAGGATTTCGCCCGGCGCCACTTCGAGGTCGACGGCCTCGTTGGCCTTCACCGGGCCGAAGCTTTTCGAGATGCCGCGCATCTCGATGAGGGGTGGGAGTGTGGTGGTTTCCGCGGGGGTCATCTAGCGCGCGGCTCCAACAGCCACGGCTTGCCCTCACCCCCCTCTGGCCTGCCGGCCATCTCCCCCTCAAGAGGGAATATCAGATGTCGCGACTGCTTTCGCCAATCTCCAACGTCGCAAAGCGAGCGGCAAAGCCGAAGCTGCCAATCTCCCCCCGTGAGGGGGGGATGGCCGGCAGGCCAGAGGGGGGTGAGATCAGACGTCACAAGTTTTTCTTCGATCAGGCATCCAAGGGAAGCGCTGCCCCTCATCCGGCCCCCCCCGCCCCCCACACCCCCCGCAAGGGGGGAAGGGAAAGGCGCGGAGTTCCTAAACCCCGTGTTCTCGTCCACGTCGACACGGAACAGGCCTTCCAGAATCTCGGCCTTCCTCTTCTCGACCATGTCCTTGACGTCCGCCGGCAGGATTTCCTCGAACTTGTGGTAGGGCGCGAGCGAGGAGCCGCCCTTGGCCATGCGCGAGAAATCGCCATAGTCCTGCGCGGTGTAGACGCCGGCCTTGACCAGCTTCACCGCCTGCTCGACGGTCGGATACATGTCCCAGACCGGCCCGGTGATGACGGTGTCGGGCGCCAGTTCCGACTGGTCGGACATGTTGGAAATGGCATAGACCTTCTTCTCGGCCGCCGCCTCGATGACGCCGAAGCGCTCGGCATAGATGACGTCGACGCCGGCGTCGA
>CAZBBT010000136.1:0-7229 GCA_964490065.1 uncultured Mesorhizobium sp. | reverse complement strand
CAGTCCTACGCGATCTGGCCGCACATGACGGTGGCCAAGAACATCGCCTTTCCGCTGAAGATGGCCGGGGAGAGCCCCGATGCCATCGACAGGAAAGTGAAGGATGCCGCGCGCGTGCTCAACCTCACCAACTATCTCGAGCGCCGGCCGGGGCAGCTTTCCGGCGGCCAGCGCCAGCGCGTCGCCATCGGCCGCGCCATCGTGCGCCAACCTTCCGCCTTCCTGTTCGACGAGCCGCTCTCCAACCTCGATGCCGCACTGCGCGGCACGATGCGGCTGGAGATTTCCGAACTGCACCAGCAACTCAAGACCACGATGATCTACGTCACCCACGACCAGGTCGAGGCGATGACCATGGCCGACAAGATCGTGGTGCTCAACGCCGGCAATATCGAGCAGGTCGGCTCGCCGATGGACCTCTACAAGACCCCGAAGAACCTGTTCGTCGCCGGCTTCATCGGCTCGCCCAGGATGAACTTCATCGACGGCGCGCCGGCGCAGAAGCACAACGCCGCGCGCATCGGCATCCGGCCCGAGCATGTCGCGATCTCGACCACGGCGGGCGAATGGAAAGGCACGGTCGGCGTCGCCGAGCATCTCGGCTCGGACACGTTCCTGCACATCCACACGGACGGCCAGGGCACGATCAACGTGCGCGCCGGCGGCGATGTCGCGGTCAAGCACGGCGACACCGTCTACCTCACGCCGGATACCAAGCGGCTGCACCGTTTCGGGCCTGAAGGCAAGGCGTTGCAGTAAGGCACACGCGATGCGGCTCCAGGGCAAATCGGCGCTGATCACCGGCTCCGCGCGCGGCATCGGCCGGGCCTTCGCCGAGGCCTATGTGCGCGAGGGCGCGACCGTCGCCATCGCCGACATCAATCTCGATGCCGCGGAAAAAACCGCGCGGGAGATCGGCACAAGTGCCTATGCAGTGAAGCTAGACGTCACCGACCAGGCGTCGATCGACGCCGCAATCAAGGTGGTCGAGGGGCGGAACGGCGGTCTCGACATCCTCATCAACAACGCGGCCCTGTTCGACGCAGCACCCATCGTCGAGATTTCGCGCGCGAGCTACGAGAAGCTGTTTGCCGTCAATGTCGCCGGCACGTTGTTCGTTCTGCAGGCCGCCGCCAGATCGATGATCGCCCGGGGCAAGGGGGGCAGGATCATCAACATGGCGAGCCAGGCCGGCCGCAGGGGCGAGGCCTTGGTGGCGGTGTACTGCGCCACCAAGGCCGCCGTCATTTCGCTGACCCAGTCGGCGGGGCTGGATCTCATCAAGCACCGCATCAACGTCAATGCGATCGCGCCCGGCGTGGTCGACGGCGAGCACTGGGACCATGTCGATTCGCTGTTCGCGAAATACGAGAACCGCCCGCTCGGCGCGAAGAAGAAGCTGGTCGGCGAGGGCGTGCCCTATGGGCGCATGGGCCATGCCGAAGACCTCACCGGCATGGCGGTGTTCCTGGCCAGCGACGAGGCCGAATACATCGTTGCCCAGACTTACAACGTCGATGGCGGCCAGTGGATGAGTTGAGAATGACCATGCTCCTCTCCGCCTTGCCCGGACCAAGTCCGGTGTCGGCACCTCCTTCCAGGGGAGGGACCATCGCGCATGATGCTCTACCCCCACCCCTAACCCCTCCCCGCAAGGGGGTGGGGGACTTTTGCGTCGACGCCACGGCCCACAACACCAGCGATTTTGAGTGCAACGGCGATGTCGGCGTCTCCCTCCCCCTTGCGGGGAGGGGACAGGGGTGGGGGTATGAAGCCGGCTTGAGTCCGGGATGTTCGCAAGGAGTTTCCGCGTCATGACCACGAAACTCTCGCTATCCAATCTTTCTACTCTTTCCGCGAAGGTCGCCCGGCCGAACTACGACCGCACCAGTCTCACCGCCGGCATCCTTCATTTCGGCGTCGGCAATTTCCACCGCGCGCACCAGGCGGTCTATCTCGACGACCTGTTCAAACTCGGCATCGGCCATGACTGGGCGCTGGTCGGCGCCGGCGTGTTCGACGGCGAGAAGAAAGGCCGGGCAGTGCTCGAAGCACAGGACTGGCTGACCACCGTGGTCGAACAGGACGAAGGCCATATGCAGGCTCGCGTCACCGGCGCGATGATCGATTTTCTGACGCCCGGCGATGCGGCGGCGATCATCGAACGGCTGGCCGATCCGGATATCAAGATCGTCTCGCTGACCATCACCGAAGGCGGTTATTTCATCGATCCGGCTTCCGGCCATTTCAACCCGGCGCATCCCGATATCGTCGCCGACGCCAAGAACATCGCGGCGCCGAAAACGGTGTTCGGCATCATCCTTGCCGGGCTGGTCAAGCGGCGCGCGGACGGTATCGTGCCCTTCACAGTGATGTCCTGCGACAACATTCCCCACAATGGCCGCGTCACCGCCGAAGGCATCGTCGGGCTGGCGCAACTGGTGGACGATGACCTTGCCGTGTGGGTGCGCGACCATGTCGCCTTTCCCAATTCCATGGTCGACCGCATCACGCCGGCGACCGGCGACCGCGAGCGCGGGATCGCGGCGGAGGAATTCGGCGTCGAGGACGCCTGGCCGGTGTTCTGCGAGCCGTTCCGGCAATGGGTGCTGGAGGACGATTTCCCCGACGGCCGCCCGCCGCTGGAAAAGGTCGGCGTGCAGTTCGTGGAGGACGTGTCGCCCTGGGAGCTCATGAAGATCCGCATCCTCAACGGCGGCCATGCGGCGATCGCCTATCCGGCCGGCCTGATGGACATCCATTTCGTGCATGAGGCGATGGCCGAGCCGCTGGTGCGCGGCTTCCTGGAAAAGGTCGAGCGCGAGGAGATCATCCCGACCGTGCCGCCGGTGCCGAACACCAGCCTGCAGGACTATTACAGGCTGATCGAAAAACGCTTCGCCAATCCGAAGATCGGCGACACGGTGCGGCGGCTCTGCCTCGACGGCTCCAACCGCCAGCCGAAATTCATCATTCCGACAATTGCCGACCGGCTCAGGGCGGGAAAAAGCGTTGCTGGTCTGGCGCTGGAATCGGCGCTGTGGTGCCGCTACTGCCACGGCACGACCGATTCCGGCGCAACGATAGAACCCAACGATCCCAATTGGGAGCGGATGCAGGCGACCGCGCGCAAGGCCAAGGACGATCCGACGGCCTGGCTTGCCATGGAGGATATCTATGGCGAGGTCGGCCGCTCGCCGGTATTCGCCAAGGCCTTCGCCGATGCGCTCCGCGCACTATGGAAGGACGGTACCCGCCAGACGCTGACGCGCTATCTGGCGGGATAGTGCCGGAACCGTCGGAAAGCCTTGCCCTCCCGACTGAGGACTTGCCATGGCTTTGGCTCGACTCCTCGAAATGTGGCCACACCTCGACAATAGCGGCATCTGCACCATAGATACGTAGAATGCAGAGGCCGCAGGGAGAGGTTGAGGGTGAGGACCACCGTTCCGCACAGATGCGCCCGGCATCCGAAGTGTCAGCCCCGTGACCGCTGACGCCATCGTCGTAGGCGCCGGCCTGGCCGGTCTGGTGGCAGCCTGCGAACTCGCCGACGCCGGCAGGAAGGTCATCGTCCTCGACCAGGAGCCGGAGCAGTCGCTGGGCGGCCAGGCTTTCTGGTCGTTCGGCGGCCTGTTCCTGGTCGATTCGCCCGAGCAGCGGCGCATGCGCATCCGCGATTCGCATGAACTGGCGCTGTCGGACTGGCTGGGGACGGCGGCCTTCGACCGGCCTGAGGATTTCTGGCCGCGCAGATGGGCCGAGGCCTATCTCGATTTCGCCGCCGGCGAGAAACGGGCCTGGCTGACCGAACGCGGACTGAAATTCTTTCCAGTGGTCGGCTGGGCCGAGCGTGGCGGTGGAAACGCTTTTGGCCACGGCAATTCCGTGCCGCGCTTCCACATTGCCTGGGGTACTGGCCCCGGCGTGCTGGAGCCGTTCGTCCGGCGCGCGCGGGAAGCGGAGAGGCAAGGCCTTGTCTCTTTTCGTTTCCGGCATCGCGTCAACGAAATCGTCTCCAGCGGCGGCGCGGTGACCGGCGTTCGCGGCGATGTGCTGGAAGCCAGCGAAATCGAGCGCGGCCGCAAAAGCTCCCGTACGACAATCGGTGATTTTGCACTGAACGCGCCAATCGTCATCGTGACCAGCGGCGGCATCGGCGCCAATCACGAACTGGTCCGGCAGAACTGGCCGGCGCGCCTGGGCAGTCCGCCGAAGCGAATGATTACCGGCGTTCCGGACCATGTCGACGGCCGCATGCTGGGCATCGCCGAGCAGGCCGGCGGCCGCCTCATCAACCGCGACCGCATGTGGCACTATGTCGAGGGCATAAAGAACTGGGCGCCGGTCTGGACCGACCACGCCATCCGCATCCTGCCGGGACCGAGCTCGATCTGGCTGGATGCGACCGGCAAGCGCCTGCCGCCGCCGCTCTATCCCGGCTTCGACACGCTGGCGACGCTGGCGCACCTGCGCGCCACCGGCCACGACCATTCCTGGTTCATCCTGACCGAAAGGATCATCCGCAAGGAATTCGCCCTTTCCGGCTCCGAGCAGAACCCGGACCTGACCGGCAAGAGCTGGCGGCGGGTGATCGGCCGCGCCACCAGCGGCATTCCCGGCCCGGTCAAGGCCTTCATGAACAAGGGCGAGGACTTCATCATCGAGCCCGACCTCGGCCGGTTGGTCGAGCGCATGAACGCGCTGGTCGGCGGCGCGCCGCTGCTTGGTCTGGAACAGGTGGAGCGCGAGATCCGCGCCCGCGATTCGCAGCTCGACAATCCGTTTTCCAAGGACGCGCAGGTCGTCGCACTGCGCGGCGCGCGCAAATATCTCGGCGACCGGCTGATCCGTACCGCGAAGCCACACAAAATCCTCGATCCCGAAAACGGGCCGCTGATCGCTGTGCGCTTGGACATTCTTACCCGCAAGACGCTAGGCGGCCTGGAAACCGATCTCGACAGCCGCGTTCTGGGGGCGGACGGAGAGCCGGTGCCCGGCCTCTACGCAGCCGGCGAGGCGGCCGGCTTCGGCGGCGGCGGCATGCACGGCTATGCCGCGCTGGAAGGCACCTTCCTCGGCGGCTGCATCTTCTCCGGGCGGGCGGCGGGACGCGCGGCGGCCAAGGCCTCCGGCCGGTAGGCTTTTCGATTTCCTGTTCCTACAGCGTCTCCCTTTGAACCTTTGATACAGCCGTTGCGACGCATTCGTGTCGTCAACCTCAAAGGGAACATCGCCATGAAACTCTCGATCATCCTTGCCGCCTCGCTTGCGGCGACAGCGCTTTCCATGCCGGCCGGCGCCGCCGTGCCCTCCATGCCGCAACTCGAAGTCAATGCCGCGTCGGTCGAACCGGTCGGCATGGTCTGGCGCTGCGGCAAGAACAATCCCGCCTGGTGGGGTACATTCGGCAATGGTTGCCTGAAGCAGAAACGGGCCGCCAAGAAGGGCTCGGCCGCGACCTCCGGCATCGGCGGCTTTACCGCCGACAGGCCCTCGCCGCCGCCGCGCCGTCCACGGCTGGCCAACTGACCGCCAGGACCGGCCCGGAGAACTCCGGGCTGGTTCTTCCCTGGCAGTACTTTGCCAGGCGGGACATTTCCTGTCAGCGCCGCGACATGTCGCGACGACGCTCGGGCACGTTCTGACCGCAGGGCGGACGGCGACGCGCCGGCGGCGACAGCCAGAAAAGCAGATCGAAGGGATCAATGAAGGCGGAAATCAGCGGCAGGCGATGCATGATCGCTCCTCCTGTATATGTATGCAGTATGCATATAAATAGGAGACGGGTCAACAGAATATGCAGCCGCCTTTCTCTCCTCACCTGAATGCCTGGCGGCTGCCTTTCGATGGGGGCAGATCACGCGTGCTGCACATGCGTGACCGGGCAACGCTCCGGCACGCAAACCTTCTCGTCGCAGACCCGGCACACGACGTCGCCGTCATCGCCGGGATCGACCAGCGCCGGCAAAAGTTTTTCCACCAACGCAGCCAGGTTACGGGTTTCCTCGCCATCAAGTCGGCCGACCGCCCGGTCGATCACCGCGCGGCGCGAGGCGAGGCAACGCCGGAACACCGCCTCCCCGGCTTCGGTCAACCTGAGCGGCTTGGCGCGCCGGTCGCCCTCGCCCGCCCCGCCGCGCTCGACAAGACCACCGGCGGCAAGCTGGTCGACCAGCCGTACCGTCGCCGAATGTGACAGCGCGAGAATCCGGCGAAGCTGCTCGACCGACAGGCCGGACGCGGTGCCGATCTGGATAATGGCGGCGGCGGCACTTGGCCCCAGTCCCGCCTCGGCGGCAAACGCCTGCTGCATCTTGTCGACCAGCGCAAGGCTCACCGCACCGAAGATGTTCTCGATCCTGAGTCTTTCGCTTTCGTCATCCATGGCACAACCGGCAGCAAACAATATGCATTCCGCATATTTATTGACTTCATTGCGCCGCCGCAAGCATGGGTGAAGGACATGCGCAGAATGCTTGCGCTCTCATGGCCCTATTCTTATATACGCCGCACAACCGTTCGGGTCGCCGTAAAGGGCGGCGCCGGGCGGAAATCTTGTGAACAGGGGCTTTCGCCGGAACGCCAGACAGGGTCCTTGAAAGCCTGCTTGAAGGAGAGAATTGAACAATGGCTAAAGTAATCGGTATCGACCTCGGAACGACCAATTCCTGCGTCGCCGTGATGGACGGCAAGGACGCCAAGGTCATCGAAAACGCGGAAGGCGCGCGCACCACGCCTTCGATCGTCGCCTTCACCTCCGATGGCGAGCGACTCGTCGGCCAGCCGGCCAAGCGCCAGGCGGTCACCAATCCCGAAAACACCATCTTCGCGGTCAAGCGGCTGATCGGCCGCCGCTATGACGATCCGGTGACGGAGAAGGACAAGAAGCTTGTCCCCTACCACATCGTCAAGGGCGACAATGGCGACGCCTGGGTGGATGCAGGCGGCAAGAAGCAGTCGCCCTCCCAGATCTCGGCCATGATCCTGCAGAAGATGAAGGAGACGGCGGAAGCCTATCTGGGCGAGACGGTCGACAAGGCCGTCATCACCGTTCCCGCCTATTTCAACGACGCCCAGCGCCAGGCCACCAAGGACGCCGGCAAGATCGCCGGCCTGGAGGTGCTGCGCATCATCAACGAGCCGACCGCGGCAGCCCTTGCCTACGGCCTCGACAAGAAGGACGGCAAGACCATCGCCGTCTATGACCTTGGCGGCGGCACCTTCGA
>CAZBBT010000135.1:0-7269 GCA_964490065.1 uncultured Mesorhizobium sp. | reverse complement strand
CGGCTTTCCCGCATCGCCCACGAAGCGCGGCCGGCGGCGGCTCGGATTTATCAGGTTTTCTCCGAGCCGCCGCCGATTTCTCAATAGAGGAAAATTCTCATGCCACAGGTAATTGCCGCAGTTGTTTCTCTGGTCCTAACGCCGTTTGCAGTCATCGGCGCACCGCTTGGCCTCACGGGGCTCCAGGTTATCGCCATTGGCGCGCCGGTCGGATTCGACGTGGACAACGCTCCCGACATTCCCCGCGACGAAACATGCGCCGGCCGCCTGCATGTCTGGCCTGCACCGTGTCAGACTAGAGGGGAGTTGATCGCGTTCCTGACCAACGGAACCGACCTGGGAACGCCGGCAGCTCAGAGTTACTGCCATGCAGTCGCGAGCAAGATTGCCGAGCTGGCGCGGCATCCGGTTTCCGATCTTCAGGCCATGGTTGAGAAAACCAGCATGGCGCCGATGGACATCAGCATGAGCATCGTACCTGCGATGGACCCAATGCGCAGGGAAATGGAGGCAGAAACGCCCAGCCTCTTCGATCAGCTGATAGCTGACGAACAATGGCCGCACCATCTCGTAGGCTTTTGCCTGGACCCGATTTTACCCGATGGATCACTGGCATTCAGCGATGATCACGCGCCGATCAACCGTGGCGATATCGTCAACTTCGTTGCGCACGGCATGGTGATGCCGGCGATAAAAGTCTTCCTAGGGAGCAGAATGGCCGGGCTTACTTCTGCGCCACCAAGCCGGCCTGCATCATGGCCATTGAGGTCAAAGACCTGATCCACGTTGCGAAGATCACGACAATCAAGCGCCGTGGCGCGCCGGCCGCCGACGTTGGGAATATTCGGGACTTCCTGCCGGCTCTGGCGCGTCAGCGCATGGATACGCTTCCGACGCGGCCGTTCGACGCTCCGAAGGCTAGAAACGGCCTCTATGCCTTGGATGAGGCGTTTCAGGGCATCTATCATGCTTTCGCGGCAATGCCGCCGGAAATGGCCTCTTTTCGCCCAAAACCGATCAGCTTCGACGATCTGGTCAATCAGCCAAGGATCATGGCGTCTCATGGCTGATGCTCTGAGCCAGTACCTGCATCAAGAGGTCAAGAGTGGCATCTTCACATGGCATGACCGCAACTGCCTGCTGTTCGTCAGCCGGTGGATTGACCTGGTGCGCGGCTCATCAATCTCTGAGCGATGGATCGGCGCGGTGCAGACCGAGCCGCAGGCGCGCGCATACATCGCATCAGTGGGCGGTGCCGTCCAACTCTTCACGGAAGTTCTCGGCGCGCCAGCAGCGGCGACAGAGTTCAAGCGCGGTGACGTTGGGCTTCTCGCCTTCGACGGCTGGCACTTGGGGATTACCTGCACCGGAAAGCAGTGGGCACACTGCACCGCCAAGGGCGTAGCATGGGCGACAATCAAGCCGACCATCGGATGGGTGATCCAGCAGCGAGCCGGCCGATCGCGCTTGGCGTCGCGCTCCCACGCCAGATGACCGCCTGGCTCGCCTTCGCCGTCGCGGCCGGCGTGGTGCTCGCCTTCACGCTGTTCTGATGGCCGAGACCTTCTTCTCGTGCGGAAGAAGGTTTTGAGGCGCTGCACCCGGAAACGAAATACGAAGCGCGCCCGGGATGGTTTTGAGATTCTATATCTCTCCGCGCCAAAGCTTACTGCCCAATGCAATGACCGGAATGACTAAACAAATCCCGGACAAGGCCAATGCTCCCGCGCCAATGCGGAACGGCACCATTCCCTCGCGTTTATCCTTTTTTTCCCACCACGGCGCCAACAACTCGTTGGAGGCTGCAATGATGAAGAGATATCCAACTATTGCCAAAACGAAGCCCGCGCATAGTACTGATCCCAGTGTCGACACCTCTGTCCTGAGCGGTCCCGGTTGCGCGTCTTTGAGAAACTGTAGGCAACCGATGATCGATGCCCCGTGAGCAATCATCAATGATCGCGCCGCGCCGACGTAAGGAACTATGACTTCACGCATGCGCTCGATGGCGGACTCCAACAAGCCTCTCATTTCCGCAGGCCTCGCAAGCCATGCGTCTATTGGATCTTTATCTCGCTCTTCACTACTCATTTGTTGTGTCGCCTCCTCGGCGATCTAGCCGCCTGACACCGATTGCGTGAAACCGCCGAGCAGACCGCCGACGAATGAGCCAATCTTGCTGTAGGTGTCGGCCGGGAGCCCGCCCTCCGGCTTGCTCTCCACGGTTTCTCGAACTGATCGACCCGCGGCGGCATCGAACTGGCCTACCTCGACTGCCGCGATCCCTCGCGCTGTCAACTGAACGCTGGGAAATGTGCCATTCAAAAGTGGCTCGCCGGTCGTCACAAGGCCTTCATTTCGAAGCCAGCGCATTACGTCCATGAAGTGTAGAAAGTCGTCCCGGTCAGCCGCTTCGAACTGTTTGGGGCTCAAGTGCTGGCCGCGCAACCCGGAGAGTACCAGCATTGCCAGAATGCGGCCGATAAGTTCGTAGGACCTTCCCAGAGACATCGCGTCCTCTGTGCTTTAGCCGGGCAGGTTAACGCCGATGAAAGCCGCGGCCCATTTTACAGTATCGTACGCGGCTTTCAGTTTGGGGGCATACGCGATTGCGCCGCCTATACCGCTGACAATCCCCTTTAATTTCGTATGGTTGGGCTTGTCCTTACGCAGTTCGTTCTGGCCCTCGATCACTAGTTCTTCAACTTCGCTCTTGTCGAAGGGGAATTCACTGCCGTTGGCCTGTATCGCATCGAGCACTTCGCCCAGAGCTTTTTCCAAATGCTCACGAGTTGCACCGTCTATGTGTTGTACGGCTGTGCCGATACTGCCGGGGCCTGTTTGAACGATGCCGACAGGACCGTTGAACACCAAATGGGCGTGTTTCGTGTCGACAGTGCTCGCTCGTTTATCGTTCGCCACTGCGATCAGGCTTATTTCGGCAGATATCCGCGTTACTTCTAATTCCCCGGAGGCCTTCACCTTTTTCAAAACCTCGTCCCCCTCCGTGGCCGCCCATCGAAAGGATGGTTGATCAAGCAGCATTTTCACAAGAGTATTGATCTCCGTCGTGATCGCACTTCGAACGACAGATTCTACATCTGCACAATTAGAGCCGGCTATGGCTATTGCATGGGCCGTCATAGTCCTGGTTATGATGTTGAATGCCGTTTGGGCGAATATGGAAATTGTGCCTATTGCTATTTCAGACTGCGCAGTGAGCGCAGCCGAGCTTTGCAAAATCCCTCTACCAGCCAGCCATGCCGCTTTTTTAGATAACTCCTTTGAGGTCACGTCGTTAAGCTTGGTTGTTTCGACGGATAGAAGCGTCTCAAAGTGCTTTAATATTGCTTCGTCCATACTCCCCCCGCCTTTGCCTAGTGAAGCATCGCGCAGCCACGGACTGCGTGCAAGCCGCCGCCCCGAAGGGCGTTCTTGCATTTTTAAGCAAATCAGGTGATCGTGTCCGTGGGCGTAGAAACCCGGACCGAGATAGATCGCACTCCTTTGGCAGGAATTGCCCGACGCTTGGCGGCGTGGGGCGGCGATCGAACGAGGGTTTGCAAATTTGCGTACCCTCTACGCACGTGCTTGGCGGCACGGATGCGACCCGACCAATATGGCCGGGGGGCGCCGTTCTGTCCAGAGCCTCGTGAGAGGCTTAAAAGCGTCGCGCACGTCTCTCGGCGTGTTTCTACCCCCCGGCTATCGGTCCGCCACCGATGATCAGAATATTGCTTCCGAAGGGAACAATATTCGCCGGCCGTAGAAAGCTGGTTCGAACCGAGAGAAAGACCATGAGCAAGAGAATCACCTTCATTTCGGAATGGCTGAAAGCGCCGCCGGACGTGCAGCAGGCCGTGCTTGAAAAGGCGCGGACGATCGCAGCGGCGGCGCAGTCTCCCGCGCTCGCCATACGGAGAAAACTCGATCGCGAGACGCAAGACGTTGCCGAAACAATGCGGGAAATTCACGGTGGCAACTGGAGCATCACCGTCGATCACGATGATCGCTTCGTGCTGATCGCCTGCGACCTTTGCGACGGGAGGGCGTCATGACCATCATCACCAGACGCGCCGCCCTGGGCGGCATCGCGCTCCTGCCGGCTGTTCCGACCGCCCAGGCGGCCAGCACCGCCTATGCGGCAGAATTTAGCGCCGAGGATCGCGCGCGCCACCATCTTCTCATGGCGATCGAGGCGATGAACGAAATGGCAGACGCACCCCACAAAGGATGGAACCTTTTAGCGTTCAGTCACGCGGATGGGTCCTTTCGCGGTAGGGCAATTGTCTTTGACGACGGTCCCGGCGGCAGCAGCGAAATCGAGATCTTCAAGGTGCTGCCATGAGCACCATCTTCATTCCCCACCGCGACATGTCGGCCGATCAGGTCATCCAGTGCAGCTACGCGGCCATGGCGATCATCAACCTGTGCGACGCCGCTGCCTTCGACCTGTCGGAAAACGGCGAAAACGCCCAGCTCGCCGGAAGCGTCAGCCGAGGATTGAAGCTCGCGGCCGAACTTCTCGGCGTGATCCATGAGACGCTCGAATCGCACGAAGGCCTGCCGAGTGAAGCTAAGCGGGGGCAGGCATGAGCAAAGCAGCACTGACAGTGGGCGAGGTAAAAGACATTTCCGGCGAGATGGAAATGCCGCTGGAAGCGATCCGCGACTTTGGGATTGCAATCTGCTTCATTTGTGAAGGAGGCGAAGGCGGGCGTTTGACGGTGATTCAGACCATCGCGCATGAGATAGTCGGGCACGCCGAGAACCTCATCCACCAGCGCGCCGAGATGTGGCGCGCTCTAAATGCCGCTTCGCACTGCGACCTTTGCGACGGGAAGCGGGGACAGGTGACGCGGGCGGCGGGGTGATCCTGCCGCCCGGCAGGCTGGGTGGTTTTCCACAGGACGCGCTTCGGTGGAATTGACCGAAACATTGCCGCGCCGTATTATAGGTAAAAATCACCGTAAACGGAAATTGTCTCATGAAACCGCGCGGAGCACAGGCATTCTTGGTGAGGCATACCGGTTATTCGGAAGGGGAGATCGATCAGCGCATGCGCCCGTTGCGCGAACGGAAGCTGATTGCCTCGGGGCCGCGCGGTTTGGGCGCGCTCGACTTGCAGCCGCTTGAGGCGGCGCTGATGGTCCTTTCGCTTGTCAGCCGTAGGAGCGCGGATGCCGGTTTCGTCACGGCGCGTGCGATGGACCTCAAGGCTGTAATTCCTCCGGATGTTGCGAACACGCCCTTGGCCGAGGTCGGTCCACTGGCCTCTGTCCTGGCCGCTGGCCTCACGGGGCGGGCTACGATCTTCGACCGCATGGAAATCTTGTGTGACGGCTCGATGGCGTGGGTCGATTTTTCTCTGGATGGGCACAAGCGGCGGGTGTTGTTCACCGACGATCCCAACGTGACCGAATGGGTAGCCGAGTTCCCAGACACTTATGACGCTCAGGGCGCTACGGCGCTCAGCCATCGCATGGTGGTTACGGGAGATTTGGTCGCCCAGTTCGCCTTGTCATTGAACGACAAAGACACGGCAGGCGACGCCGCCGTGAAGGTGGAGGCCTGACCGATGGCGAACCGGGGAGCGCCGTTCATGCCGGCCGAAGCTACCATGCGTCCGCCGTCCTATGTCACCTGCAGCACGTTGGCGCGGGAACTGGAGATATCCGAATCGACGGTCTATGAGATGGTGCGCCGCGGTGTCCTTCCCCAGCCGGTGAAGCTGTCGAACGGCTGTGTCCGCTGGTGCTTTGCTGACGTGCAAGCGGCTTTGTCGTCGCTGTCCGCAGGTTGCGCAGCAGAGGCCGCCAGCGATCCTTTCTTGGCGGGATTGAAGAATGTCGCGACGTCGGCTTAGGGCGGCCGCCCCGCTGCCGACCGGCGTCCATCGTGTCGTGTCGCGCGGCCGCGAGTATTACTACTTCCAGTCCGGCCGTGGCACACCTCATGCGGGGCCGCGCATAGCACTTCCGAACGATGATCAGTCGCCGGAGTTCTGGGCAGCCGTCCGCCAGGCGCAGGGACTCGCCGGATCCGTGTCGGCAAACACCATTGGCGCTTTGATCGACGCATACGAGGCCGCATGGCCGAGTCTTCCCCGGAAGCTGGCGGAAAGTACCCAAGGCAAATACAGGCAGTCCCTGCGCCCCGTGCGCGCTGCTTGGGGTAACCTCCAGGCCGAAAGCCTCCGGCCTTCCCATGTGCTGGCCCTTGTCGAGACGATCGGCGCCGAAAAGCCCGGCACGGCCAACAACGTGCTCGACGCGCTGCGCTCCATGTGCCGGTGGGCGTGTGGACCGCGCGAGCTGCTGAGCCGCGACCCTACGCAGGGCGTTCCCCATTTCGAGCAGGGCGAGGGGCACAAGCCGTGGACGCCGGATCAGCTCGCATGGGCGGACAAGAACCTGGAGGGCGAGCTGCGCAAAGCCTACATGCTCGGCCGCTACACGGGCCAGCGGATCAGCGACATGGTGCGGCTGGGGCCGACCGATGTCGACGAAGGCGGCTTCAGCTTGCGGCAGAAAAAGACGGGCGTTCGGCCATGGTGCCCAATCTTTCCCGAACTCGAAGCTGAAATGGAGACGTGGGAAAAGCGGCCCGGCCCGTTTCTGCGACAGGAGAACGGCAACCCGTTCACCCCGAACGGCCTATGGAAGATGCTCGACAAGGTGAGGGCGGACAATCCGGAACTCGCTGGCGCGGTCTGGCATGGGCTGCGCGCCAATGCCGTGATCAGGTTGAGACAAGAAGGCTACACCGCCCTCCAGATCAGCGACATGGTGGGAATGAGCGTTCCGATGGTCGAGAGATACTGCCGCTACGCCGACCGAAAGGCTGGTGGGCAGGCCGTTCTTTTGCAGATGAAAGAACGGAAACAGGCCAAAATTGTAAAACGCGGTAAAACTGGAAAGCGGAAATGACGGTAGATCAAGGCGCTAAAGCCCAAAAAAGGAAGTGGAGGCTTCTGTTGCCAGGTGCCTCCGAACCCCGCCTAGAAGTGCGAACCGCTAGGACTTGATTTGAAGCGTTCGCGCCGCATTAAGCAGCGAGACGAGCTTCCGCATAGTTGTCGTTGGCAACTATAGGTTTAGCCCGATAACGGTGGTACAATGCCGGGTACAGCGAACTGTCTTTCAACGACCGTCGATCCCATTTCACCCCCAGTGACAGCCCATCTTGGCCATGGACTCTCAGTGGAGGTGGCGGTTTCGAAACCGCGTCCGGAACGTCTATTGCACAGCCGGTTTAGCACCATAGCCG
>CAZBBT010000134.1:0-7345 GCA_964490065.1 uncultured Mesorhizobium sp. | reverse complement strand
CCGAGTTTCACCGAACTCGGCATCTTCTCGGCCATGTGGAACGAGCACTGTTCCTACAAGAGTTCGAAGAAATGGCTGCGCACGCTGCCGACCACGGGAGACGTCGTCATCCAGGGACCGGGCGAGAATGCGGGCGTGGTCGACATCGGCGACGGCGACTGCGTCGTCTTCAAGATGGAGAGCCACAACCACCCCTCCTACATCGAGCCTTACCAGGGCGCTGCGACCGGCGTCGGCGGCATATTGCGCGATGTCTTCACAATGGGGGCGCGGCCAATCGCGGCGATGAACGCGCTACGCTTCGGCGATCCGGGTCATCCCAAGACGAAGCATCTGGTTGCCGGCGTGGTTTCCGGCGTCGGCGGCTATGGCAATTCCTTCGGTGTGCCGACGGTCGGCGGCGAGGTCAATTTCGATGCCCGTTACAACGGCAACATACTCGTCAACGCCTTCGCCGCAGGTCTGGCGAAGACCGACGGCATTTTTCTGTCGCAAGCCAAGGGCGTCGGCCTGCCGGTCGTCTATCTCGGCGCCAAGACCGGGCGCGACGGCGTGGGCGGCGCGACCATGGCCTCGGCTGAGTTCGACGACAAGATCGAAGAGAAGCGCCCGACCGTGCAGGTCGGCGATCCGTTCACCGAAAAATGCCTGCTGGAGGCCTGCCTCGAACTGATGGCGTCGGGCGCGGTTATCGCCATCCAGGACATGGGTGCGGCAGGGCTGACCTGCTCGGCCGTCGAGATGGGCGCCAAGGGCGACCTCGGCATCGAACTCGACCTAGACAGGGTGCCGGTGCGCGAAGAGCAGATGAGCGCCTACGAGATGATGCTCTCGGAAAGCCAGGAGCGCATGCTGATGGTGCTGCGCCCGGAGAAGGAGAAGGAAGCCGAGGCGATCTTCACCAAATGGGGGCTGGACTTCGCCATCGTCGGCAAGACGACCGACGATCTGCGTTTCCGCGTCCTGCACCAGGGCGACGAGGTCGCAAACCTGCCGATCAAGGAACTTGGCGACCAGGCGCCGGAATATGACAGGCCGTGGGTCGAGCCGAAAAAGCCGGTGTCCCTCGGCTCGAACAGCGTTCCCCAGACCGATGTGGCCGATGCGCTCCTGAAGCTACTCGCCAGCCCGGATCTGTCTTCCCGCCGCTGGGTGTGGGAGCAGTACGACACACTCATCCAGGGCAATTCGCTGCAGATTCCCGGCGGCGATGCCGGCGTGGTGCGTGTGGAAGGCCACGCCACCAAGGCGCTCGCCTTTTCCTCCGACGTAACGCCGCGCTACTGCGAGGCCGACCCGTATGAGGGGGGCAAGCAGGCGGTGGCCGAATGCTGGCGCAACCTGACCGCGACAGGTGCTGTGCCGCTTGCGGCTACCGATAATCTGAATTTCGGCAATCCCGAGCGGCCCGAGATCATGGGCCAGTTCGTCAAGGCCATCGAAGGCATCGGCGAGGCCTGCCGGGCGCTCGACTTCCCGATCGTGTCCGGAAACGTCTCGCTCTACAACGAGACCAACGGGCAAGGTATCCTGCCGACGCCGACCATCGGCGGCGTCGGACTGTTGAGTGACTGGGCACGGATGGCCCGCATCGGCTTCGCGGCAGAGAACCAGCCGATCCTGCTGATCGGCGCGCCGGCGCAATGGGGCACGCATCTGGGGCAATCCGTCTATCTGCGCGAGCTGCACGGCCGCGCCGACGGACCGCCGCCGCCGGTCGATCTCGATCACGAGAAAAAGGCCGGCGAATTCGTGCGCAAGCTGATCGCCTCGGGCGTCGTCACCGCCTGCCACGACCTCTCCGACGGCGGGCTGGCCGTCGCGCTGGCCGAAATGACGATGGCGTCCGGCATCGGTGCGATCATTCCCGGTCTCGTCGATGTCGACCAGGCCCCGGTCTGGTTCGGCGAGGACCAGGGGCGCTACCTTGTCACCGTCAATCTCGATCCGCAGGAAGAGCAAATCGTGGATTTGTGGAACGAGGCGAAGGCGCTCGGCATCTTCGCGCCATGGATCGGGTCGACCGGCGGCAAGGATTTGAAACTCGGCGAGGCGCGTGCGATACCGGTGAGCGAATTGACCGCCGCGCACGAATCCTGGTTCCCTGATTTCATGGGGACCTGAACGGGAACAGCATCATGGCCATGGACGCCCGCGACATCGAACGGCTCATCAAGGAAGGCATCCCGGATGCCAGGGTGACGATCCGCGACCTGGCCGGCGACGGCGACCATTATGCCGCCGAGGTGGTGGCCGAAAGCTTTCGGGGAAAAAGCCGGGTGCAGCAGCACCAGATGGTCTACGACGCGCTGAAGGGCAATATGGGCGGCGTGCTGCACGCGTTGGCGCTGCAGACCAGCGTGCCGGAGTAGGTCGGCAGCGGCCGATTCGACGTGTCATCTTCAAACAAATGGCGCGAAATGATATATCTGTGTCATGGACGACACCGAGACGATGACACCGGGACAGATTGCCAATCATACATTCGCGTATCTGCGACGTATCGAGAAGCAGCTTGATACCGTCACCGAAGTGCTCTTGCGACATGAGACTCGCCTTGGCCGCATTGAGCGTGACGTCGGCGACGTCAAAAGCGACATCGTTCTGCTTGAAAACCAATTGCTGAGCAGAATGAACGAAATTCTCGGCGTTGTGAGAAAGGTGGACGAGCAGGAGCGCGGCTTTCAAGCCTCGAAACCGCAGGGCAGTAGTTTACCCCGCGTTGGAAATGGGGAACGGTTCAATCTTTTCTGCTCGATCCGTGCCCTTCTTCGACCGATAAACTCACTTCTTGGCAATCACCGCTAGTATCGGCCCGACCGGGAATTTCCCACCGATCAGAATGCGCTCGCCATTCGACAACGTCGAGATCGCGCCGTCCAAGAACAGCGCGTTCGGGCAGGCCAGTTCGTCGCGGAACAGCCGGGCAAAGCTGCCCAGGCTGACCTCGACGCGCGAGATCGCCAGCACCACCGCACCGTCCGCCCTCGCCCCGACGCCGTTGCGGATGTAGCGCGAGGTGCCGTTCGGTTCGAAGCGCGGATGGATATTGCCGTCGATCACCAGCATCGGGCCGGACTGCGTGGCATAGGCGACCTCGGGATGGGTGGCAGCGTAGACGCCAGCCTCCAGAACGCCAGTGCTGCCGTCCGGGCGCACGAAGAAGACGCCGTTGGGCTTGAGGAAGAAATTCCCTTCGCCATCCGCCGTGTTGAGCGGCGTTTCCTGCCTGCCGTCCTCCACCAACAGGCCGACCGGCCCCAAGCCCTCGTGATACATGCCGGCATTCATCGCCAGCAGGACGGGCGTGCCATTGGCGCGCATCGCCTTGTCGAATTTTTCCAGCGAGCCATAGGCTGTGCCCTGCGCGTCGGCGCGCGCGATAATGATCGAATAGGCCTGCGGATCGATCTCGCACACTGCATAGGGCACGCCCTCGAAGCTCAGGTCGCGGCAGATTTTCGGCAGTTCGCCGATAACCAGAGGGGGCTTCGGCGGCGGTGCGGGCCGCAGCCATAGCCAGCCGGCAAACAGGGCTGCGCTGATGGCGATCAGTGCGGCCAGCACCGGAAGAAAGCGCCTTCGATCCATTGTTTCCTTGCGCTTGTCGTGTTGGCCCAAATCACGTCATTGTTTGCGCCATTTCCGTGACCACACGGCAAACGACTTGTTTCGGGTGGGCTGCGGGGTTATTTGACTGTCGAGTGCAACCCGACTCCCACGGGTGCGAAAGGACAGGCCATGAGCGGCATCAACGACTACATCGACAACGAGGTGAAGAGCCAGGACGTGGTACTTTTCATGAAGGGCACGCCGGGTTTCCCGCAGTGCGGCTTCTCCGGCCAGGTCGTGCAGATCCTCGACTATGTCGGCGTCGACTACAAGGGCGTCAACGTGCTGACCTCGAACGAGCTGCGCCAGGGCATCAAGGACTATTCCAACTGGCCGACCATTCCGCAGCTCTACGTCAAGGGCGAATTCGTCGGCGGCTGCGACATCATCCGCGAGATGTTCCAGGCAGGCGAGTTGCAGTCCTTCCTCGAGGAAAAGGGCGTGAGCGTCAAAAGCACAGCCTGACGCATTGATTTTACACATGTCTTTGTCCCGGAATCGGGTTTCATTTTCGGGAGACATGCTTTAGCCGAGGCCGCCCCACCTTGGCAGACCATTCCCGATCAGGGAACTTGACGAGACAATGCGTCGGCCTGCCGACGCATTTTCGTTTGAAGAATGGATTTGCCATGGATCAGCAGGCGCAGCCGGCGACGCAAGGGGCAGTGCGGATTCCGCGCTGGGAATTCATCGCGCTGTGCGCTGCGATGATGGCGCTGAATTCGCTCGCCATCGACATCATGCTGCCCGCGCTGCAACAGATCGGCGGCTCGCTGGGCGTCGAGAATGCCAACCACCGGCAATATGTAATGACCGCCTATATCGTGGCGTTCGGCATCGCCCAGCTCGGCTTCGGGCCGATCTCGGATCGTTTCGGCCGCCGCGGGCCGCTGCTGGTGGGCCTCGCCATCTACATCATCGCTGCTTTCGCCGCGGTATTGGCGCCGACCTTCGAACTGCTGCTCCTGTGCCGCTTCGTTCAGGGCATAGGGGCCGCATCGACACGCGTGATCGCGGTTTCGGTGGTGCGCGACTCCTTCGGCGGCCGCCGCATGGCCGAGATCATGTCGCTGATCTTCATGGTGTTCATGGCGATCCCGGTCATCGCGCCGGGGCTCGGCCAGATCATCATGCTGTTCGCCACCTGGCACTTGATCTTCGCGGCGATGGGGGCCGGCGCGCTGCTGGTGACGCTGTGGGTCGCAACGCGCCTTCCCGAGACGCTGCATCCCGAATACCGCCGGCCGCTCACCGCCGAGGCCGTGACGGGTGGTTTCCGCATCGTGCTGTCGAACCGGGTAGCGCTCTGCTACACAGCGGCCGGCATGGTGAGCTTCGGCGCGATGTTCGGCTTCATCAACTCGGCGCAGCAGATCTATGTCGAACTTTACGACCTGGGCAAGCTCTTCCCGGTGGTGTTCGCCGCGATCGCCTCGCTGATGGCGCTGTCGAACTTCGCCAACTCTAGGCTGGTCGGCCGCTTCGGCATGCGGCGCCTTTCGCAAGGCGCGCTGATCGCTTTCATCGTCATCAGCGCGATCTGGTTCGCCTTTTCCCTGGCAGGCCCGGTCCCCTTCCCGCTGTTCATCACGCTGTTCACGCTGGACATGCTGGTCTTCGGCCTGCTCGGCTCGAACTTCAACGCGCTGGCGATGGAGCCGCTCGGCCACGTCGCCGGAACGGCATCCTCGGTGCTTGGCTTCACGCAGACCTTCGGAGGCGGCATCATCGGCACGATCATCGGCCAAGCCTATAACGGCACGGTCACGCCGCTGGCGGCAGGCTTCTGCATCGTGTCGATCCTAGCGTTCCTGATGGTCGTCATCGCCGAGCGCGGCAAGCTGTTCCAGCCGCACAACCCGCCGGTGGAGCCCGGCGGCTTCTCGGACTAACCTCAGCCTCGCACGAGCGCTGCAAAGTCGAACAGCTTCCGGTCGAGCAGGTGCGAGGGCCGGACATTGGTCAATGCCCGGATCATGGTGTCCTTGCGGCCAGGCATCTTCCGCTCGATGTCGTCCAGCATCGCCTTCATGGCGTTGCGCTGCAGCCCGTCCTGCGAACCGCACAGGTCGCAGGGGATGATGGGGAACTGCATCGCGTTCGCGAATTTTTCCAGATCCGCCTCGGCACAGTAGGACAGCGGCCGCAGGACCAGCACGTCGCCCTCGTCGTTGAGGAGCTTCGACGGCATGGCGGCGAGCCGCCCGCCGTGGAACAGGTTCATGAAGAAGGTTTCGAGTATGTCCTCGCGATGGTGACCAAGCACCAGCGCCGAGCAGCCCTCCTCGCGGGCGATGCGGTAGAGGTGGCCGCGCCGCAGCCGGGAGCAGAGCGAGCAATAAGTGCTGTTCTCCGGCAGCTTGTCGGTCACGATCGAATAGGTGTCCTGGTATTCGATGCGGTGGGGAATGCCGTTGGCGCTCAGGTAGTCCGGCAGGATGTGCTTCGGGAAATTCGGCTGGCCCTGGTCGAGATTACAGGCGAGCAGATCGACCGGCAGCAGGCCGCGCCATTTGAGGTCCAGCAGCAGAGCCAGCAGGCCATAGGAATCCTTGCCGCCGGACAGTGCGATCAGCCAGCGCTCGCCGGGCTTCGCCATGGCAAAATCCTCGATCGCCTGGCGCGCCTGACGCAGCAGGCGCTTGCGCAGCTTGTTGAACTCGACGGAGGACGGCACGTCACGAAAGAGCGGATGAAACCCGCCTTCGGTTTCATCGGGTTCGGCTAGGGCGTCGGCGCGAATGTTCATGGCTTCAGGCCCGATACGATCATCGGCACGGCTTAACCGAGCAAGCGCGCAAAGAAAAGGCCGCCCGAAGGCGGCCTTGCCTGCATCGCTGTCGCGAAGAAATCAGCGCGAGTAGAATTCGACGACCAGGTTCGGTTCCATCTGCACGGCGAACGGCACGTCGGCCAGGCCCGGAACGCGCGCATAGGTCGCGGTCATCTTGTTGTGGTCGGCCTCGATGTAGTCGGGCACGTCACGCTCGGCGAGTTGCACGGCTTCCAACACCGAGACGAGCTGCTTCGACTTCTCGCGCACCTCGATGACGTCGCCCGGCTTGCAGCGGTACGAACCGATGTTCGTGCGCTTGCCGTTGACGTTGACATGGCCGTGGTTGACGAACTGGCGCGCCGCGAAAATGGTCGGCACGAACTTGGCGCGATAGACGATCGCGTCGAGACGCGATTCCAGCAGGCCGATCAGGTTCTCGGAAGTGTCGCCCTTGCGGCGGTTGGCCTCCTCGTAGACCTTGCGGAACTGCTTTTCCGACACGTCGCCGTAATGGCCCTTCAGCTTCTGCTTGGCGCGGAGCTGCAGGCCGAAGTCGGAAAGCTTGCCCTTGCGGCGCTGGCCGTGCTGGCCGGGGCCGTATTCACGCTTGTTGACCGGGGACTTCGGACGGCCCCAGATGTTTTCGCCGAGACGACGGTCGATCTTGTATTTCGCGGATTCGCGCTTGCTCATCGCATTCCCTTTCAAAACATTGCACCCGGAACCTCACGTTCCGGGCGAAGGAAACGCGCCCTCCTCTGGCCCCCGTTTTCGGGACCTGACAGGATTTCCCACGCACGCTTTGCGGAAAAATCCACGGGACACGTCAAATAAAACGACCGGGCTTTCGGCCCGGTGCGTCGGCGGTTCCCTAAAGCGATCGGCGGTGCCTGTCAAGCGCATGTCCGGGTTCAGGACATATGAGACGGTTGCGGTGTTCCGGTGCTGAAGGATGAG
>CAZBBT010000133.1:0-7445 GCA_964490065.1 uncultured Mesorhizobium sp. | reverse complement strand
CCGGAACCCTGGGCCGCAGCCTGTGCGAGCTTCAGGTCCTTGAGCATCAGCGCTGCGGCGAAGCCCGGCTTGTAGTCGCGGTTGGCGGGCGAGTTCGGCACGGGGCCGGGTACCGGACAGTAGCTCGTCAGCGACCAGCACTGGCCGGAGGACGTCGAAGCGACGTCGAACAGCGCCTGGTGCGATAGGCCGAGCTTCTCGGCGAGCACGAAAGCCTCGCCGACACCGATCATGGAAATGCCGAGGATCATTTTGTTGCACATCTTGGCGGCTTGACCGGCACCGCCTTCGCCGCAATGGACGATCTTCCCGGCCATCGGCTGCAGGACGGATTCGGCTTTCGCGAATGCCTCCTTCGAGCCGCCCGCCATGAAGGTCAGCGTGCCTGCCTCGGCGCCGCCGACGCCGCCTGAGACCGGCGCATCGAGCGACAGCAGTCCATGCTCGACCGCCATCGCATGCGCCTTGCGCGCCGAATCGACGTCGATGGTGGAGGAATCGATGAATAAAGCATTCTTCGCCGCCTTCGGAGCGATGTCCTCGTAGACCGACAGAACATGCTTGCCGGCGGGCAGCATGGTGATGACGATCTCGGCTTCCTTCACCGCCGCCGGCGCATTGGCCATGACGGTGACGCCATGTTCCCTGGCGACCTTGAGGTTCTCCGGCACCAGATCGAAGCCCAGCACGGAATGGCCGGCCTTGACGAGATTGGCCGCCATGGGGTTGCCCATGTTGCCGAGGCCGATGAAGGCGATGGTGGTCATTGGTGGGTTCCTCCTGAATGCGGCTGGGAAGGTGGGAATAGGGGAATAGGGGAGCAAATGATCGGTTGGACGGAATACTGCATCCGCTTACGGCGGTCCTTCCCCTATTCCCTTACTCCCCTATTTTCTCCCAATCATATGCCTCGCCACGATCACCCGCATGATCTCGTTGGTGCCTTCGAGGATCTGGTGCACACGCAGGTCGCGGACCAGTTTCTCGATGCCGTACTCGTGCAGGTAGCCGTAGCCGCCGAGAAGCTGCAGCGCGCCGTTGGCTATGTCGAAGCCGGTGTCGGTGACGAAGCGCTTGGCCATGGCCGACCATTTCGAGGCGTCGTGCGCCTTGGCGTCGAGCTTCGAGGCTGCGGCGTAGAGGAAGATGCGCGAGGCCTGCAATTCCGTCTCCATGTCGGCCAGCTTGAACTGCAGCGCCTGGAACTGGTCGATCGTCTGGCCGAAGGCTTTGCGCTCGGCGGTGTAGGCCAGCGCCTTGTCGAGTGCGGACTGCGCGCCGCCCAGAGAGCAGGCGGCGATGTTCAGCCGGCCGCCGTCCAGTCCGGCCATGGCGATGGAGAATCCCGCACCCTCGCCGGACAAGAGATTCTCGGCCGGCACCTTGCAGTCCTCGAAGACGACCTGGCGGGTGGACTGCATATGCCAGCCCATCTTCTTCTCATTCGCGCCGAAGGAGAGGCCCGGCGCATCCTTCGGCACGACGAAGGTGGAGATGCCTTTCGGGCCGTCGGCGCCGGTGCGCGCCATGACGACATAGACGTCCGAGTCGCCGGCGCCGGAGATGAACTGCTTGGCGCCGTTCAGCACATAGTCCGAGCCGTTGCCGCCGGTCCGTACCGCTTTCGTCTTCAGCGCCGCTGCGTCAGAACCTGAACCCGGCTCGGTCAGGCAGTAGCTGGCCAGCCATTCCATCGAGGTCAGCTTCGGCAGGAAGCGCCGGCGCTGCTCGTCCGACCCGAAGCGGTCGATCATCGAGGCCGCCATGTTGTGGATCGAGATGAAGGAGGAAAAGGCCGGGCAGGCACGAGAAAGCGCCTCGAACACCAGCACGGCGTCCAGCCGGCCGAGCGCCGAGCCGCCGACGTCGTCGCCGACATAGATTCCGCCCAGCCCCAGCGGGCCTGTCTCGCGGATCACGTCGGCCGGGAAATGCCGCTCGCGGTCCCAGTCCAGGGCATGCGGCGCCACGCGCTCTTCCGCGAAGGCCTCGGCCATGGCCTGGATGGCACGCTGGTCCTCGGTCAGTTCGAATTGCCCGCCGGCGGCTTGAACGGCGCTGTCCATGGCATCCTCCCTGCCTGCGGGCCGCTGGTCTGGCCCGACGTTTTCGGCTATGCGCGCGGGTCAATCTAGACCAATGATGCGGTCGCGCAACCTACGCTTTGGGCGCAGCGGCTGTGCGGAAAATCATGTTCGAGGCAGGGCGTGACGACAATTTTCAATAGTTGCTCGGGCGGTGCCTGAGCCATGGCGCGCGCGATCATGCTGCAGGGCACCGGTTCGGATGTCGGCAAGACGGTGCTGGTCGCCGGCCTGTGCCGCGTTGCACGCAACAGAGGCCTGAAGGTGCGGCCGTTCAAGCCTCAGAACATGTCGAACAACGCCGCGGTGGCGGAACTGGATGGCGACACGGGCGGTGGAGAGATCGGGCGGGGCCAGTGGCTGCAGGCGCTGGCCTGCGGCGTGCCGGCTATCGTGCACATGAACCCGATCCTGCTCAAGCCGCAGACCGACATCGGCTCGCAGGTGATCGTGCAGGGTCGCATGGCCGGCGAAGCGCGCGCCCGCGACTACCAGGCGCTGAAGCCGAAGCTGATGGAGGCGGTGCTGGACTCCTGGAGGAAGGTAGGCGAGGGGGCCGACCTGGTGATCGTCGAGGGCGCGGGATCGCCGGCCGAGATCAACCTGCGCGTGGGCGACATCGCCAATATGGGCTTCGCCACCCGTGCCGACGTGCCGGTGGTGCTGGTCGGCGACATCGACCGCGGCGGCGTCATCGCGTCGATCGTCGGTACGCACGCGATCCTTCCCGACGAAGACCGGGCCATGGTTGCCGGCGCCATCATCAACAAGTTCCGCGGCGATGTCTCGCTGTTCGACGAGGGCATTGCGGCGATCGAAAAATTCACCGGCTGGCATTCCTTCGGCGTTGTGCCGTGGCTGAAGGCGGCGGCGCGGCTGCCGGCGGAGGATTCGGTGGCGCTGGAGCGGCTGGCGTCGGGCGAGGCGCGCGCGCTGAAGGTGGCGGTGCCGATGCTGCCGCGCATCGCCAATTTCGACGACCTCGATCCTCTCAAGGCCGAACCGTCGGTCGAGGTGGCGTTCGTGCCGCCGGGCAAGCCTTTGCCGGCGGATGCCGGGCTGGTGGTCATCCCCGGCTCCAAGTCCACTATAGGTGACCTGCTGGCGTTGCGCGAAAACGGCTGGGACCGCGACCTCGCCGCGCACCGGCGCCGTGGCGGCCATGTCGTCGGCATCTGCGGCGGCTTCCAGATGCTGGGCAAGGTGGTGCGCGACCCGGACGGTATCGAGGGCAGCGTCAGGCAAGTCGAAGGGCTCGGCCTGCTCGACGTCGAGACGGTGATGGAGCCAAAAAAGACGGTGCGCAATGTCACCGCCCGCTCGATGCTCTTCGACCTGCCGCTGGAAGGCTACGAGATCCATCTCGGCCGCACGGCCGGGCCGGACTGCGCGCGACCGTCTGCGGTCATCGACAATGTGCCGGACGGCGCGGTCTCCGCCGACGGCAAGGTCCTCGGCACCTACCTGCACGGGTTCTTCGGCGCGGACGCCTTCCGGGCGAAGTTCCTGGAGGGCCTCGGCGTCCGCGGCGCCGCGACCGACTATCGCGCCCAGGTCGAGTCGGCGCTGGACGAGATTGCCGCCGAGTTGGAGCGCCATCTCGACTGCGACGCCATCTTCGCGCTTGCCCGATGAATGAAACGGGCGCCGGCCTGGCCGGCGCCCGGGAAGTGCGTCAGGCGCCGCGGATGAGACAGGCTACCGCGAGCACGACATAGGCAATGGTCATCACCCAGAAGGCCGAGATGGCGCCAAGGCTGAACACGCCGAAGGCCATCAGGAGCCCGATGATGGCGATGATGACGGTGATGACGAAGATTATCTGGGTTGGTGCGCTCAAATTCATGCTTGCCTCCTCAACAAGATGATTCGTGCGGGAGACAGTGTACCAGCGCGCGGGTCAGGCACCAATCAGCGTGCGCAGCGGGTTCGCCGGGTCGGCCAGCAGTTTTGCCGCCAGCGCCACGCAGACCACGACGAGGAGCGGCTTGATGAGCCGCGCGCCCACGCGCACCGCAAGCAGGGCGCCGAGGCGTGCGCCGAGGAACTGGCACACGCCCATCATCAGGCCGATCTTCCAGTGGATGACGCCCGCGATGGCGAAGACGACGAAGCCGCCGATATTGGAGGCGAAGTTGAGCAGCTTGGTGTGCGCGGTCGCCTTGAGCACGCCGTAACCGGCGAGCGCGACGAAGCCGAGCATGTAGAACGACCCGGCGCCCGGCCCGAACAGGCCGTCGTAGAAGCCGACCAGCGGGACGAGCGTGGCCGAGAACAGGAACGGCGACAGGCGCTCGGCGCGATCGACGTCGTTCATGTTCGGCTTGAGGGCGAAATAGAGCGCGATCGCGATCAGAACGACGGGCAGCGCGGCACGCAACACGTCCGCCGGCACGATCGTGGCGGCCAGCGCGCCGCAGGCGCCGCCGCCCAGGGCCAGCAGGGCCGACGGAAGCTGCTTCCTGGGATCGACCTGGCCTTTCGCGGCATAGGCGATGGTGGCCGAGCCGGTGCCGAACAGGCCCTGCAGTTTGTTGACGCCGAGCGCATCGACAGGGGACATGCCAGCCAGCATCAGCGCCGGGACCGTGATGAGGCCGCCGCCGCCGGCGATGGAATCGACGAAGCCGCCGACAAAGGCGGCAACGGCGAGCAGCGCGATGGTCTGGATGGTGAGGTCGATCATTTTGCCTGGAACCGGCAGGACAGGGCCGCGTGAAGAACCGCTTCCATCACGGCGCGCCCGATCGCGCAAGGCCGACTTCGCGCCAAAGACAGGGCCAGGCGCGCCGTGCGGAGATAGTCATGTCGGCCTTCCCTCCGGCTTTCGGGCAGAGCAATTGCATATGGAATTTCTCTCGATTGCGACCGCCGCGCACCCCCACCCCTGTCCCCTCCCCACAAGGGGGAGGGAGACGCTGGCACCGCCGTTTCATCCAAGATCGCCAGCGTCGGCGCATGGCACCGGTGCAAAGTCCCCCTCCCCCTGGTGGGGGGTTAGGGGTGGGGGTGCGCCGCCTTATGCGGTTGCCCTGGGCCTGCGGGCGGATGGCGCACAGCCTCGTATTCCCGGTGGCGCAAGATTTGTCCGCCAGGTTCTGAAAACCGTTGCCGGCTGCGATGGATGCCCGGACCCGGCCGGGCGCCGGATCGCCATCTAGGACGTGTCCGGCGCGAACGGCGCCGGGGTGCCTGGCCAACGAACCGCCGGTGCGAAAATCCCGTGCGACGGTCGGCTGGCTTGTAAGCAGGTCGCACTGGGAAGAGCGAACAGCGCGGTCCGCGCAAGCATGGCGCACAGCATCAGCGCCAGCGCGCGGAAACTTGCCGCGAGCCGGGCCGCGTCGGCGGCCTCTCCCGAGGCATACGCCGGTGCCTGCACGTCGGGCGGCAGGCCCATGACGAAGGCCCAGGCCTCGGCCTCGCCGTGACTGAGAATTCCGAGCAACTGCTGGCGGCGAAGGAAGGGAAGGCAGGCGGCAAGCTCGGCCAGGCAGGCCAGCGCGAACAGCAGCGCCACGATGCGCTCCAGCTCATCGCGGTTCCAGTTCGCTCTTCTGTCCCAACCAGGCATTCCGTTCTCCGCTTCGGCCGGGCGACAGTATGAGGGAGGCGCGGGGGGTGTGGACAAAACGGGCGCGGACATTCTTGCGGCGTTCCGGAAAAGTCAATGGAAACAAGGCTTCGACCGTCCGGGGAATGCCGCACGCCTCTATTTTTCGCAACAGTTGCTGCCAATGTCGAACCACGGGTTCGTCATCCGGGCCAAGCGAGCTTGCGAGCGCGGAGCCGGGATCCATTCCGGAACGTCGGCCAGGTCACGGAATGGGTCCCGGCTCTCGCCTCGCGCCTGAAAGGCGCTCGGCAGCGGCCGGGATAACGGCGGCTTTTGCGTCCCGGCCAATCGCTCGAGCGGTGAGGGGCGATCCCTGCAACTTTTCCTTGTTTCGTGACGGTCGGTTAACGGCCGGCGTGCGAGGGTGGGTGGGATAAAACCGGAGGCGCCATGCGCCGCTTCGCCGTTCTCCTGCTTCTATCCTGGCTGATGTCGCTGCTGGCCGCCTGCAATCCGTTTCCCAAGACATGGGAATGGAACCAGAAGCTGACCTTGGAGGTCGAGACGCCTCAAGGCGAGCTATCCAATAATCTTGGGACAGGCTTTTTTAGGGTTGGCGACTGCACTTGAGGGACGTTTCGTCCGGCTTAGATCGATTACTCATGCCGCAGTGCATCGATCGGGTCCAACCTCGCACCGCGCAGCGCCGGGAAGAAGCCGAACACCATGCCGATCAGGGCGGAGAAGCCGACGGCGAGCAGGATGACGGCGGGCGAGGGCGCGAAGGGGATGGTCAGCGTCAGCGAGGCGAGGCCGGCCAGCGACAGGCCGATCAGGATGCCGATGATGCCGCCGAGCAGGGAGAGCACCGTCGCCTCGACCAGGAACTGGATCAGTATGTGCTTCTCGTGCGCGCCGATGGCGAGCCGGATGCCGATCTCGCGGGTGCGCTCGGTGACCGAGACCAGCATGATGTTCATGATGCCGATGCCGCCGACCAGCAGCGACACGGCCGCGACGGCGGACAGCATGCCGGTCATGGTCGTGGCGGCCGAGGCCATGGTGTCGGCGATCTGCGTCATGTCGCGTATGTCGAAATCGTCGTCGCCGCCGACCGGCACCTTGCGCACGTCGCGCAGGATGTTTTCCACGCGCGGCAGGAGCTCGGTGGTCGCCGTCGCGGCGTCGGCGGCGACGTAGATGTTGTCGATGTCGCGGTTGCCGGCGATGCGCCGCTGGAAGGCGGCGAGCGGCATCATCACGACATTGTCCTGGTCCTGACCGAAGCCGGTGTAGCCCTTGGGCGCGAGCAGGCCGATGACCTTGCAGGACGAGCGGTTGACGCGGATGATCTCGCCGTCGGGATCGCCGGCGCCGAAGAACTGCTGGCGCACCGTCTCGCCGATCAGGCACACGCCGGCGCCCGAGCGAACCTCCGAATCGGAGAAGGCGCGGCCCGAGGCCAATGTCCAGTCGCGCGCGTCGAGGAAGGCGCTGTCGGTGCCGGTGACGCCGGCGGTGATGTTCTGCGTGCCGTAGATGACGCGCACCTGCTTCTGCGCCGCCGGCGAGATGGCGCGCGCGCCGACGAGATGCTCGCGCAGCGCCGCGAGTTCCTTCTCGCCCAGCCTGCGCGGCGCCTGCTCGATGCCGCCCGGACCGTGTCGGCCGGCCGGCCTGCCGGCGCGCACCACCAGCAGGTTGGAGCCGAGCTTGGCGATGTCGGTCTTCACCTTCTCCGTGGTGCCGGCGCCGATGGTCAGCATGGCGATGACGGCGGCGACGCCGATGACGATGCCGAGCAG
>CAZBBT010000132.1:0-7566 GCA_964490065.1 uncultured Mesorhizobium sp. | reverse complement strand
AAGGACGGGCTGGTGATCTCGGGCTTCGACCGGCCCAACATCCGCTACGCCATCGAGGAAAAGGACAATCCGCGCGCGCAACTGAAAGAATTTCTTGAGCGGCATAGGGGCGAAAGCGGCATCGTCTACTGCCTGTCGAAGCGAAAAACCGAGGAGACCGCCGCCTGGCTGCGCGATCAGGGCTACGATGCGCTCGCCTATCACGCCGGCATGGACAAGACGGCGCGCGAGGCCAACCAGAAGCGCTTCCAGCTTGGCGAGGCGGTGGTCATGGTCGCCACCATCGCCTTCGGCATGGGCATCGACAAGCCGGACGTGCGTTTCGTCGCCCATGTCGACCTGCCGGGCAGCATCGAGGCCTATTATCAGGAGACGGGCCGGGCCGGGCGCGACGGCCTGCCGTCCGAGACGCTGATGCTCTACGGCTACGAGGACATCGCGCTGCGCAGCCGCTTCATCGAGGAGTCCGACGCGCCGGACCAGCGCAAGCGCATGGAGCGGCAGAAGCTGGAGGCGCTGCTGGGGCTGTCCGAGACCGCAGGCTGCCGCCGGCAGGTGCTGCTGTCCTATTTCGGCGATCGTTGCGCGCCGTGCGGCAATTGCGACACCTGCGCCGAGCCGCCAAAACTGTTCGACGGCAGCATCGCCGCGCAGAAAGCGCTGTCATGCATCTACCGCACGGGCGAGCGCTTCGGGCAGGCCTACATCGTCGATGTGCTGCTCGGCGTGGAAAACGAGCGCATCGCCCGGTCCGGGCACGACCGCATCTCCACCTTCGGCATCGGAAGAGAGCACGACAACCGCACATGGCGCGCGATCCTGCGCCAGCTCATCGCGCTGCGGTTCGTCGACGTCGACCTTGCCGGCCATGGCGGCCTGTCGATCGCGCCGGCTGGCCGCGAATTCCTGCGCGACAAGCCGACGCTGATGCTGCGTGCGCCGGCCGCGCCGCGAGCGCGGCGCGGCAAGGTCGTGCGCAGTGCGGCGCGGGCGGCCGTCGCCGAGGCGGACCGTGGTCTCTTCCAGGCGCTGCGGCAAAAGCGGCTGGAGATCGCCCGGGTGCAGAATCTGCCGCCCTATGTGATCTTCCACGACAAGACGCTGATCGAGCTGGCGGCGGCGAAGCCGTCGTCGCGCGCCGAGATGGCGGGTATGCCCGGCGTCGGCGAGGCCAAGCTCGACCGCTACGGCCCGGCCTTCCTGGCGGTAATAGCCGAGCACGCATGACGAGGTGGCGGCGGAGCCCGGAAGGTTCTCGGAGACTTGGCTGCTGGAGATTCCGGCGATGGAAACCGGGAGCATGGCGGTTCGCGCCACTATGCAAGATTGGTACGCCCTAGGGGAATCGAACCCCTGTTTGCGCCGTGAGAGGGCGCCGTCCTGACCGCTAGACGAAGGGCGCAGCCAAGACCGGCCATATAGGCTGGGCTTTTTCAAAAAGCAACTGGCCGCAAGAGATTGTCTTTCAGTCCTGACAGAGCCTTCGTCCGCCGAGCGCGAGGCGAACGGCAAGCAGCCGGACCGTCTCAGCGTTTCGGCTCGATCAGATCCCAGAGATTGCCATAGAGATCGGAAAACACCGCCACCGTGCCGTAAGGCTCATGGCGCGGCGGCTCGCGGAATTCGATCCCGTTGGCCAGCATGGCCGCGTGGTCGCGGGCGAAATCGTCCGTCTCGAGGAAGAAGGCGACACGGCCGCCGGTCTGGTTGCCGATTGCCGCTGCCTGCCCTGCCCCGTCGGCCCTGGCCAGCAGTAATCTTGCTCCGCCGCGAGTTCCCGGTTCGACCGTCACCCAACGTTTGCCGCCGCCGAGTTCGACATCCTCGACCAGCCGGAAGCCGAGCCTGCCGACATACCAGCGGATGGCGTCGTCGTAGTCGGCGACGACGAGGGTCACGGTGGCGATCCGACGGTTTTCGGCGAAGGCGCTCATCTGTTGCGGATGGCGAACTGGCCGACGAGGCGTTTTTCAGCGATGTCATAGACGAAGATCGCGCGGCTGCCGTCGGCCAGTTCGGCGTCGATCGACAGGCGGTTGCCCGACAGGGACTGCGAGACGATCTTCGATCCGACCGGCAGCACGATGTCGCCGGTCAGCGGCGCGTCTGCCGGAACCGGAATCTCGCTTGCCGCCGGCGGCGGGGCTGCCGCCTTGCGCGACTTGTAGACAAGGGCGGCGACCACCACCATAAGAGCCAGGAACAGGAGGCCAAGATTGATCGCCATGAAGCGCACCATCTTGCGGCGCACCTTCTCGATGTCGGGATCGAGCGGCTTTTCTTCCTCTTCGTCGGCGTAGGGCCGGGCCATGGCATATCCAGCGGTTTTCAGAGATGAGCGCTCATAACCAAGAGACGGGCGAATTGATAGGGGCAGGCGCTCCGGTCGTCCTGCGGGTGGACGCGGATGCCGCCGGCCAGCGGCTCGACCAGTGGCTGGCGGGCAAGCTCGCTCCGGCGCTGTCGCGCAGCCGCGTGCAGGCGCTCGTCAGGCAGGGCGCGGTCAGCGTCGGCGGTCGGGTCGCCATCGAAGCGAAGCACAAGCTTGCCGCAGGCGACATGGTGACGGTCCACCTGCCGGAACCCGAACCCGCCGAGCCGCGGGGCGAGAACATTCCGCTCGATATTCTCTATGAGGACGACGCACTTATTGTCGTCAACAAGCCGGCCGGGCTGGTCGTGCATCCGGGCGCCGGCAACTGGACCGGCACGCTGGTCAACGCGCTGATCCATCATTGCGGCGACAGCCTGTCGGGCATCGGCGGGGTGAAGCGACCGGGCATCGTGCATCGGCTGGACAAGGATACGTCCGGTGTCATGGTCGTCGCCAAGACCGACCATGCGCATCGCGTGCTCTCGGAAGCCTTCGCCGACCACGGCCGCACCGGCGACCTCAGACGCGCCTATGTCGCGCTGGTCTGGGGCATTCCGGCGCGTCCGTCAGGCACGATCGACGCACCGCTCGGCCGCGCGGCGGACAGGATCCGGCGCGCGGTCGTGCCGGCGGCGCGCGACGACGCCCGCCACGCCGTCACTCATTATGCCGTCGAAGAACGCTTCGGCGAAGGGCAGGACAGATATGCCGCCGCCAGCCTTGTCGAGTGCCGGCTGGAAACCGGCCGCACCCACCAGATCCGCGTCCACATGGCCCATATAGGCCATCCGCTGGTGGGCGACCCCGACTACGGCCAGGCGTTCCGCAGCAAGGCGAACCGGCTGCCCGAGCCGCTGGCGGCCAAGGCGCGCCTTTTTCCGCGCCAGGCGCTGCACGCCCGGCTCCTTGAATTCACGCATCCGGATACCCATCTGACGATGAGGTTCGAGGCGCCGATGCCTGGGGATATGGAGGATCTCGTCGGCGACTTCCGAAAAATCTGAGCCACCATCAAGAAATCCGATCCGCCAAAAATCCTGATCTGACCTGCAAAAAACCTGACTGGCATTGTTCACTTTGGCGTGACAGATTGTTTCGCCTTGAACAAACTCTGTCTTTTCTGGTTTTGTTCCTGTATAATCCCTTCGTTGCGAACGTGCGGTTCGGCGTTTGCGTCATATGCCCGCCGTGTTTCGGGGGCATCCCCATGAGAGAGGAGGGCGCTTTATGGCCCAGTCACTACCCAGTATCGTTTCCGGAGAAGGCGGGCTTTCCCGCTACCTGGAAGAAATCCGCCGCTTTCCCATGCTGCAGCCGCAGGAAGAGTACATGCTCGCCAAGCGGTATCAGGAGCATGAGGACACAAGCGCGGCGCACAAGCTCGTCACCAGCCATCTGAGGCTCGTGGCCAAGATCGCCATGGGCTATCGCGGCTACGGCCTGCCGATCGGCGAGGTGATCTCGGAAGGCAATGTCGGCCTCATGCAGGCCGTGAAGAAATTCGAGCCGGAACGCGGCTTCCGGCTGGCCACCTATGCCATGTGGTGGATCAAGGCCTCGATCCAGGAATACATCCTGCGCTCGTGGAGCCTGGTCAAGATGGGCACGACCGCCAACCAGAAGCGCCTGTTCTTCAACCTCAGGAAGGTGAAGGGCAAGATTCAGGCACTCGACGACGGCGACCTGAGGCCCGACCAGATCGCCGAGATCGCCACCCGCCTCAACGTTTCCGAGGCGGAGGTGGTGTCGATGAACCGTCGCCTCTCCGGCGACGCCTCGCTCAACGCGCCGATCCGCGCCACCGAAGGCGAGAGCGGCGAGTGGCAGGACTGGCTCGTCGACGACAGCGAGAGCCAGGAAGAGATGCTGATCGAGCAGGACGAACTGGACAACCGCCGCAAGATGCTGGCGGGTGCGATGTCGGTGCTCAACGATCGCGAACGGCGCATCTTCGAGGCGCGCCGGCTCTCCGAAGAGCCGCTGACGCTGGAGGATCTGTCATCGGAGTTCGACATCTCCCGCGAGCGCGTGCGCCAGATCGAGGTGCGTGCCTTCGAGAAGGTGCAGGACGCGGTCAAGGCTGCAGCCAAACGGCAGGCTCAGGCGCTGCGCACCATCGAGGCGCAGCCTGCGGCGTAAGCCGGTTTATGGCAGAGTTTATATGAGAGCGGCGCCGTTTTCGGCGCCGCTGGGGTTTTGGTAAACCCGGTCCGCGCCGGGGACAACGACAGATCGGGGAATCCGCAACGCGGTGGTTTCGTCGGAGTGAGCTAGACGAGGGACTGCCCGGGTTGATGAAAAAATCGACGCACGGCAGCAAAAAACATAACGCCGCCTTGCGCTGGCCACGCCTTCGCCCCACTCTGACGTAAATCCACGAACGCGAATTTCGGAGGGGGTCCATAACGCATGGAGCATGCGATCTATCTCGTGACGCTTGTCGGCACCGGCCTCGTGGTCGCCGCCGCGTTTTCGAGCCTGATCGCGTTCCGCTTTGGCGCTCCGCTGCTGCTGCTGTTCCTGTGCATCGGCCTTGCCTCCGGCGCCGATGGGCTCGGCATCCAGTTCGACAATGCCCGTGTCGCCTATTTCGTCGGCTCGCTGGCGCTGGCGGTCATCCTGTTCGATTCCGGCTTCGGCACGCCGCTCAAGATATTGCGGCAGGCGGCGGGGCCTGCCGTGTCGCTGGCGACGGTCGGTGTCGTGCTGACCACGGGCCTGTTCGGCGCGGCGGCCTTCTACCTCCTCGACCTCGACTGGCTGGAGAGCTTCCTGCTCGGCGCCTCGGTGGCCTCGACCGACGCGGCGGCAGTGTTCTTCCTGCTCCGGGCCGGCGAGATCAATCTGCGCGAGCGCGTGCGTTCGGTGCTGGAAGTCGAATCCGGCACCAACGATCCGATCGCCATCTTCCTCGCCATCACGCTGGTCGAAGTGATCGCCGCCGGCGCGCACCCGGAAGCCAAGGTCCTGGTCACCGACCTTATCCTCGGCTTCTTCACCAGCATGGGACTGGGGGCCGTCATCGGTATTCTCGGCGGCATAGGCATCGTGCGACTGGTCGAGCGGCTGCAACTCGATGCGGGCCTGCTGCCGATCTTCGTCCTGACCCTGTCGATGATGGTGTTCGCGGCCGCGGGAGCCGCCGGCGGCTCCGGCTTCCTTGCCGTCTATCTGGCCGGCCTCGTCGCAGGCAATTCCGACATCCGAGCCGTCACCACGTTGAAGCGCTTCCAGGACGGCATGTCGTGGCTCGCCCAGATCATCATGTTCCTGGTGCTCGGCCTGTTTGCGACGCCCTCGCAGTTTCCCGAGATCGCGATGCCGGCGATGGCGCTCGGCTTGATTTTGATGTTCATCGCGCGCCCGCTCGCGGTCTGGCTTTGCCTCATGCCGTTCCGGCTGCCGCGCCCCGAAGTCGCCTTCGTCTCCTGGGTCGGCCTGCGTGGCGCCGTGTCGATCCTGCTCGCCATCACGCCTGTTCTGGGCGGGTTGGAACATGGTCGGCTGATCTTCAATGTCGCCTTCATCATCGTACTCGTTTCGCTCGTGGTGCAGGGCTGGACGGTCGGTCCGCTGGCGCGTCGGCTTGGCTTGATCGTGCCGCCGCGCATCGGCCCGCTCGACAAGGTCGAACTGGAGTTGCCTGGTGCCGCACGGCATGAACTCCTGGCTTACCGCATCGTGCCGGGAAGCCCGGTGGCAAAGGGCGAGCGCATCCCGCGCTGGGCGCGTCCTTCACTGGTGGTGCGCGACGGCCGTGCCGTGCGTTTCCAGGACATGGGCCGGCTGGCCGCCGGCGACTATGTCTACATCTTCGTGCCCGACCGCTATCCGCGCCTGCTCGACAAGCTGTTTGCCAGCCGCGCCGCGGTCGATCCGGAGGATGCCGATTTCTTCGGGGCATTCGCCGTCGACCCGGCGCGTTCCGCGGCTGAGCTGGACGCCGCTTACGGTGTCGGGCTCGATGCGGAGGAAAAGAAGCTCAGCGTCGGTGCCCTGGTGCTGCAAAGGCTCGGCGGCAAGGCCGAATACGCCGACCGCGTCTCGATCGGTCCTGTGGAATTGATCGTTCGCGACGTCGACGACAAGGGGCACATCACCGGGCTGGGTCTTTCCTTCGAACCGACCGCGCCGGTGGCGCGCGTGCCGGTCTTCCTCTCGGCCGGAGAGATATTCGATCGGCTCAAGGCTTTCTTCGTCAGGCGGCGAGGGAAGCAGGATGAAGCCGTAACATCCGCCGCCGGCGAGACGCCGGCAGAGCGGGCAGACGAGGTTGCCGGCACTGCCGATTCGCGTGCAGCGCCGGAAGACCCCTCGGACACGCCGCTTGGCAGCGCTGCCTGACGATATTTTCGTGCCTGCCTCGCAACTGATCTTGCATCGCAGGCGCCGCGGGGTAAGTTCCGGCCTTGCGAAAAAGAGGTAAAAGATGGCCGCCTTCAAGACACTGGACGACATCGGCGATGTGAGGGGCAAGCGCGTTTTGGTGCGGGTCGATCTCAACGTGCCGATCGCCGACGGCAAGGTCAGTGACACGACCCGCATCGAGCGCGTCGTGCCGACGATCGACGAACTGTCGAAGAAGGGCGCCAAGGTGATCCTGCTGGCGCATTTCGGCCGGCCGAAGGGCAACCCGGCGCCGGAATTTTCGCTCGACCCGATCGCCAATGCCGTCGAGGCCATCATCGGCAAGCCGGTTGCTTTCGCCGCCGACTGCATCGGCAAGGAAGCCGCCGACGCAGTGGCGAAGATGAAGGACGGCGACATTCTGCTTCTGGAAAACACCCGCTTCCACAAGGGCGAGGAGAAGAACGATGCGGCGCTGACGGAACAGCTTGCCGCCAATGGCGACATCTACGTCAACGACGCCTTCTCCGCCGCGCATCGCGCGCACTGTTCCACCGAAGGGCTGGCGCATGTGCTTCCGGCCTTTGCCGGTCGCACCATGCAGGCGGAACTGGAGGCGCTGGAAAAAGGTCTCGGCAATCCGGTGAAGCCGGTCATTGCCATCGTCGGCGGCGCCAAGGTCTCGACCAAGATCGACCTGTTGATGAACCTGGTAAAAAAGGTCGACGCGCTGGTGATCGGCGGCGGCATGGCCAACACCTTCCTCGCCGCGCGCGGTACGGATGTCGGCAAGTCGCTGTGCGAGCACGACCTCGCCGGCACGGCCAGGCAGATCATGATCGAGG
>CAZBBT010000131.1:0-7568 GCA_964490065.1 uncultured Mesorhizobium sp. | reverse complement strand
TCCCCTCAAGGGGGGAGATCAGTTGGCGCGTACGCTTTCGCCAATCGCCAACGCCGCAGAAGAGGCGGCGACATCCAAGCTGCCAATCTCCCCCCTCGAGGGGGAGATGGCCGGCAGGCCAGAGGGGGGTGCCCCGGTCGTGGGCAGGAACCGACGCCGATGAACCCCTCAACCCTCAAATCCCTCAACGCCGAGCGCCGTGCCCGCCGCGCGGCGGTGCTTATCACCGATCTTGCCGGCGGGCCGGACCGGCTGGTCAGGGAGGGAGAAAAAATCGGCGGCGAGTTGGGCGAGGCCATCGCAAAAACCTTCCGCACCGGCCAGTCCGGCTCGGTCGAGGCGGATGGAAAAACACTGTTCCTGAACGCGCATCTGCCGAGCCCGCGCCTTGTGGTGATCGGCGCGGTCCATATCAGCCAGGCGCTGGCGCCGATGGCGGAGATCGCCGGCTATCCGGTGGAGATCATCGACCCGCGCACCGCGTTTGCCACGACGGAGCGGTTTCCGAACGCGACGCTTCATGCGGAATGGCCGCAGGATGTGCTCGAACGCCAACCGCTCGACAGCTACACCGCGCTCGCCGCCGTCACGCACGATCCGAAGATCGACGATTTCGCGCTGAAGGCCGCGCTCGACGCCGGCTGTTTCTATGTCGGCGCGCTGGGCAGCCGCAAGACGCACGCCAAGCGGGTCGAGCGGCTGCTTGCACTCGGCGCGACTAGCGGCGAGATCGAGCGCATCCAGGCGCCGATCGGCATCGACATCGGCGCTGCCAGCCCGTCCGAAATCGCGGTAGCCGTACTGGCTCAGGTGATCCGGGCCTTCCGCTCGCGCGGCCTCGAAGCGAAAGGGCAGGCGGCGTGAAATTCGGGCCTGTCCCGGTCGGTGAAGCCGAGGGCGCCATACTGGCGCACTCGACGGTGGTGGGCGACCGCCGCTTCCGCAAGGCGCAGCGGGTGACCGCCGAGGACGTCGAGACGTTCCGTGCCGCCGGCATCGAGGAAATCGTCGTGGCGACGCTTGCCGCCGACGATGTCGAGGAAAACGCGGCTGCAACCCGCATCGCCGAGGCGCTGCGCTTCAGCGGCATCGAGGCGCGGCCGGCGGCCACCGGCCGGGTGAACGTGCACGCTACCCTGTCGGGCATCTTCACGGTCGACAAGCCGCTGATCGACGCCATCAACCTGGTCGATCCGGATATTACGGTCGCCACCATGCCGCCCTTCGCCCCGATGGTCGAAGGCCAGATGGTCGCGACGATCAAGATCATCCCTTTCGCCGTGCCGGAAGCTATTCTGCAAAAGGTGTTGGCGCTGGCCGGCGAGCGCGAGGCCTTCCGCATGCACCCCTACCGGCCGTTCCGCGTCGGCGTGGTGCAGACGGTTCTGCCCTCGATCAAGGCCAGCGTGCTCGACAAGACGCTGCGCGTCACCGAGGAGCGGCTGGGCCGCACCGGCAGCACGGTTTCGGCCGAGATCCGCACGCCGCACGCCGCGCCCGATGTGGCACGCGCCATCGAGACGCTGGCGCACGCCAGCGACATGGTGCTGGTGTTCGGCGCCTCGGCGATGAGCGATCCGGACGAGGACGTCATTCCGGCCGCGATCCATGCCTCGGGCGGCACGGTGTTCCGCTCCGGCATGCCGGTCGACCCCGGCAATCTTTTCGTGCTCGGCGAACGCGAGGGAAAACCCGTCCTCGGCGCGCCGGGCTGCGCGCGCAGCCCCAGGCTCAACGGCTTCGACTGGGTGCTGGACCGGATATTCTCCGACATTCCCGTCACCAGGGAAGATATTGCCGGCATGGGCGTCGGTGGGCTTCTGATGGAAATCCCGACTCGGCCGCAGCCGCGCGAGCCGGCTCCGGCCAAGGCGGCGCTGAAGGTGCATGCCGTGCTGCTCGCCGCCGGCCGCTCCAGCCGCATGGGCGGGCCGAACAAGCTCATGGCGCTGTTCGACGGCAAGCCGCTGGTGCGGCGCACCGCCGAGCGCGTGATGGCCTCCGAGGTTGCCGGCACGGTCGCGGTGACCGGCCATCAGAGCGATCGCGTTGATGCGGCGCTTGCCGGCCTCAAATTGCGCGCGGTCCACAATCCCGATTTCGCCGAAGGCCTGTCGTCGTCGCTGAAGGCGGGCGTCGCTGCGCTTCCGGAGGAGGCGGCCGGCGCGCTGGTCGTGCTGGGCGACATGCCGGGTGTCTCTTCCGCCGATCTCGACCGGCTGATCGAGGCCTTCCGCACGGCGGAGGGCAGGGCTGTGGTGCGCGCCACCTATAACGGCAAACGCGGCAATCCCGTGCTGCTGCCGCGCGCGCTGTTTGCCGAGATCGCCACGCTGCACGGCGACACCGGCGCGCGGCACCTCGTCGAATCCGAGGGGTTGGACGTCGTCCATGTCGAGATCGGTGCGGCTGCCTCGGTCGATGTCGATACGCGCGATGCGCTGGAACTCGCTGGCGGCGTGCTGCAGGATTGATCGCTGGCGTAGTTGACAAGGGCACGGCGAAGCACGCAAGCCTGCCGGATGCTGTGGTCAGCCTTTATTTCGGAAATATTGCGTTCCCTCGCGCCCCCCTTTGTCTGCCAATCTCCCCCCTTGCGGGGGAGATGTCCGGCAGGACAGAGGGGGGCGCGACGGAATGCAGCTTACGGAATTGTCCTGTTCCTCCTGTGTCTCCTCGCCCTCACCGCCCCCGCCTCGGCCCTCGCGCTAAAACCCTTCAAGGATGAGCTCTTCGCCTACCCGGCGGTGCTTACCTCGGAAAAGGGCGATCTCTACCGCGTCTTCGACTACCGCGAGATGCGCGATATCAACCAACGCGACGAGGTGCCGGAAAGGCGCGTCTATGCCGGATATGTCTCGCTCGGCGTGCGCCGCGCGCAGCGGGACCTCGTGCTGAAGAGCGATGCCGGCGACGTGCGCCATTTCGCTGTCGGCAGCACTGAGAACGCCTCGGTCATCGTCATCTACCTGCACGGGCAGGGCGGTTCGCGCCGGCAGGGCGTCGACGACTTCACCTTCGGCGGCAATTTCAATCGCATCAAGAACCTGATGGCCGGCAATGGCGGACTCTACCTGTCGCCCGATTTTCGGGATTTCGGCGATCACGGCGCCGCGCAGATCGCCGCGCTGATCGGCCACTATGCGGAAAAGTCGCCGGCCGCCAGGATCTACGTCGCCTGCGGCTCGATGGGCGGCCAGATCTGCTGGAAGCTGGCCGGCCGCAAGGATACCGGCGCCCGCATCGACGGGCTCTTGCTGCTCGGTTCGCTATGGGACGAGAGCTTCTTCTCCAGCCCTGCCTTCAAGCGGCGCATCCCGGTCTTTTTCGCGCAGGGCAGCAAGGATACGGTCTTCCCGGTCGCCAGCCAGGAAGCGTTCTTCCGCTCGATCTTGGCCAGGGCGCCGGGCTATCCGACACGATTCGTGCGCTTCGAGACCGGCACGCACGGCACGCCGATCCGCATGACCGACTGGCGCGAGACGCTGAACTGGATGCTGTCGCTGAAGCGCTGAGGCCGCCCGTGGTGACGGCTTCCGGCCCGGACGCTCACGGCGCGGTGTAGTAGTCCACCACCGTTTCCGGGTTGATCTCCTCGTCGTAGGACGCATCGACGTCGTACTTCACCAGCGAAAAATCGCCGTTGCGGAAAAGATAGGTGCCCCTGGAGGAGGCGTCGCCAAGACCGCGCCACTCGTTCGTGGTGGTGATGGTGCGGCTCGTCTCGTCATAGGCGGAATTGATGGCGAAATCCTCGGTCCGGAAGCCGGTGACGTTGACGGCCTCCACCTTGCCCTCGTGGTCGTCGTTCTCGTAGCGTATGTCGAGTTCCGGCGCCGCGAACTGCAATTGCCTGACCTCGCCCGTATCGTCGGCGAGGTAGTAGTAGGCGCTCTCGTTGTAGGCCGCCATGTGGCAGTAGAAGCGGAACAGCCGAACCTCGCGCTCTGGCTCGTCTTCTCCCGCGTCCTTGTCCTTGTAGCGGATGGAATATGCGGTCGGCTCGCTGACCGGCTTGTGTTCGGGCGTTTCCTCGTCGCACGCCTCGCCATAGGCGGCGATGAAGGCCTTTTTGGCCTGTTCCAGCGCGGCGTCCTTCTTCGGCGGTGGCGGTCCGTCGCCGCATTTCTCCGGAACGGCGTCTTCGAAACCGCCCCTGGCGGGTTGCAGCGCGCCCTTCTCGATATGGATCGGGTCGAAGGGCGGCTCCTGTATCTGGCCGTTGACCTGGCGCAGCGTGTAGCAGCCGGCGAACACCTTCAGGTCGCCCTTCTTGTCCGTCGCCGCGATGGCGACCGGCACGGTGAAGAAGATGCTGCCGGCCGCGCCTTCTTCCGCAACGCCGCCCGTCTTTACCTCCACCGAATCCGTATCGGCATAGCCCTTGACGAAGCTGTCGAAATCCTTGGCCGGCTTGGTCTCGCCGAAATAGCTCCAGGCGCGGGCATATTCGTGCCGGGCAATCGCGTTGTAGAGCGAGCGGATCACCGCCTCGGCGCTCGATCGGTCGTCGATGTAGCCGGGTTCCGCGAAGGCTGGTTGGACGCAAGCGAAAAATACGGCTCCTGTGGCCGCTACGGCATGGACAGTCTTCATGCTGGACCTCCGGTCGTCGCGGAAAGTCTAGCACCGATTGCGGCGACGCGGTGGCACTAGCGAAATCGAGACGACCGGCGCTACCTCTCCGGCGGATTTCATACGCAGGAGAAAAAACGTGGCCATTTCCATGTACGAAGCGTCGGTGCCGGTCTTCACCGCGCGGCTCAAGGCGCTGTCAGGCGTGCTGAACGAAGCCGAGCGCAACGCGACCGAGCGCAAGATCGACCCGCAGGTCTTTCTGGCCGCGCGCCTGGCGCCGGATATGTTCGCGCTGACCAGGCAGGTGCAGATCGCCACCGATCATGCCAAGGGAGCGCCTTCGCGGTTGGCCGGCCGTAGCGCGCCGAAATACGAGGACAACGAGGCGAGCTTCGCCGACCTCCACGCCCGTATCGACAAGACGGTCGACTATCTGGAGACGTTCACGGCCGCCGACATCGACGGCTCGGAGGAACGGCCGATCGAACTGAAGCTCGGCGGCCGGGAGATAAACATGCCCGGCATGCAATATCTGCTGCACTTCGCCATGCCGAACTTCTACTTCCACGTCACCACCGCCTACGACATCCTGCGCCACAACGGCGTGCCGCTGGGCAAGGTCGTCTTCATGCGGGGACATTGATTCGGCGGCCGCGGTCGCGCGACCGTCAGCGCATCGCCATTTCGCGGGCGATGCGCGGGAAATCCGCTGGCTTGATGCCGATATCGGCGCCGTCGGCATTGCTCATGGCGTTGAGCACGGCAAGCGCCGAGCGATAGCGCGCCTGCTCGTTCGGGCGCGGGCGGGAGAACATCTCGGTGAGGAACCCCATGGTCGGGCTCTCCTGTTGATCCTCCCGTTGCCGATATAGGTGATTCATGGCGATTGTGCAGTGCAGCATGCGCATGGCAGCTATGCGAAGCGGATTTTTCCCGCCCTGTTCGACCGGGCCGGAGCGCGGCCGACGTCGCGGGCCGCCGACGCCTAAATTGCCGAGGATCGCGCGCATTCATTTTTAACGCGCGCGCCGTATCGTTCGCGAAAGATCGAAGCGCAGCAAGCGGGGGAGGCCGACATTCCAAGCGGAGCCAAGCGGGACTTTGCCTCGCTGCTCGACGACCTCTTCGTCGCCTCCGACGCGGCGAAGGCGGCCGGCGCCAGGCCTTCCATACCCTTCGACTATCTGTCCGTCGTGGACGAGCTGCATTCCGGCCGCATCAAGGTATCCGGCGATGCGCTCGCGGCGGAATACCGGGAATCCGGCGCCGACATGGCGGCCGAGTTTGCCGCGCTGCTGGAGCAGGCGCGGCTGGCACTGGCCGACGAGCACCCGGCGCCGGAGGAGAAGCTGCCGCCGATCGATCCCGAGTCGATTGCCGCGGAGCTCGGTCTCGACCGGCCGGCGACCGAAACGGAACTGGGCCGACTGCGCCGCAGCTTCGCTTTTGCCAATCATCCCGACCGGGTGGCGCCGCATCTGAGGGCCCGCGCCATCATCCGCATGCAGGTCGCCAACATGCTGATCGACGAGGCGAGGCGCAAGGCGCTGTCCGGCAGGCGCTGACCGGCGGTTCCGACCGGGGGGCCGGAAAAATCGGACAAATCCGCGTCGAACGGCCCGTCGCGCTTGGCGTGCGGCGCGCCTGCCTCTATGTTGCGGCTCCTTCCCGCGCCCCTCGCGCGCAAAATTCCCGCCGGAGACCATCCATGCAGACACGCCGCCTCGGCCGTACCGACCTTATCGTTTCGCGCATCTGCCTCGGCTCGATGACCTGGGGCCAGCAGAACACCGAGGCCGAAGGCCATGCCCAGATGGATATTGCCTTCGAGCGCGGCGTCAATTTCATCGACACGGCCGAGCTCTATCCGATCCCGCCCAAGGCAGAGACGCAGGGGCGGACCGAAAGCACCATCGGCACCTGGATGAAGGCGAAGGGAAACCGCGATCGTGTCATCCTCGCCTCCAAGGTGGTCGGCCGCACCGCCAACGAATGGTTCCGCGGCGGCCGGCCCTCGAAACTGGTGCGCGCCGACATCATGGACGCCATCGACAAGTCGCTGGCCAAGCTGCAGACCGACCATCTCGACCTCTATCAGATCCACTGGCCGGACCGCGATATTCCGTGGGGCGCCAACCCGACCCGCTACGGCGCGGCCCGCCGGGCCGATGCCGCCGCTCTCACCGATCCCGAAACGCCGATCGCCGAGACGCTTGCCGTGTTCGACGAACTGGTGAAGGCCGGCAAGATTCGGCATTTCGGCCTGTCCAACGAGAGTTCCTGGGGCGTCATGCGCTATCTGTTCGAGGCGGAGAAGGGCGGCGGCCCGCGCGTCGCCTCGATCCAGAACGCCTACAATCTCGTCAACCGCACCTTCGAGGTGAACCTTGCCGAGGTCTGCGAACGGGAGGATGTTTCCCTGCTTGTCTATTCGCCGCTGGCGCAGGGCTATCTTACCGGCAAGTACGATCACGGCGCGCGCCCGCAGGGATCGCGCACCCAGCTTTTCAACCGCGGCCAGCGCTACGAGACGCCGAATGCCGCCGAGGTCCAGCTCGAATACAACAAACTGGCCCGCTCCTTCGGCATGGAACCGGCGCTGTTCGCCGCCGCCTTCGTGCTCAGCCGGCCCTTCGTGACGGCGAGCATCATCGGCGCCACCACCCTCGGCCAGCTCGAAACCGCGCTCTCGGCCATCGATGTGGAATGGACCGAGGAAATGCAGAAAGCGGTCGACGCGGTGCATCAGCGGGTCGGCAATCCCTGCCCGTGAGCCGGGTCTTTGCCGCGCCGCGACTTTTGATCGCTTCCATGAACCGCTCCGGGCTTGCCGGATGCAAGATCCGGAGTGTTCGCTCATGAGGTCGGAATCACGAATTGCCGTTTGCCTCCCCGCAAATCGCCGACGTTTGAGATTAGCGGCGGCATAATACGTAGCCGTCATCCCGGCCGCTGCCGAGCGCCTTTCAGGCGCGAGGCGAGAGCCGGGA
>CAZBBT010000130.1:0-7581 GCA_964490065.1 uncultured Mesorhizobium sp. | reverse complement strand
CGAGCACCAGCATGCGAGTCAGCCCATCGCCATCCTGGCGGAAATCGGTGACGATGGCCGCCTTGCCGCGCTCGACCAGCGAGTAGCACAGGCTGGTCGGATCGAAGGACGCGATCAGCCTTTCCGCCGCCGGCGTCCATTTACGGATCTCCAGACGGATGCCTGAAATCACCGTGCCGGGCGGCGAGAAGCCGTTGCCGAAAGGCGTTCCCTCCTTTGCCTTTCCGGCGACTTCCAGCGGGCCTTCCCACAGATAGGTCGAGAACTCGGTGTGGCGTTCCCAGGTGAGCGTGCCCTTGCCCCATTTCATGGCATGGTGGCGCGCCTGCCGATCAGGTGCCGCGATGCCCAGGCGGCGAGACAGTTCCGACAGCACCGCCTGGTCGACGCTCGATCCAGCGTCGGTCATGAAGGAAAGCTGCACCAGCACGCGCGGCGTGGTCACCAGCGGGTGCGGGCGGGCATGCACCTCGCCCAGCGCGCCGGGCCTGCCCTCATGCGCGGGAAAACCCATCACGGCGCCGGTGGCGCGGGGGCTGAATTGCGGATTCGATGCCTTGTTCGGCGATGCTTTGTCCGACACGGGCTGGTCTCCAGGTTTCGACCTTGCCTGCGGCGCCCCTCTAGGGCCAATCGGCGGCGCACGCAAACGGGAAATCCACGGCATTTCTTCATGGCGTCGCCGCTGTGGGCTCATAGCATGCGGCGAATTGGATAAATTAATTGACCAGTTGGCGAAGATGCCTCTATCCTTGCGCACCAGGGCTCATATCGCAGGCAGGCCGTTGGGCGACATCTTTTCCCGCATCGAGCATTCGCGCACCGCCGACGAGGTGGTCGAGCAGATCGAGGCGCTGATCCTGGAGGGCGTGCTGCGCACCGGCGACAGGCTGCCGGGCGAGCGGGAACTGGCGCGCCAGTTCGAGGTCTCGCGGCCGATCCTGCGCGACGCGCTGAAGGCGCTGGAAACGCGCGGGCTGCTGGCAACCCGGCACGGCGGCGGCACGCATGTCGCCGACGTCATCGGCCAGGTCTTTTCGCGGCCGGTGATGGACCTGTTCTCGACGCACCGCAAGGCGGCAAGCGACTATCTCGAGTATCGCCGCGAGATCGAAGGCATCGCCGCCGACTATGCCGCGCGGCGCGCAACGCGGGACGACATCGCGCTGCTCGATTCCATCATGGCGCGCATGGACGAGGCGCACCGCACCGGCGATTTCGACGACGAGGCCGAAGTCGATGTCGAGTTCCATCACGCGGTCGGCGAGTGCGCGCACAACATCATCCTTCTGCACACGTTGCGCTCCTGCTATCGGCTCCTGTCGGACGGCGTGTTCCGCCACCGGCTGCTGGTCTTCACCCTGCCCGGCGTGCGCGAGGAACTGCTCGCCCAGCACCGCGCCATCCATCATGCCGTCAAGGCCGGCGATCCGGCCGCCGCGCGCAAGGCGGCCATGGACCACATCACCTATGTCGAGCGCTCGATGATGGAAGCCGAGCGCACCGGCGACTGGCAGCGCGTCTCGCGGCTTCGGCTGAAGCAACGCGCCGGCGAACACGAACCCCAACGCAAACGATCCTGAAGCCCGGAACTTTTCATCATGAGCCTTCACCTCACCATCGACGACCTCAAGCAACAGGCGCGCCGGCGCGTGCCGACGATGTTCTTCGACTACGCCGATTCCGGCGCCTGGACGGAGAGCACCTACCGCGCCAACGAGGAAGATTTTCAGAAGATAAAGTTCCGCCAGCGCGTGCTGGTCGACATGGACAACCGCTCGCTGGCCACGACCATGATCGGCGAGAAGGTGTCGATGCCGGTGGCCCTCGCCCCGACCGGCTCGACCGGCATGCAGCACGCCGACGGCGAGATGCTGGCGGCGCAGGCGGCCGAGGAATTCGGCGTGCCCTTCACCCTGTCGACCATGAGCATCTGCTCGATCGAGGACGTGGCGGCGGTGACGACGAAGCCGTTCTGGTTCCAGCTCTACGTCATGCGCGACAAGGACTTCGCCCACAACCTCATCGACCGCGCCAAGGCGGCGAAGTGCTCGGCGCTGGTGCTGACGCTGGATCTGCAAATCCTGGCGCAGCGCCACAAGGACCTGCGCAACGGCCTCTCCGCGCCGCCGAAGATGACGCCGAAGAACATCTTCGACATGGCGATCCGGCCGCGCTGGGTGATGGGAATGGCGCGGACCCCGCGCCGCACCTTCGGCAACATCGTCGGCCACGCCAAGGGCGTCACCGATCTCTCCTCGCTGTCGGCATGGACCAACGAGGCGTTCGACCCCTCCCTGTCTTGGAAGGACGTGGAATGGATCCGCGACCGCTGGGGCGGCAAGCTGATCCTCAAGGGCATCCTCGACAAGGAGGACGCCGAGATGGCGACGAAGACCGGCGCCGACGCCATCATCGTCTCCAACCATGGCGGGCGACAGCTCGACGGCGCGCCGTCCTCGATCTCGGTGCTGGAGGAGATCGCCGACGCGGTCGGCGACCGCATCGAGGTGCATATGGACGGCGGCATCCGCTCCGGCCAGGACGTGCTCAAGGCGCTCTGCCTCGGCGCCAAGGGCACCTATATCGGCCGGCCCTTCCTCTATGGACTCGGCGCCGACGGCAAGCGCGGCGTGACCAAGGCGCTCCAGATCATCCGCAAGGAGCTCGACATGACGCTGGCGCTGTGCGGCCGGCGCGACATCAACACGGCCGGCAAGGACATGCTGCGGCGCTGACGCGGTCCGTGACGGACCGCGCAAGAACGCAAGGCGCTCAGCGCAGCGACGCGGTCACGCCATAGCCGTCGACCGCGTTGTGGTCGTTGGCGGCGTCGGCCGCATAGATGCCAAGACCGCTCACAACGATGGCGGCAAGCATGGCGAAGGAAAGAAACGCAGCTTTCACGGTCGTCACCCAGAATTGTCCCCGCGGCAATCGCTGCACGGGCACGGTTACCAATGCGTTGAGAACGCGGCACATGTGAGAAAGTTTCAGCGATGGCGCGCTTCTAGGCATGTTCTGTTTCGGTCCTGTGTCGCCCGGGCAACAGCCGGGTCCGTTCCGGTTTCAGGATCGAAGCAGAGCGGGGCGCTGATAGGCTCCCGGCCGGACACAAGCCAGCGCGAAATCATTCGTCCACAGCGGATTCCGGGCGGCGTGCCCGATTTGCCACGGGCGGCCGCTTCAGACCGCCGCCACCCAGGCGCGGGCGATCGCCAGGCCGACGGCGTCGGCTTGCGGCGCGTTGGCGGCGATCTCGGCGTCCAGCCTGCCGGGCCAATCGGGATTCCGCTTTGCGATCAGGTCCGCGAAGGCCTCGCTCCACTCCGCCACCAACCCGCCGTCCGCCTCGAAATGGAACTGGAAACCGTAGACCGCGCGGCCGATGCGGTAGGCCTGGTTTTCCGCAACCGCATTGCCAGCCAGGCGCGTGGCGCTCGCGGGCAGCGAAAAATGGTCGTCGTGCCACTGGAAGATCGGAAATTCTCGCGGCAGGCCGGCCAGCACCGCATCGTCGCCGGCCTCCGGCGTCAGTGCCACGTACTGCCAGCCGAATTCCTCCGCGCCGCCGATCCGGCTCTCGGCGCCGAAGGCACGCGCGATCAACTGGCTGCCGAGGCAGATGCCGAGCACGGCGCGGTCCTCGGCCGCGAACCGCCGCGTCAGGTCGAGCAGAGCGGGAAAATAGGGATATTCGTCGTCGGCCAGCGCATTCTGCCCGCCGCCCAGCACCACCATGGCATCGTGGCCGGTGATTTCCGTCGGCAGCGGCTCGCCGAGATACGGCCGGCGCAGGTCGATCTCCGCCTTCGCCTCGGCCAGCGCCGCGCCGACCTGGCCGAGCCCGGTGTTGTCGAAATTCTGGACGACCAGTACCCGCATCGGCATCCTGACAGGAATTGAGCCGTCACCGCGTTAGCATGGCGCCAAGCAACGCGCCAAGCGGCGCACGTCGGAGAAAAGCCTGTGCCACTGCAAAACCGGGTCGATCCGTTCGGCGCCATCCATGCCGTGCCCGAGCGCGGCATGTTCCTCGGCAATCGCGGCATCATTCATGACCCGGCGACGAAGACGCTCTTGAAGAAGCGCTGGGCGTTGCAGGCGTGGATCATCTGCGAATGCGAATTCCGCGGCCGCCGGCGCGAGCCGATGGGCCGCAACCGGCCCGGCGGGCCGGACGGCATCGGCCTGCCCGGCTGGACGGAACTGTTCTTCCTCGACGAGGTGACCGCACTCTCGGCCGGCCACCGGCCCTGCTTCTACTGCCGGCGCGAGCGGGCGGCGGATTTTGTCGGCCGCTTCGGCACGGCCTTCGGCATTGCCGAGCCGCGCGCGCCGATGCTGGACAGGCGCCTGCACAGGGAACGGCTGGCGTCGGGGGGCAAGCCGCCATCACTTTCGGCCACGGAACTCACATCGCTGCCGGACGGCGCGATGGTTGCCCATGGCGGCAAGGCATATGCCTTGCGCAACGGAACCGCCCTGCCCTGGTCGTTCGCGGGCTATGGCAAGCCCGCCGATGCCGGCGCGCTTTCCGGCGTTCCGCTCGCGCTGCTCACACCGCCGACCACGGTCGCCGCACTGAAGCAAGGCTACCAGCCGGCGTGGCATCCGTCGGCCGGGTAGCCCGGTCCCCTCGCCGCAACTATTTCAACGCGAGGACGACGGGACCGGACACCGGATCGGTAACTCCGAGACCGCCACCGAGATCTTCGAGCGTATCGCGAAACGAATCGAGCGTGGCGATCATGTCCGGACGCGCGGCGGCCAGGGCGTCCATGTCGGTCCACTCGGCGATGATGCAGTAGGAGCGTTCGCCCGTCTTGACGAGGTTGGCATGTTTCAATCCCGGCCAATCCGCCGCTACCGCCTCATGGGCGTCGAGAAACTCCTGGTCCCGTCCGGGCTTCACACGAAAACGCACAGCGTTGAAAGCAGTCATGAGCACCTCCCGATGATCCAAGACGATGCATGCGAAATACGGTGGTCCGGCGGGCCGCGTATGGTGACCGCGGCCCGCCGGCTTCTGCTGGTTATTGTCGCTCGACCTTAATCAATTTGGCCAATGACTGCCGCAATTCGGCGCTATCGGAATGGCCATGCACCGAGACGGCGTGTTGCACAGCCGCATCGAGAAGTTCCTTCTCGGTGTCTGCGGAAATCGCCACCGTGCAATTCATTTCACTTGGGTATTCACGGCAATCCACGAACATTCTGCTCATCGAAGCCTCCCTTGAGAGCCAAGGTTTGCCGCATCTGTTCCAGCCTTGCGGGAAAATCCAATACCAGGAAACCGCTCCGGTCAATCTACACAATGGGTGGATGCGCAGCTTGACCGAAACACCACCCTGCCGCATGGATCGGCCATGCGCGCCAACTACAAAATGCAGCGGCTGTTCGTGCCGGACGATCTCGCCGAAGGGACCGAGATCGAGCCATCCCCGCAGCAAAGCCACTATCTCGCCAATGTGCTGCGGCTCGGCGAGGGCGCTGAAATCCTGCTCTTCAACGGCCGCGACGGTGAATGGTCGGCGACGATCGCGGCGCGAGCGAAAAGGAGCGTGCAGCTCAAGGTGCTGGTCCTTCAACGCCCGCAACCGCCGCTGCCGGACCTCGTCTACTGCTTCGCGCCGCTGAAACACGGGCGCCTCGACTATCTGGTCCAGAAGGCGGTGGAAATGGGCGCCGGCGCGCTGCAGCCTGTCGCCACACAGCATACGCAGGTGGCGAAACCGGGCATCGAGCGCCTGCGCTCGAACGTCATCGAGGCGGCCGAGCAATGCGGCATCCTCGCTGTGCCTCAGGTGCGGGAGTCGGAAAAGCTCGAACGGCTGCTGGCGAACTGGGATCCCGAACGGCGGCTGATCTTCTGCGACGAGGATTCGTCCACCAATAACCCGCTGCCTGCCCTGCGGGCGATCACCGAGAAAAAACTCGGCCTGCTGGTGGGGCCTGAAGGCGGCTTTTCCGAAGCCGAGCGGCGGATGCTGAGGGCGCTCCCCTTCGTCACCGCCATCCCGCTCGGTCCGCGCATCCTGCGCGCCGACACCGCGGCCGTCGCGGCACTCGCCGTCATCCAGGCCACGGCGGGGGATTGGTAGGATCGCCCTATCTCGCCTGCGAGCTATGGCCTTTGCGCTGGAAGCAGATGCGGCTGCACGAATGCTTGTTCGAAAGGGGTTCCGGCGCCTCACCGTCGAGGCGTGGATTCCCGACACTCTCCGCTCCTTCCAGTCGCTCACGAGGCCGGGAATGACGCACTTCATTTACGGCTTCCGCAAATCGTCAACGTGGGAGATTGGCGCAAGAGCAAAAAGCAGCCCGTCATCCCCGGCCTCGTGAGGGAGCGGAGCGACCGGAGAGTGTCGGGAATCCATGCCTCGCCGGTAAAGGCAGGCCGCTACTGTTGGGAAAAATAGAGGCGTAAGATTCCCCGAGCAGCCAGAATACTCTGTTTCCTTTGGCTTTTCCGGAACGCCACAAGAATTTCCGCGCCCGCATTATCCCCACCCTCAAGACCTCCTCCATACTTGGCCTGCGTGAATTGGAGACCGGAATGGACGGCTGGGACAGGAATGCGAACTGGAACCGCGATGTGCTGGAGCGCATGGTGGCGCTGCTGTTCGCTCTCGCCTGCCTGGCCGAGCTTGCCACCTGCCTTCCCTGGCTGCGCCGCCAACAGTTGCTCGGGATTCTGAGCCACGGCGAGGCCGAGGCGTGGGCCTTCGTCATGGGCCTGCCGCCGGGCGCGGCGGTCCCGCCGGATGCACCGGAAGAGGCCGACGCGGCGCGTCTCGCGGCGAGTTTCCGCGCGCTGGCGTTGATGCTGTGCGCCATGCTGGCGCGGACCGCGCTGTTCGCCGGTGCGGCCGATCCACGAGCCGGCCGGCCATCCGGCGGAATTTCCGGGCCGGCGATTCGTTGGCCGATCGCCCCGGCGGTGCCTGCGTTCGACACGTCCTGAGCGAAAGACCCTGGCGCTTTGCCGCTCGCTTCCCGACTTCTCCCATCAGCGTGATGGGGGCGTTCTTTAACAATAGCCAGGGCGGATTTCCGCAGCGTGGCAACGAATAGGTGTGCCTACGCGCTCCCTCCCCTAACGGGAAGGACAGTGCGATCAACGCCGTTGACGCATGGCTCAGCAAATTTTGCTTGATCGCCGCACCGCCCCTCGTCCATCTAGCGCGGCGGTCACAGGCCGCCCTTTCAGGAGAGCCGACATGGCGCGCGACACGACCGATTCCAACCCCATCGAGGGGGTCGACGAACTCGTCGGCTATCTCGCCGCCGGCAACAAGCCGCGCGAGAAGTGGCGCATCGGCACCGAGCACGAGAAATTCCCGTTCTATGTCGACGGCAACGCCCCCGTCCCCTATGGCGGCGAGCGCGGCATCCGCTCGATCCTCGAAGGCATGCAGCATAAACTCGGCTGGGACCCGATCCTGGACGCAGGCCGCATCATCGGCCTGGTCGAGCCGACCGGCCAGGGCGCGATCAGCCTCGAGCCGGGCGGCCAGTTCGAGCTTTCCGGCGCGCCGCTGGAGACGATCCACCAGACCTGCCGCGAGGGCAACGCGC
>CAZBBT010000129.1:0-7618 GCA_964490065.1 uncultured Mesorhizobium sp. | reverse complement strand
CCGCCATATTCGACGAAGGCTGCCTGAAGGGACGGTTCGACGCGCGTTACGCGGGCGAGGTAGATGTTTCCTTTGAGCTGCTTCTTGTCCTGGGATTCAAAATCGAATTCTTCGATACGGTTACCGCGAACGACGACGACGCGGGTTTCCTCCGGGTGGGAGGCGTCTATCAGCATCTTGTTGGGCATTATTGCGTTTCCTCCCGGCAGCCGCCAGCCGCGGCCGGGCGGGTGAGGCCCGCCGCCGTGATGCCTGGTCGATATGGGTGCCGGATAATTGATCGTCCGCCTTGAGTGGCCGGAACGCGACGGCGGTGCCGCCCGCAGCCGAAATGGCGCGGTTGAACGCGGACCTTGCTATCGTTGCGTCTGAAGCCTTCAAACTCGACGGACCTTTTGAACCAAAGCCCGGAAAACCGGACCAGCTAGGTGCTCTGCCAGCAGAGCCGGCGCAGGTGGGAACCCTTGCCGTTTTCTTCAACGCAGACGATTCCCCCGCCACGGGCGCACGCCTGCGAAATTCAATCGGGATCGCCTAGTCCTGCCTCGTCCGCTTGATCCGGACGAAAGAAGCCGGCCTGTCGTCCGGTCCACGATACATGGCGTACGGGAAGGCGGTTCCAGGATTGCAGCAATCCAATGTCGCTTTTATGATTTGGCGGGTGGGAAGGCAACCCCGATTTCCGGCGCCGGCAAAAAGCATACCAAAGCGGAAACGGCGGGCGACGCGCCGGGCGGGCGCGGCGAAAAGGCTTGGTTAACCTTCTCTGGATACCAATCGTTAATCGTGTTCGCGGCTCTGCTGCGTCTGGCGGATGTCGGGCGCATGTTGCCTACCGGGAGCGACTGGCAACGAGATGTGTTTCAAAGCGACGAAAATCAAGGGGTTCGGGTTGGATATTCGCGCGCTGTCCCGGCTTTGTGCCGTGTTTGTTGCCTTGGCCTGCCTGATGTTTCCGGCGGTCTCGACCGCGGCGCCGGATGAATCCGGGGCGGCCGGCGCGCCGTCGGTCTCCTCGGGGCCGATCAAGGCCAGTCACTACAGGATGGCGGGCGATGCCACGAAAATGCGCATCGTCATCGACTTCGATCGCGAGCCGAACCCGAAATGGTTCCTGCTGCGCGGGCCGGATCGGCTCGTCGTCGACCTGCCGGAAACGACGCTTCTGTTCGACCCCGGCGACCTGAAGGCGAAGGGACTGGTGCGCAATGTGCGCTACGGCGTGACCGCCGGCGATACCTCGCGCGTCGTTCTTGTCGGCAAGGGGCCGTTCCTGGTCGAGAAGCTGGACGTGCTCAAGAACGAAGACGCTCCGGGCTACCGCGTGGCGATCGACATATCGGCCGCTTCCGCGCGGGAATTCGAGGCCGCACTGGCCGATCAGGCGCTGTCGACCGGCTCGACCGTTTCGGCCGGCAAGGGCGAGCGCGTCGGCACCGGCCCGGTCTCGAAGCCGCCGCATCGCTTCACCGTCGTGATCGACCCCGGCCATGGCGGCGTGGACGGCGGCGCGGAGGGCGTGACCGGCGCGGTCGAGAAGGACGTCACGCTGGCCTTCGCCAGGGAATTGCGCGACCAGCTCGCCGAAGTCGGCAAATACGATGTGTTCATGACGCGCAACAGCGACATCTACCTGCGCCTCGACGAGCGGGTCCGCATAGCCCGCCAGCACGAGGCGGACCTGTTCATCTCCGTCCATGCCGACACCATCTCGGTGAAAAGCCTGCGCGGCGCCACGGTTTACACGGTTTCCGACAAGGCGTCCGATCCCGAGGCGCAGGCGCTGGCCGACCGGGAAAACCTGTCCGATCAGTTCGCCGGCATGGAGATCAAGGACGACAGCCAGGAGGTCACCGATATCCTGATCGACCTGATTCGCCGCGAAACGCATTCCTTTTCGCTGAGCTTCGCGCGCACGCTGGTCGGACAACTCTCAAGCACCGTCGGCCTCATCAATCATCCGCACAGGCAGGCGGGCTTCCGCGTGCTGAAGGCGCCCGACATCCCTTCCGTGCTGGTCGAACTCGGCTATCTCTCCAATCCCAAGGACGAGGCCCAGCTTCTCGATGCCGGCTGGCGCGGCAAGGCCGCGAAGTCGATCGCCGACGCGGTGGCGGTGTTCGCCCGCTCCCACGCGCGGGCTGGGGGCTGAAAGCCGTGCCCCGGCGCAACCGCAGCGGGCGTTGCATGGCGACAACACCGGTGGCCATTATTTCCTATTTCCAGGACACAGGGCGGGATTTGCCGTATTTTCCCCACATCAGGGCGACATGGGATTTGGATTGCGGCTCGGAATCGTTCCAGCATCTTGCGCCCCCGGCAGGCTGGTCTAGGACAATGCCGAACCCCGGACTGGAGCGGGCATGATTCGTCTAATCGGCTATTTTTTCGGCATAGGCACGACGCTGGCGCTGGCCGTCGCGGCTGTAGTCGCCGTCTATGTCGGGCACCTGACCAAGGACCTGCCGGATTACGAGGTGCTGGCCAAATACGAGCCGCCGGTGACCACGCGCATCCACGCTTCGGACGGCTCGCTGATGGCCGAGTATGCCCGCGAACGCCGCCTCTACCTGCCGATCCAGGCTATTCCCGACCGCGTCAAGGCGGCCTTCCTGTCTGCCGAGGACAAGAATTTCTACAACCATCCCGGCATCGACATCCAGGGCGTCGCACGCGCCGCCCTGCGCTATGCCACCGGCGGCCCGACCCAGGGCGGCTCGACCATCACCCAGCAGGTGGCGAAGAACTTCCTGCTCACCAACGAGCGCACGATCGACCGCAAGATCAAGGAAGCGATCCTGTCGTTCCGCATCGAGCAGGCCTATCCGAAGGACCGCATTCTCGAACTCTATCTCAACGAGATCTATTTCGGGCTCGGCGCTTACGGCGTGGCGGGTGCCGCGCTCACCTATTTCGACAAGTCGGTCAACGAACTGACCGTCGCCGAAGCCGCCTATCTGGCGGCGCTGCCGAAGGGGCCGTCCAACTACCATCCGTTCAAGCACGCCGACCGCGCGGTCGAGCGTCGCAACTGGGTGATCGACCAGATGGTCGACAACGGCTACGTGACCGCCGAGGAAGGCGCCAAGGCCAAGGCCGAGCCGCTCGGCGTGACCCCGCGCCGCAGCGGCCCCTACCTGTTCGCCGGCGAATATTTCACCGAGGAGGTGCGCCGCCAGATCATCGCGCGCTACGGCGAGAACGCCCTCTATGAGGGCGGCCTCTCGGTGCGTACTACGCTCGATCCGCATTTGCAGCGCCTGGCGCGCAAGGCGATGCAGAACGGCCTGATCAAGTTCGACACGCTGCGCGGCTATCGCGGCCCGGTCAAATCCATCGACATTTCCGGCGACTGGGGCGAGCCGCTGGGCGAGGTCAAGGGACTGGACGACGTTCCGGAATGGACGCTCGCCGTTGTGCTGGACAGCAATGATTCCGGCCTCACCGTCGGTCTGCAGCCCAAGCGCGAGGCATCGGGCGCGCTGGTCAAGGACCGCACCGAGGCCACCGTCGCCAAGGACGACATGAGCTGGGCGATGCGCTACAAGAAGGACGGCAAGACGCTGAAGGCGAAATCGCCGGCCGACGTCCTGAAGCCGGGCGATGTCGTCTACGTCCAGAAGAAGGACGACGGCGACGGCTACTTGCTGCGCCAGGTGCCCGAGATCGAAGGCGGCATGGTGGCCATGGACCCGCATACCGGCCGCGTGCTCGCCATGGTCGGCGGCTTCTCCTATGCCAAGTCCGAATTCAACCGCGCCACCCAGGCGATGCGCCAGCCGGGCTCCTCGTTCAAGCCGATCGTCTATTCGGCCGCGCTCGACAACGGCTACACGCCGGCATCCGTCATCATGGACGGCCCCATCACCATCCAGACCGGCAACACCACCTGGACGCCGAAGAACTATGACGGGCGCACCGCCGGCCCGGCGACGCTGCGTTCCGGTATCGAGCGCTCGCGCAACCTGATGACGGTCCGGCTGGCCAACGACATGGGGATGAAGCTGGTTGCCGAATATGCCGAGCGCTTCGGCGTCTACGACCATCTGGCGCAATATCTGCCTATGGCGCTGGGCGCCGGCGAGACCACCGTCATGCGCATGGTCACGGCCTATTCGATCATGGCCAACGGCGGCAAGTCGATCAACCCGTCATTGATCGACCGTATCCAGGACCGCTACGGCAAGACCGTGTTCAAGCAGGACGAGCGCACCTGCGAGGGCTGCAACGCGGCCGAATGGGACAACCAGCCGGAGCCGGAACTGATCGACAATTCCGAGCAGGTGCTCGACCCGATGACCGCCTATCAGATCACCTCGATGATGGAAGGCGTGGTGCAGCGCGGCACGGCTCACACCGTTGCCGAACTGGGCTACCCGATCGCCGGCAAGACCGGCACCACCAACGACGAGAAGGATACCTGGTTCATCGGCTTCACGCCCAACATCGTCGTCGGCCTCTATCTCGGCTATGACCAGCCCAGGGGCCTCGGTCACGGTGCGACCGGCGGCGGGCTTGCGGCGCCGGTGTTCAAGGATTTCATGAAGCAGTACCTCGTCGACCAACCCAAGATCGACTTCAAGGTGCCCGAGGGCATGAAGCTGATCGCCATCAACCGCAAGACCGGCATGCGCGCCAGCCCCGGCGATCCGGGCGCCTTCATCGAGGCTTTCAAGCCGGGCACCGGCCCGGCCGACAGCTACTGGGTGATCGGCATGGGCGAGGACGGCGCGAACGGACCCGGCGCGCCGCTGTCGCCGGAAGCCTCGCAGGCGATCCAGTCGGGCGGCGGCGGGCTCTACTGACCGCAAACGGCGGAACTGGCGCTCAACAGAACCGCGATCGAGAAGCGTCTGCCTCGAAAACGAATATTCACCCCGCGGGCGAGGCTGGTCCGAAGCGGCGCGACGCGGCGAGAAAAGAGCGGAATGCCGGATGGTCGCTGCGCAGGAACTCGCGCGGACCCTCCTGGAAAAAGCGCTGCATGGCGCGATTGAAGTGCGCCTGGTCGTAAAAGCCCGCATCGAGGGCGATCTGCGCCAATTTCGCCCTGTCGTCTGAGTAGAGCAGCCCGATCACCCAGTTGATCTGCATGACCTGGCCGAAGAATTTCGGGCTCACGCCGACCACGTCCCTGAACCTGCGATTGAGCTCGCGCGAGGCGACGCCAAGCTGCCCGCAAAGATCGGCGATCCGCACTGCGCCGTTTTCCATCTCGAACAGCCGCACGGCTTCCTCGATGACAGGGTCGGCGGGCAGGGCGTTCTCGGCGAGACGGAGAAAGAAGCCGTCTGCCTCGCGCACATGATCGTCTCGCGCGGCTTCGGGGCCGAGGGTGAAAAACTCGCGGGCGATCAGCGCCTGATCCGGCGCCACATCTTCGAATTCCGCCGCCAGGCCCAGAATGCGATGCCCCGGAATCCCGAACAGGCGATGATGGGCGGTTGCCGACAGTTCGGTGACGATCAATTGCAGAGCGCGTCTGTGATGGAAATACACGTCATGGTCGGAAGTCTGCCCGTAGAGAAACCAGCGCGAGACGCGATCGAACGCGCGCCCGTTGATTACCCCGCCATCGCCGCCATTGACGCCAAAGAAATTGGAGAAATAGGAATAGCCTGTCGGCTTGGCGTGAATGGTCAAATCCGACCGCAACATACGGTTGGCGTAAAGGTAGCGCCGGACCCAAGGCCGAAGCTCTTCGGATGCTGAAACGGGCTCGAAGTTGCGCGGCTCCATTGCTGCCGATTTTTACAATACTTCGATCCGCCGGGCCATATCCTTGGTCCCAACAAGCACGCCCTGGCTGCTTTCTCGTGCAACTGCCGCATATGGGCATTCAGTGCAAGGGACCCGAGGAGAGGAAATCAACATGCGCTTGAAAGCTGGAATAGCCGCGACGGCCATTCTTTTCGCGGCGGCGACCGCGTTCGCAATGGCGACTTCTCCCGCTCTCGCGAAGCATGCCTGCTATTCGCAGCGCATCAAGAGTGATTGGGGAGTCGCCTTCAAGAAGTCGCACGCCCGCGAAAAGGCCCGAAAATCTTGGAACAAAAAGGCACAAAAAGCGACGGGCACGACGCGGGTCAACTGGAAGTGGGCCCAGGGCCAGGAATGGTCCTGCACGAAACCCGCGCTGCGGTGGAAGTGCATAGGCTGGGCGTATCCCTGCGTGAGCTAGCTTACATTTCCGCGGAGAGATCCCGTCTCGGTTTTCCGATCCACGGGAAATCCCGCGGCCCGGGAAGCCGTTGCAGGCACAGGAGGGATGAGATGAGTTACGGCATCCGGCTGGCCATCGATATTCCGGCCGTGTTCGTCGCGATATGTACTGCGCTGCTTTCTCCGACCGCTGCCTCGGCCGATTCCGGATTGGTGGCGATATGCGGCAACACCTGTGTCGGCGAAGAAAGAAATGGCGATCCCCTCTGCCACTGGGCGCCCGCGAGCCCGGGGCAATCCTGCAAGGCGAAAGGCATCTGCAGCCCTACCGAATGCACGGTCTGGTGGACGGCGAAGGCGCCCAAGGTGGACGCGCTGCAGATCACCGCGGCACAGGCGAAACGCCTGCCTGGAGCGCGAACCTACAAGGGACGGCGTCCGCCCTCGCGCTGACTCGGATTCCGGCAAATGGAGAGGAGACCTGTCATGAAGTCCATGAATCTCGCAACGCTCGGTATCGCCGTGTTCTTCTCGGCGGTATTTGTCGAACCCGGCGCCGCCGAATCACCTGCAGCGCGGACGGTGGCGATCGGCCTTGCCGACAACACGACGAGCGCAACTTACCTTGCCGGTCAGATTCGATCGCAATTGAGCGGCCAAGGCGCTCGCGTGTCCGGCGGGGACGCCCGGAACGCAGCCGCGGCGGCACTCAACGAACTCAAGGCAAGGAACCGTGATCCGCAGAAAGGCATCATTCTCATTCATTTCAAGAAGTTGAAGGCAACCGTGTGCATCTCCTGGGGCGAGCACAAGGACTACTGCAACAAGAAGCGCGCCGTTGGATTCGCGGGCATAAAAGCGCTCTCGCTCTAGAAACGGCAAGTCGTTCAGCTCCCGATCGCTGCTGCCTGCCGTCCCGCTTTACAGGTTCGGCCGTGGTGCCTATGTATCGCGCCGACTTCAGTTTCAGGGACGATACGGAAAGCCATGCGCGCGGAAACGCAGAACATCGTCGACGAGATCAGGCAGGCGATCACCCTGCTGAGGAGGCATCTTTGACTGGGATCAGGCGCTCAAGCGGCTTGAATACCTGAATGTCCGCGCCGAGGACGCCTCGCTCTGGAACGATCCGGCCGAAGCGCAGAAACTGATGCGCGAGCGCCAGGGCCTCGATGAGGGCATCGGCGCCGTAAGGGGCCTGACTCAGGCGCTCGAGGACAATATCGGCCTGATCGAACTCGGCGAGGAAGAGAGTGACGATTCGGTTGTCGCAGAGGCCGAGGCCGCGCTTCGCTCCATGCAGGGCGAGGTGAGGGCGCGTCAGGTCGAGACCATGCTCTCGGGCGAGGCCGACGCCAACGACACCTATCTGGAAATCCATGCCGGCGCCGGAGGCACCGAGAGCCAGGACTGGGCGAACATGCTTTTGCGCATGTATACGCGCTGGGCCGAACGG
>CAZBBT010000128.1:0-7635 GCA_964490065.1 uncultured Mesorhizobium sp. | reverse complement strand
GCAGATGAATTTTCGAGCGTCGAGCACCCCCACCCCTAACCCCTCCCCACAAGGGGGAGGGGGACTTTGCGGCAGCGCCACAATGCTCCGACGCCGGCAATTTTGCGCGAAACGGCAGTGTCGGCGTCCCCCTCCCCCTTGTGGGGAGGGGACAGGGGTGGGGGTGCGCCGCCCTTATGCGATTGCCCTCCCGTTCACGGGAAGACGAGTGCATCGGACCCGCAGCGCTCCTCCGGCCTGCCCGGCCCTTCGCTCTCGCTTGGGCGGCCGCCAAAAACAAAAGACCCGGCGCGAAGGCCGGGTCTTCTGGATCACGCGGAGGCGAAAGGCTCAGGCGGCCTCTTCCTGCTCGGTCTCTTCGTTGTCGGCCTTGGCGCCGCGCTTGGGGCCCTTGTTGAGGTTCACCTCGATCAGGCGCACCGCCTCGGTTTCCGACACGCGGTTGACGGCTGCGATCTCGCGCGCCATGCGGTCGAGCGCGGCCTCGTAGAGCTGGCGCTCGGAATAGGACTGCTCCGGCTGGTTGTCGGCGCGGTAGAGGTCGCGCACCACCTCGGAGATCGAGATCAGGTCGCCGGAATTGATCTTGGCGTCGTACTCCTGCGCGCGGCGCGACCACATGGTGCGCTTGATGCGCGCGCGGCCCTGCACGACCTTGAGGGCGCGGTCGACATAATCGGTCTCGGAAAGCTTGCGCATGCCGATGGAGGTCGCCTTGGCGACCGGCACCTTGAGGCGCATCTTGTCCTTCTGGAAGTCGATGACGAACAGCTCGAGCTTCATGCCGGCGACTTCCTGCTCGTCGATCGACACGATCTGGCCGACGCCGTGCGCCGGATAGACGATGAACTCACCGGTCTTGAAGCCGTGGCGGCCAGCCGCGGCTGCGGACTTCTTCTGTGGGGTTGCTGTTGCCATTACGCCCTGCACTCCTTGGTTGTCGCCGGCATGATGCCGGCCGAACTCTGCCATGGGGCCATCCGGCCCTTTGCCGCGCGACAGCATCCACCGGAAGGCTAAGGGGCAGACAAACCGCAAATGGCGATCGCCTGACCGAGATAGCTCTGGCCCGGATTGTGGAAGTCACCTTTCAGTGGTGAAGGCGTTGCGCCATCAATCGACGTCGTGTCACCGGCATGTCAGGGTTATGTAACACAAAAAGTCGGAAGAATCAAGATTTTGCCGCAAGCGCGAAGAAACCATGCCCGAAAAATAGGCATGGCGGCGGCCGGCCTCAAGCCTTCCGTCGCGTAAGGGCGGCGGAGCCGATCAGTCGCCTTCGCCCGGCTCCGGCGAAAAATATTTCTCGAACTTGCCGGTCTCGCCGTCGAATGCCTTGGCGTCCGCCGGCGGCTCCTTCTTGGTGGCGATGTTGGGCCACTTGTCGGCGTATTCGGTGTTGATCTGCAACCATTTCTCGAGGCCCGGCTCGGTGTCGGGCTTGATCGCGTCGGCCGGGCATTCCGGTTCGCACACGCCGCAGTCGATGCACTCGTCGGGATGGATGACGAGCATGTTCTCGCCTTCGTAGAAACAGTCCACCGGACAGACCTCGACGCAGTCCATGTACTTGCACTTGATGCAGTTGTCGGTCACGACATAGGTCATCGGCGGCTCCGGGAACGTCCCGTCTTTTCAGCATGTTCGGCGGTTGAGGTATCGCCTTTGCCGGATGCTTGCAAGGGCAACCCGTGCTGCGGCCATCGGTCCAGGCGGAAGGAATTTTCATGACGCCGCCGACAGAGCGGACCGTCGTTCCTGCGATTTAGTCTTCTCAGGCTTCGCCGCGCAGATGGTCGGTCTGGCGCCGCTCCCTCTTGGTCGGCCGGCCGCTGCCCGCTTCGCGCAGCGGCGCGATCGCGGAAGGGATCGCCGGATCGGCCGGCGCGGGCCGCGGCGACAGATCCTCGTAGAGCGCCTGCGCCTCGGGCGCGGGGCCGCGCCGCGTGCCGGTATCGAGCACTTTCCAGACCAGCACGCGGCGGTCGAGCGTGATGGTCAGCACGTCGCCGCATTTGACGAAAGCGGAAGCCTGCGCTGCTTTGTCGCGATTGATGCGCACCCGGCCCGTCGTCACCAGCTTCGCCGCCAGCGAGCGCGACTTCACCGCGCGCGCGAAGAACAGCCACTTGTCGATGCGCTGGCGGAGCTCAGCCATTGAGGGGTGTCCAAGCGAGCAGACTTACTTCTTCAACTGGTCGCGCAGCGCGGCGAGCTTCGCGAAGGGCGAGTCCGGATCGAAGCGCGCCGGCTTCTCCTCGCGCGGACGCTGCTGGAAGGCCGGCTTGCCGCCGCCCTTCTGGTCGTGCCGCCGGTTGTCCGGCTTGCCCTTCCAGTCGGGCCTTCCGTCGCGGCGATCCTGCCGCTCGCCCTGCGGCTTCCCATGACGGCGGTGGCCCTGTTCGCCCTGCCCGTCCTGCGGACGGCCGCCGCGGCCCTTCTTCCATCCGCCCTGCTTTTCGCCGGGCTGCTGATCGCCGGCCGGCGCGGCGCCGGCATGGCCGTGCCGCGAACCGCCGCGTCCGCGATGATCGTGGCGCTGGCGCGGCCGATCGAAACGCTGCTGCCGCCACAGCAGGATCGGCTTGGGCGCTTCCACTTCCGCGGCCTCGGCCTGGGCCTCGGCAGGTGCGGCTTCGCCAGTTGCGGCGCCATCGGTCGCTTCGACGGCGGCGGCCGTCTGAGCCGCGCCGGCGTCTCCCTCCCCCTCGAGGGGAGGGTGGCCGGACGAAGGCTGGTCGGGAGGGGTCGTCTCAACCGCTCCGGCATCTTCGGTGTGCGGCACCTGATCGGAAGTTTCGGCCTGTTCATCAGAAGGAGCGTTGGAGCTTGTTTCGGTGACCCCCTCCGCCGTGCCGACATCTTCATCGTGCGAGGCTTGATCGGAAATCTCCGCCTGTTCGGCAGAAGGGGCGTCGGAGCCAGCTTCGGCAGCCCCCTCCGCCCCCTGCGGGGGCACCTCCCCCTCCAGGGGGGAGGAGGCCGCAGCAGCCTCCACCGCCTTCGCAGCGGCCTCCGCTTCCGCCGCCGCTGCCTTCGCTTCGGCCGCGGCGTGATGGGCCGCGTCGATCTCGTCGAGCTTCGCCTTGACCTCTTCGGCCGGCTTCGGCTCGGCGCGGTACCCGAGGCCTTTCAGGATCTCTTCCATGTCGTCGGGCGTCGCGCCGAGGATCGACAGCATCGGCGGCGTCACCATGAAGGCCTGGCCGTCATAGGCGCCGTCGGGACGCGGCCCGAGCCCCGGCTTCCAGTTGGTGGCCGGGCGGATCAGGTCGGCGAGGCGTTCGAGAATGTCGACGCGCACCGCGCGCCGGCCGAGATTGCGGTAGCCGGCCAGCCGGTAGAATTCCTTGTCGAAGGACTGGTTGACCACCATCGACGTGCGGCCGGACGCCAGCGCATGCACGATATCGCCGAAGCCGAGCTTTTCCTTTCCGTCGTTGTTCAGTGCCCACAGCAGCGTGATGAGCCCGGCCGGCGCCGGCTTGACGAGCGAGGGGATGAAGACGTGGTAGGCGCCGAAGCGCACGCCGAGACGGCGCAGCGCCGCCCTGCCCTCCTGGTCGAGCGAGCGCATCTCCTCGGCGATGTCGCGGCGGTTGATGAGGCCGAACTGCTCGACCAGCCTGAACGCGATGCCGCGCGCGATGCCGGTCAGTTGCTCGGCGCTCTTCAGGTCGACCAGCGGCTTCAGCAGGCTCTCGACCTGGAAATTGACGAAGCGCTCCGCTCTGGCGGCAACTTTCTCCCGCGCGGGTCCGGTCAACTGCTCGTCGGCCAAAAGGATGATGCGGGGCTTGAGAATATCCTCGCCTGACGCGAGCGTGCCGATGGGCGCGCCGATCCAGCGCAGCGTTCCGTCCGACGCCAGCGCGATGTCGCTGTTTCCCGAAGCGGCGAAACGCTCCGCGCGCGCCTCGAACTCCGCCGCCAGCGCCTTCTGCGCCGCGGCCTTCACCGCCTTGGCGTCCTCGCCACCCGCGCTCGCATCCGCCGTGAAGCGGAAGCCTTGCAGTTCGCCGACATGGTGGCCCTCGACGAGGACCGTTCCACTGGCGCTGATTTCGGCATCTTGCATCGTGTTTTCTCTGAGCCGCCGCATGAGGACGGAAGTCCTGCGATCAACGAAGCGTTTCGTCAACCGCTCATGCAGCGCGTCCGACAGCCTGTCCTCGATTTCACGCGTCTTTTCGCGCCAGTGTGTCGGATCGGCCAACCAGCCAGGCCGGTTGGAAACGAAGGTCCAGGTGCGGATCTCCGCGATGCGGTGCGACAGCGTGTCGATGTCGCCCTCGGTGGTGTCGGCACGGCGCACCTGCTCGGCCATGTAGGTCTCGTCGACATGGCCGCGCCTGGCGAGGTCCGTGTAGATCGAGGCGATCAGGTCGGCGTGCTGGGAGGGAGCGATCCTGCGGTAGTCCGGCAGCGCGCAGGCTTCCCACAACAGCGCCACCCGTTCGCGCCCGGCCGCCAGCGCGCGGATATCCCCGTCGCCCGACAGGCGCTCCAGCGCCTGCGCGTCCACCGCCGGCAGCGCGCGCGTCAGCCCCTCGACCGGCGAATTGGTCTCGATCGAGCGCTTGAGCGCATCGAGCGACGAAAAGTCGAAATCGGCGGTGCGCCATTGCAGCACCTTCACCGGCTCGAAGTCGTGGCTCTCTATTCTGTGCACCAGATCCTCGTCGAGCGGATCGACTCTGGCCGTGACGCCGAAGGTGCCGTCGCGCAGGTGGCGGCCGGCGCGCCCGGCGATCTGGCCGAGCTCGGCGGCGGTGAGCTGGCGGTACTGGTAGCCGTCGAACTTGCGGTTCTGCGCGAAGGCGACGTGGTCGACGTCGAGATTGAGGCCCATGCCGATGGCGTCGGTGGCCACGAGATAGTCGACGTCGCCAGACTGGTAGAGCGCCACCTGCGCGTTGCGCGTGCGGGGCGAGAGCGCGCCGAGCACCACCGCCGCCCCGCCCTGCTGGCGGCGGATCAGTTCGGCGATGCCGTAGACCTCGTCGGCCGAGAAGGCGACGATCGCGGTGCGGCGCGGCAGCCGCGTCAGCTTCTTCGAGCCGGCATAGGCGAGATGCGACAGCCGCGGCCGGGTCACCACCGACACGCCCTTGAGCAGCTTCTGCAGGATGCCGTGCATCGTCGCCGCGCCCAGAAGCAGGGTCTCCTGCCGGCCGCGCAGGTTCAGGATGCGGTCGGTGAAGATGTGGCCGCGCTCGAGATCGCCGGCGAGCTGCACCTCGTCGATCGCGACGAAGGCGGCGTCCGTCTCGCGCGGCATCGCCTCGACTGTGCAGACCATGTAGCGCGCGCTGATCGGCTGGATCTTCTCCTCGCCGGTGACCAGCGCCACCTTGGCTGCACCCACTTTCTCGCACATGCGGGCATAGACTTCGCGCGCGAGCAGCCTCAGCGGCAGGCCGATGACGCCGCTTTCATGCGCCGCCATGCGCTCGATGGCGAGATGCGTCTTGCCGGTGTTGGTCGGGCCGAGAACGGCCGTCACGTCGCGCCCCGAAAGGATCAGCGGCTCGTTTTGTCTGGGCTGGATGTTCATGATCGCGGAAAAGACTCTCTCGCCCTGTTTCGCTCGCCCCTGTGTCGAAAGCGCGGCGGCAAAAGACAGCCGACACATAGGGATTTGCACCGCGGAACGAAAGGACAATGTTTTCAGGCTCCGGGAGCGCCGAAAAAGGATGAAGCCTGCCCGCTGGATTAACCTGTGGAACGAGTCTGGAACGAATCAGCGACGAATCACTGACTCGGCGCGATTCACGCTTCGTTCACGGCTAAATATGGGTTCTCGCCGAGCAGCCGGCACCAGATGCTGAATCAGGGGATTGACGAGGCGGCGCAAAACCGCCCGCCGCATTAACCTTTTCCGATCCGCCGGCTCGATCCCGGCGTGCCCGGTCGAAAGGCGCCGGCAACATTATGGAATCCTTCATCTTTCCTAACGGTTTTCAATCGGTCGAATACGTCTCGGCAGGCGATCTCGTTAACGTTTCGACCAAAGCCGGAACGAATCGGCGACGAATCAGCGATCACGGGATTTTCCTGTTTCGTTCACCCCAACATCTTGTGTTTTCCACAAGCTATCCACCGATGATTCACAGACGGGGGAACAGCTTGAGCCAATCTTGCCCGCCGCCGTTAACGAATGCGTGCCGCATCGGCACAGCGACCCGGCGCCGTAGCCGCCCGACCGGAGATGTCTGCATCCCTTGCCTCGGCTGGTAAATTGTGGTGTTGGAGGCGCGAAAAGCGCCGAGCGGCGCCAATTCCCGTTCAGAACCCCTTTCCGGACCAGCAGACATGGCCAAGATCAGCGGCAGTGAAATCCGCCCCGGCACCGTCGTCGAACACGACGGCGGCCTGTGGGTGGCGGTCAAGACCAATACGGTGAAGCCCGGCAAGGGCGGCGCCTATAATCAGGTCGAACTGAAGAACCTTCTCAACGGCACCAAGCTGAACGAGCGCTTCCGCTCCGCCGAAACCGTCGAGCAGGTCGACCTGGAATACAAGGATTTCTCCTACCTCTATGAAGAGGGCGACGCGCTTGTCTTCATGGATACCGAGAGCTACGAGCAGCTCGAACTGCAGAAGGATTTTGTCGGCGAGCGCGCCGCCTTCCTGCAGGACGGCATGATGGTGACGGTGCGCCTCTACGGCGAGAAGCCCATCGGCGTCTCGCTGCCCGATCAGGTGGTGCTGGCGATTACCGAGGCCGATCCGGTGGTGAGGGGTCAGACGGCCGCCTCCTCCTACAAGCCGGCCGTGCTGGAAAACGGTATCCGCATCCTGGTGCCGCCCTTCATCGCGGCCGGCGAGAAAATCCTCGTCGACACCAATGAGATCACCTATCTGCGCCGGGCGGATTGAGATCAAGGCAGTAGGGCAATAAGGCAGTACGGCAGTAGGAAAAGGCGGAATAGACCGTTTCCATTGCGTCGCTCTATACATACTGCCTTATTGCCCTACTGCCTTACTGCCCTACTCAACGAAAGACCTTCCCCATGGCCCGTTCCGCTCTCCTCAACGTCATGGTGCAGGCCGCCATGAAGGCTGGCCGCTCGCTGGCGCGCGATTTCGGCGAGGTGCAGAACCTGCAGGTCTCGATGAAAGGCCCAGGCGACTATGTCAGCCAGGCCGACCGCAAGGCCGAGGAGATCGTCCACGCCGAACTGTCGCGAGCCCGGCCGGGTTACGCCTTCCTGATGGAGGAGCGTGGCGCGGTGGCCGGCGAGGACGATCAGCACCGCTGGATCGTCGACCCGCTCGACGGCACCACCAATTTCCTGCACGGCATCCCGATCTTCTCGGTCTCCATCGCGCTGGAGCGGCAGGGCCAGATCGTCGCCGGCGTCGTCTACAACCCGGCCATGGACGAGCTCTACACCGCCGAACGCGGCGGCGGCGCATTCCTCAACGACCGCCGCCTGCGCGTCGCCGCGCGCACGAAGCTTTCCGACGCGGTGATCGGCTGCGGCGTACCGCATCTCGGCCGCGGCCGCCACGGCAATTTCCTCATCGAGCTGCGCAACGTCATGGCCGAGGTGTCCGGCATCCGCCGCCTCGGCTCGGCCGCCCTCGACCTCGCCTACGTCGCCGCCGGACGCTACGAGGCCTTCTGGG
>CAZBBT010000127.1:0-7668 GCA_964490065.1 uncultured Mesorhizobium sp. | reverse complement strand
GTTCGGCATCGAGAAGGTGTTCGGCATGCACAACATGCCGGGCCTGCCCGTCGGCCAGTTCGCGATCCGGCCGGGCGCCATCATGGCAGCGACCGCCGAGTTCACCATCCGCATCAAGGGCCGCGGCGGCCACGCCGCCATGCCGCACGGCACGATCGACCCGATCGTCATCGGCAGCCAGCTCGTCGGCGCGCTGCAGACGATCGCCGCGCGCAACACCGACCCGATCGAATCGCTGGTGATTTCGGTGACCAAGTTCCACGCCGGCGACGCCTACAACGTCATTCCCGAGACGGCGGAACTGGCGGGCACCGTGCGCACGCTGAAGAAGGAAGTGGCCCAAAGCGCCGAACAGCGCATGCGCGCCGTCTGCGCCGGCTGTGCCGCGACCTTCGGCGCCGCGATCGAGCTGGACTACGACGCCAACTACCCCGTCACCTTCAACCACGCCGAGGAAACCGCCTTCGCCGGCGATGTCGCGGCAACGGTCGCGGGCGACAACCACGTCCGGCGCGACATGCCGCCGCTGATGGGCGGCGAGGATTTTTCCTACATGCTGGAAGCGCGGCCGGGCGCCTTCATCTTCATCGGCAACGGCGACAGCGCCGGCCTGCACCACCCCGCCTACGACTTCAACGACGAGGCCATCGCGCCCGGCATCAGCTACTGGGTGAAGCTGGCCGAGACGGCGCTGGCTGCCTGATCGCCGGCTCGGCGAATGCACCGCTTCGCCCTTGGCGAAGCGGTGCGAAGCGGCTATGTGTCAGGTCGCGTGGTCCCGTAGCTCAGTAGGATAGAGCGGCAGATTCCTAATCTGTAGGTCGCAGGTTCGATTCCTGCCGGGATCACCATTTCAATTTTTCATCCTTTTTCTTTCAACGTGTTAGCGCGGAACTTGTCCAACCGCTCGATTGGGTTGGACAAATTTTGTTCCCTTTTTGCCCGCGCAACCTTCTCCATGCCGCTATCGCCGAGCCGCTTGCGGTCGAATTTCTTGACGTAGGTTCGCGCCTCATTCGGCGTCTTGTGGCCAAGGAAGGCCATCAATTCCAACTCGGTCGCGCCCGCGTTGCCGAGGCGCGTCGCTCCAGCCTTGCGCAGCCCATGCGGCGCGCGCCCGGCGGGCAATCCCGCTGCGACGCAACAATCATGGAACCAATTACCGAACGTCGTCGGCTTGTACGGATGGTCGCCGGAATGCGTGACGAAGATCAGCCGATTCGCGGGCACCGTCGCAAGCACCTCTGCCAGTTCATCGAGAATAGGCAAATCGACCTCGCCGCCCGTCTTGCCCCGGCGATAGGAGATTCGGCCGCTGCTGACATTCTGCCGGCCCAGCCGCACTACATCCTGCCTGGCCGCGCCGGTGTTGAGGATAAGGCGAAGCGCCAGAATCGCCTTGCGGTCGGCACCCTTGGCGTCGGAGGCGTGAAAATCCTCGAACTGAAGGATCTCCGCATCCGTCCAGGTGTGGAATCCGTCGGGGTTTTCGCCGTAGCGCTCGATCCCAACGGTCGGGTCGACCGTAATCAGCTTCTTGCGGATGGCGAAACGACAGAGCCGGCCGAAGAGCTTCAGAAGTCCGTTGGCGGCCGCCGGCGTCGTCGACTTCTTGGCAAGGATCGCCTCGATATGCTCGGCGTGCAACAACGCCACCCGGCGCTTGCCGTAATCGCGGCTAAATCGATCTAGAGCCTTGCTCAGATTGTAGCGAGTCGTTTCCCGCAACTTCTGCCATCTCGGCGTGCGCTTGTAGTGCTCGATCAGCCAATCGAACGTGCCGTAGTCATGCCGAACGGACGGCGCAGCGGCAGCACCGCCAGAGAGAGCCGCCTCATAAGCGGCGCGGAATTCAGCAGAGCCATATTCGCCGCTGAGATACGTGCTGGCCAAACCCTTTTTGCGGAAGCGCCAGCGTACCTTATCGTGGCGATCGACGACACGGCACACGCCAGGAAAAGGGTTTTTTGCCTTGCGCCTCATTCGAGTTCTTTGTCCCACTCGTTGCTGTCGGTAGCGGGACGCTCCTTACGAAAGGCCTCTACCTCGACTTCCAGCCGGCCATCCGGAAAAGCCCGCACCGTGGCGCGCTCGTAGCCGGCAGATTTCGCTGCTTTGAACAGGCGGGTCGCATCAGCCTGCCGGAACAGTGCCGCCCTGTTCGCCATGGCCGCCCCCTTATTCCCCGCGCTCCAGCTGGGCGCGCATGCCGAGCCGCTGGAAAACGGTCTGCCACAACTCGTCGAGCAACAGAATTTCGAACTGCGAGGAAGCTTGAGCCATCTGACGCAGCTCGTCCCAGCTCTCCGTACCAGCCACGCTGAGATTGACGACGCGCGCTCCTGGGTAGCGCCCGTCCTTAGCAATCAGGAGAGCGGTCTGACCTTCCGCGTATAGGTGGCATGGCTTACGCTCGTCGCTGCTTTTGAAGACAAAAACGGAGGCGGCGTCCCACGCCGCCTCAAGATTGTAACCGCCCGTCTCACGCGCGCGGTGCTTGACGATCGTGAGCCGCGCCATGATCGCAACCGCCATCGCCGTGTATCCGGTGAGCATGCGGCCGAGCCCGACCGCTTCCGGTGCGTGTCCCAGCCGCTCGTCGTCGCCGAGGGTGATCACGTTGCGCTTGAACCAAGTCCGGACCGTCTCGGTCGAAGCGTCGGCCGCGTTGCTGATCTGGGCCATGGTGAAGCGCGGCTGAGCAAGGATGTCGCCCTTCAGGACGCTACGTCGCTTTTCGACTGCCTGCGGGCGGTCCCTCTCGATCACGGTCATTTGTGGCCTCATTTGGCTTGGTGCATGATTCCAAGTTGTACTTGGAAATCTGCCCCAAGGTCAATATTGCGAGTGAGAGGATGGTGGAAAACCCGGCCGGGCGGCGGGATCGCCCCGCCGCCCGGGTCCACCTGTCAACGATAATCCGGACCGGCCTCGATCGCAGCGACTGTGGAAAGACATGCCTCATGTGCGACAGATAGCAGCGAAGATGCCCGGTCTATCTCGTTGATCACCGGCTGTGCTTTGTCACGGTCGAGCTCATGAAGGATGCTCGAGACCGTTTCGAGAAGCGCGGCAAGATTGGTGATGAAGACGGGCCCGTCTGCGAGGTGCATCGTTCTCATGCCTGCCCCCGCTGTCCATTTGCTGTTATCGACGCGGTGCCCGTCGCCTCCCGCGAAATAGCTTCACTCAGCAGGCCTTCGTGCGATTCGAGCGTCTCATGGATCACGCCGAGAAGTTCGCCCGCGAGCTTCAATCCTCGGCTGACGCTTCCGGCGAGCTGGGCGTTTTCGCCGTTTTCCGACAGGTCGAAGGCAGCGGCGTCGCACAGGTTGATGATCGCCATGGCCGCGTAGCTGCACTGGATGACCTGATCGGCCGACATGTCGCGGTGGGGAATGAAGATGGTGCTCATGGCAGCACCTTGAAGATCTCGATTTCGCTGCTGCCGCCGGGACCGTCGTCAAAGACAATTGCCCTACCGCGAAAGGACCCATCCGCGTGACTGAACGCTAAAAGGTTCCATCCTTTGTGGGGTGCGTCTGCCATTTCCTTCATCGCCTCGATCGCCATGAGAAGATGGTGGCGAGCGCGATCCTCGGCGCTGAATTCTGCCGCATAGGCGGTGCTGGCCGCCAGGGCGGTCGGAACGGCCAAGGTCGGCGCGAGCGCGATGCCGCCCAAGGCGGCGCGTCTGGTGATGATGGACATTGGTCTTTCTCTCGGTTCGAACCGGCTGTTCAAGGCCGGCGGTTCAAGGTTGCCACTTGCAACGTTGAACCTGTCATCGGTGGCGGACCGATAGCCGGGAGTTGAACACCTGCCGAGAGACAGGCCCATGCTTTTTAAGGGTTTCCCCTCTGGACAGCGGCACGGCTCCCGGCCATAAATGGCCGGTTGGCTCCGCGCCGCCAAGCGCGTCCATGGAAAATGTTCCAAATGGGAACATTTTCAGTCACCGCCACCCCACGCCGCCAAGCGTCGGGCAATTCCTGCCAAGGGCATATGCGGTCTATCTCGGTCCGGGTGTTCAAGCCCACGGACACGCTGCCTGTATTCGCTCAAAACGTCAAGCACTTCCCCTCACCGGGGAGCAAAGGCCCTGCTCATGTTCCGGAAGCGAACATGAGGGCTGGGCTGATCAACAGTCAGTCTTGCCTTGTCGACCATCACGATGCACGCTCCGATCAAGGGGCGAACACATGCAGAAAGAGTTTATCGGAGTCGCATTAGCCGGCGTGGTTGCAGGTGCGATTCTAACCGTAGTGGCGCTGATATTGTTTCAGGCCCCGAGCGCCGCGCTCGAATGGGCAAAGTCAAACCCAATTCCGATAGCTACCGTGTTTTCAGCTATTCTCGGCTTTGCGGGCGTAGCCTGGGCTACTGGAATTGGCTTTAGAAACCTGATCGCGTCGCAAGAAGCGCAGTCGCGGCGCGATCGAGAATCTCGCGAGCACCAAGCCATTTTGGATCGCAGAAAAAAGGCGGAAGACCTTACCGATGAACGGCAAGCGCTTGCCAGTGCCTTGTCAGGAGAATTGACCGCCGCATACAACCAAATGAAGAACTCCATTCCAATTCTCGAATTGCAAATATCAGTATTTAATCAATTCGGAGAAAGGAATTTTCCAGATAGTCCATTGAATATCGCAAAATTTCTCCCAAACCTTCCGAAGTATATATTTCAAGCAAATATTCAAAAACTCGGGATACTTGGACCATCAACATTAAGCGATGTGGTCGACATATACCAACTATTAGTATGGGATCGCGATATCCCACCAGCGACGTCACTGGACTATGCCCAAATAGCTAAGATTCTGGAAGGCTACGTCAAGATAATGCGCGATTGGCAACGCGACGCACATCATGTCCAATTGCGGCTTTTGTCCATCTTTGGAACCGTTGCAGATCCCGGACCCCTAGCCGATGCTCGTGCGAAACGAGCCTCAGAGGGTATTTTCCGGGGTGCTGCACAGCCCGAATAGCGGCTCGCGCGCATTCGCCCTCAGCGGTATCGTCCGCCGCACGGTCATCAGAACAGGGTGAAGGCCAGCACCACGCCGGCCGCGACGGCGAAGGCGAGCCAGGCGGTAATCTGGCGTGCAAGCCGGGGGGAGTAAAAGTCACGCCCTCGTTTTGCGGACATTCCGCGCATCGGTCCTGTTATCAACCATCTTCGGGATCGCCTTGTGCAGATCGTTCACCGACTTCTCGACGCGAGCGAGCTGCGCCGCGTCCGCGCCAGGCGCGTTGATCGGCGCGTTGATGACGATGGACTGGCCGCCGCCGCCCATCTTCATTCCGCGCGGCAAAACCACCTCGCCGCGCTGAAGGATCGCCGGGATATCGCCGGGCATCAGGGCCGGACCGCCTGCTGACATGGTGCCGGTGTGGTAGCGCTTGGCGTTCGACCAGGTAGACGCCGGCATGGCCTTCATCTTCGCTGGCCCGCCAACAACGCCACCATCGTGGAAGAACGCACCGAGGATACCGCCCAGGAAGCTGCCGGAGCCGCCCAGGAAGCCGCCCGGCATGCGTCCTAACTGGACAACCAGCCGACCAACGATCTGTAGCAACTCACTCGCCGACAGTTTTCCATCCTCGAAAGCGTCGATCAGACCCTTGAGCGCTCCGCCAACGGCCGCGCCCAATTCTTCGGCCTGCCGCGCCGCGGCCTTTTGCGCCTGTCCGAACTCACGCGCGGCCTGTGCTGCCGTCTTATAGTTCGCGGCCATGTCGGCAACGATCGCCGCGCGGCGGTTGCCATAGGCGACAACATCGCCAGCCGTGGCGCCGTTTCCGAGGATCGACGGGTTGGCCGCGATGGCGCCGGGCGACAACAACTGCGAAACCGGCGTATTGGGCGCGGCCTGCAATACCTTGATTGCACCACCCGGCCCGAGGAAGTGCGCCAGGTGCAGCGCGGCCTCGTTAACTGCCACACCAGCCTGCCGCAACAGATCGGCGTTCTCGCGCGCATAGGCTTCGATAAGGCTGCGCGAAATGTCGGCGTCGGAACGCAGCGCCAAGATCGTGGCATCCGCCATCGACTTTGCGCGGTCGGGGAAGTTCTCCTTGAACAGCCGCAACCAGGTCGAGGATATGAATTGCCCAAGGCCGGTGGCGCTGCTGTTCGGATTCTTCGCAAACCGATTGCCGCCCGACTCCGCTTTCACAACCTGGTTGACGAAGTTTCGCACCGCGCCATCATTCAGGCGATCAAACGAATCCTTTGTCTCCCCGGCCGCCTTCGCTACGCCCTTAAGCGACTTTTCCGCCTCGATTTCAACCTGCGATTTCGTTGCGTTGGCTCGCGCTGTTTGCTGCGCGTTCAGATCTCCGCGCAACTCGGCCGGCACACCAAGCACAGAGCCCGGCAATCCGCCGAGTGGATTGCTCTGCTGAAAATCACGAATGGCCGCATCAAAGCGAAACTTGGCCGCGTTGTCGGATGCGCGCTGTATTTCGTCGGCAAGCTCGCCCATATGCGCGGCATAGTCCTGCAAAACAGGAATGCCCGTCATTCGAAACTGGTTTTCAAGCTCGGCCTGGACGCTGCGCAACTGCTTGACGCTGCCCTTGCCCTCCTCGACCCCCTTGAACAAGTCCTTGAATGCGCCCTGCAGTTGGACGATTTCCGATGTGTCCTGCCCGGCGTCCGACAATAGCGAAATCAGGTCGGCAGCCTCAATCCTGGTCTGCTTTATCAGTTCGCGAAGCTTGTCGTATTGCCCCTGCGCTGCGGACTCGGCCGCCTGCCGAATATCCGACTCGTCCTTTAGCTTCTTTCGCTCGTCGTTGTACGCCTTTAAGGCAGGAAGTGCGTCACCCCATTTTTCGGCAACGCGACCAATCAATTCCGCCTGGTCTTCAAGCGTCTTCTTCGCGTCGTCGCCATCGCTTATGAGAGACGTAAGGTATTGTGCCGCATAGCCGGTCACGCCGATAAGCGCGACCGATATAAGGCCAATAGGATTAAGCAGTCCGGCAAACGCGCCGCCAAGCGCACGCACAGCGCCGGCCGCGCCGCCAGCACCCTGAAGCGCCTGCGCAACCTGTCCGCCCTGCTGCGCCATGACACGCAATGGTGACGTACCGCTGGCAAGCTGGGTCGCAATGTCGTTTAGCTGGAAGCCGAGATTTTGGGCCGCCGCACGCGAGACACCAAGCGAGCGCTCTACCTGCTTACCGGATCGCTGGAATCCCCGCGCAACATTGTCGTTCGCCTTCTGGAATTTCTGCTCGATGGCATCAGCATTCTTCGCCGCACGCGCGGCGATGGCGGCCATTTGCTTCTCGATCTTGGCCTGGCTCACCTCGATGCGCACAAGGAGTTTGCCGGCATCATCTTGCGCCATGTCAGTTTTTCCTTCCCGTTGCATGGTTGCGGAACATGGCGGCACGCTCTTCGAGCAGGCCGGCATACGCGCCGGCGTCGATCCAGCCGTTGAAAACCATCACCTCGGCAGCGGCGAGGAAGTGCAGGATGATCGCTTCCCGCGGCTCGCCCGCCGCCAGCATGGCCATAGACGCCGCCGCTAGAATTTCGTCATGGTTATGCTTGGCCATCGTGCCTGCCTCGTAGGAGAATGGCGGCGGCTCGGAGAAATCCTGATAAATCCGAGCCGCCGCCGGCCGCGCTTCGTGGGCGATGCGGGAAAGCCG
>CAZBBT010000126.1:0-7730 GCA_964490065.1 uncultured Mesorhizobium sp. | reverse complement strand
CATTCCGAAACCCTCCTGCCTCGATGCGGAGGCAGGAGCGAAAATCGTGCCAGCAGCGGCGTGCCGGAACGAAACAGGAGCAGCGTCAGCCGCTGCCCCTGCCGATCGCCTGTTTGCCGATTGCCGATTGCCGATTTGGCGATCAGTTCCTGGCCTTGTCGACCAGCTTGTTCTGCGCGATCCACGGCATCATGCCGCGCAGCTTCTCGCCGACCTGCTCGATCTGGTGGCCGTCGTTCATGCGGCGGATGCCCTTGAAGCGCGACAGGCCTGAGCGGTATTCCTGCATCCATTCGGAGGTGAACTTGCCGGTCTGGATGTCCTTGAGCACGCGCTTCATCTCGGCCTTGGTGTCTGCGGTGATGATGCGCGGACCCGACACGTACTCGCCCCACTCGGCGGTGTTCGAGATCGAGTAGTTCATGTTGGCGATGCCGCCCTCGTAGATCAGGTCGACGATCAGCTTCACCTCGTGCAGGCACTCGAAATAGGCCATTTCGGGCGCGTAGCCGGCTTCCACCAGCGTCTCGAAGCCGGCGCGGATGAGTTCGACCAGGCCGCCGCACAGCACCACCTGCTCGCCGAACAGGTCGGTTTCGCACTCTTCCTTGAAATTGGTCTCGATGATGCCCGAGCGGCCGCCACCGACGCCGCAGGCATAGCTCAGGCCGAGGTCGTGGGCGTTGCCGGAAGCATCCTGGTGGACCGCGATCAGGCAGGGCACGCCGCCGCCCTTCTGGTATTCGCCGCGCACCGTATGGCCGGGGCCTTTCGGCGCGATCATCACCACGTCGACCGACGCCTTCGGCTCGATCAGGCCGAAATGCACGTTGAGGCCGTGCGCGAAGGCGATGGCCGCGCCGTCGCGGATGTTCGGCGCGATCTCGTTGCGGTAGATGTCGGCCTGCAACTCGTCGGGCGTCGCCATCATCATCAGGTCCGCCCATTTGGCGACCTCCGCCACGGTCATCACCTTGAGCCCGTCGGCCTCGACCTTCTTGGCGGTCGCCGAACCGGCCTTGAGGCCGATGGCGATCTCCTTGACGCCGGAATCCTTCAGGTTCAGCGCATGCGCCCTGCCCTGGCTGCCGTAGCCGATGATGGCCACCTTCTTGCCCTTGATGAGATTGAGATCGGCGTCGCGATCGTAATAGACACGCATGGTTTTTCCTTCCCGTGTTTGAAAACCGTGAACTCTATGGATCTTTCCTTGCCCCGTGGAGGGCGAGAAACTGCTTCGTGGCGCGCGCGGCGTCTTCCGCGATCGCCGCTTCCGTCAGCCCCGGCCAGTCGCCGAGCAGCAGCCTGATCTGGACGTCGCGGCCGACCAGGCCGAAAAAGGTGCGGAACGCCGTCTCGACATCCTCGAAGGCGAGATGACCGGCACGCTTGCCCGCCTCCAGAACGGGCTTCAGCCGTTTCGCCATGGCGAAGCGTCCGTTCTCCAGAACGATGGCGCCGAGATTGTCCTTGCCCGAGCCGGCATGGCCGATCGCGACCCGGTTCAGCGCGATGGACGTGTCGCTGGAAATCACCTTCAGCCAGTCGCGCGCGTAGCCTTCCAGGCTTTCGGTCAGCGATTGCAGGTCCAGGTTCTTCTGGTCGACCGGATGAACCCGCACTTTCGATGCCTGCCACTGCACCGTGGCGGTCAGCAGCCCGTCACGGTCGCCGAACCACTTGTAGAGCGTCTCCTTGGAGCAGCTCGCTCGCCGCGCCACCGCGGTCATGGTCAGGTGGTCGCCTTCCTCCACCAGCAGACGCAACACGGCATCGAGCACGTCGCGCTGACGCGGCGTTGGCTCGTCCGCGGCTTCGGGCGGGGCCTTCTGGACTTCGTTTTCGGTCGGTCGATTGTCGCGCAAGAGATCAGTACCGTACGTTACGGTTCCTATGACGCATTGCCGATGCGGGTGCAAGTCCTATTATATTCCCGTCCCCGTATGGCGGAGGGTGAGTGGAGGAAAGCCATGCTCGCCGGGCTTCTCGCGTTGGGCATCGCCGCCGCTTTCGCCGGCGCGGCCGTCTACATCAGTGTCGCGGAGCAGCCGGCGCGGCTTGGCCTCGACGACCGCGCGCTGCTCGCCGAATGGCAGCCATCCTACCGGCGTGGCGCCGTGATGCAGGCGTCGATCGCGGTTATCAGTTGTCTTCTCGGGCTGGTAGCGTGGTGGCAGACGGGCGGTGTCGGTTATCTCGTCGGTTCCGTTTTCATCATCCTGCCCTGGCCATGGACCCTCGTGGTGATGATGCCGGTGAACAAGGCGCTGGGGCAGACGACGCCGTCCGCGGCGGATGCCGCGACGCGTGCATCGATCATGCGCTGGGGCCGGCTGCACTGGGCGCGGGCCGCTCTTGGCGTGCTGGCGACCGTGAGTTTTCTGGTGGCGGCTATGTCGACCGAGACGCCGCCAGGCTGAGCCAGTCGAATTCCCGAAGACCGATCGGGCGAAACGGGTCGACCGCCGTGCCGGCCACCATCGAAGCAAGGAGCTGCGGTGCCGGCGGGATTCTGGCGATCGTCGCCACCAACCGGTCACGAACGAAGGGCAGCAGGACGGAGTCCGACTGGTAGAAGGGCGTGAACAGGCGCGACAGCGCCTGGAAGACACGAAGGTGCAGGCGCCGAGACCGGCAGTAATCTTCCAGCGCGGCGTCGATCCCTGCAGCACGTGTCAGCGCAGGGGCCAGGGCGGCTGCGTCGAGCAACGCCATGTTGGCGCCCTGCCCCAGTTGCGGGCTGGTCGAATGCGCGGCGTCGCCGATGACCGCCAGTTGCCGGCCGGCGGGGATTTTCAGCGTGTGGTGGCCGTACCGCGCGAAGGAAAGCTGTTCGAAGTCGTCGACCTGCTCCATGAGGAGCCCGCAAGCCGGCCAAAGGCTTAGGACGCGCGCCTTCCAGGCTTCGATGCCGGCCGTCTTGACCTGCTCTGCGTCGTCGGGCCTAAGGCTCCAGAAAAACGCCGCCATCGGCCCGGCCTCCAACGACGGGCGCCCGATCGGCAGCACGCCGATCATGACGCTTGCGCGTTCGTAGCGCTGCAGAAGCGCATGGGGACCGAAACCTTGGTCACGCCAGTCGAGCGAAGCCCAGAACGCGCCATAGGCGAGCGGTCTCGGCTCGCTGGGATTGTCTACGTGACGCCGCAATTTCGAGCGTGCGCCGCTGGCATCGACGATCATATCGAACGGCCCCAGCCTGCGGCCGCCGCGGCACAGGAAAGCGCGTTCGCCGCTTTCCATGCCGTCCAGTTCGAGGCCGGTTTCGATCGCGATCGCTTCGGCCCGGACCGCGCGATAAAGCACGGAAAACAGCGCCGCCCGGTGCACGGCCAGACCGAAGCGGCCGCCGTGTTGCGCGTCGTAGCGAACGTCGAGCACGGTGCGTCCGGTCCGCGCGTCGGCGCCATGGAGCCGGTCTATGCGGCTGCCGAGCGCCAGTATATCGCCCAGCAGGCCGAGGTCGGCCAGCACGGTCAGCCCGGTCGGCTGCAGGATCAGGCCGGAACCAACCGGCGCAGGTTTGTCGAAGCGCTCGAAGATGGTGACGCGATGGCCGGCCCGCTTGAGATAGAGGGCAGCGGCAAGACCCGCCGGCCCCGCCCCGGCAATCGCGATTTCGAGTTTTGCCCGCAAGCCAGCCCCCCGGCAAACAATGGAACGACATTCGGCAAGCGCCGCGCTCAAATCAAGGCGGCGCTTGGCGCATTTCGTCGCGGAAGGTTCTACCGCCTCAGATCGCGACCTGGGTGCCGATCTCCACCACGCGCCCGGTCGGGATCTGGAAATATTCGGTGGCGTCGGCGGCGGTGCGCGCCAGGCCGATGAACAGCTTGTCCTGCCAAACCGGCATGCCCGAATTCGGCGAGGCCTTCAGCGAGCGACGCGACAGGAAGAAGGACGTCGTCATGATGTCGAACTTCCAGCCCTGCTTGCGGCAGATCGCCAGCGCGCGCGGGATGTTGGGCTGCTCCATGTAGCCGAAGGTGAGCTTCACGCGCATGAACAGGTCGTTGATGGTCTCCATCTTGACCCGTTCGTTGTCGGGCACCACCGGCTGCGGCGCGGTGACCACCGACAGGACGACGTTCTGCTCGTGCAGCACCTTGTAGTGCTTGAGGCTGTGCATCAGCGCCGTCGGCGCGCTCTGCGGATCGCTGGTCAGGAACACGGCGGTGCCGGAAACGAGCTGCGGCTTCTTCTTCAAGAGGTTGGCCGCCAGGAAGTCGAGCGGCACCTCGTTGCGGCGGGTCTTGTCGAACAGGTAGCGGCTGCCGCGGATCCAGGTGACCATGATCAGCCCCATCACGCAGGCGACGCTGATCGAAACCCAGCCGCCCTCCAGCACCTTGACGACGTTCGCCGAGAAGAAGCCGGCGTCGATGAAGCCGAACAGCAGCGCCAGCGCCAGGGCGCCCGCGAGCTTCCAGTTCCACAGATAGCGCATGACGACGAAGAGCAGGATCGTTGTCATCAGCATCTCGCCGGTAACCGATATGCCGTAGGCGGAGGCCAGCGAACTGGAATCGCCGAAGCCGACAACCAGAAGCATGACCGCCAGCGCCAGCAAAAGGTTGACGCGCGGCATGTAGATCTGGCCCGACTGCATCTCGGAGGTGTGCTGCACCTCGATGCGCGGCAAGAGGTTGAGCTGCACCGCCTGGCGGGTCAGTGAGAAGGCGCCCGAGATTACCGCCTGGCTGGCGATGACCGTGGCCGCGGTCGCCAGCACCACCATGGGCACCAGCGCCCATTCCGGCATCATCTGGAAAAACGGGTTGTGCGGCTTGCCGCCATGCGAGATGACGAAGGCGCCCTGGCCGAAATAGTTGAGCAGCAGGCAGGGAAAGACGATCGCGAACCAGGTCAGCACGATCGGCCTGCGGCCGAAATGGCCAAGATCGACATAAAGCGCCTCGGCGCCCGTGACGGCCAGAAACACCGCGCCGACCGTCACGAACGCGCCTTCCGGCGTGTGGATGAGGTAGGTGATGGCGTAGTAGGGGTTGACGGCGAACAGCACGGTCGGGTCCTCGACCAGGTGGTAGAGACCGACGACGCCGAGGCAGATGAACCAGATCGCCATGATCGGCCCGAAAATCGCGGCCACCTTGCCGGTGCCGAAGCGCTGCACCGCAAACAGCATGGCCAGGATCACCAGCGTGATGGGCACCACGTAGGGATCGAAAGCCGGCGTCACCACCTCGATGCCCTCGACAGCCGACAGCACCGAAATCGCAGGCGTGATGACCGAATCGCCGAAGAACAGCGATGCGCCGCACAGGCCGATGCCGAGGATAAGCTTCGAGCCGGCCGGATAGGCGCTGCGCGCCAGCGCCATCAGCGACAGCGTGCCGCCCTCGCCCTTGTTGTCGGCGCGCAGCACGAAGGCGACATATTTGATCGTGACGATGATGGTCAGCGCCCACACGATCAGTGACAGCACGCCCAGCACGTCGCCCCGAGAGGCCAGCCCGTCGGAGGCATGCAGCGCTTCGCGGAAAGCGTAGATCGGGCTGGTGCCGATGTCGCCGTAGACGACGCCCAGGGCGCCCAGCATGAGGACCTGCGTGCTGTGCTGTTCGATTTCAGGCTGGGGCTGCTGCTCGGCGGCCTCCGCCTCGGCGCCGTTGTTGGCCAGTGCCATGCGGCTGCTCTCCGTCAGGGCCGGACGTGGCCGACTTCGCCTGCATCTCCGCGGCACGACTGCGCGGAAGACCTGAAACGCGGCGCGCACCGGCCAGCATCGCGGCAGGTGAACGCGTTTACGGCAAACTGGGCTGGTGAAACGATCACGGCTCGCCTCGTCTTGCTCTTGGGCGCGGTGCTCTACGCTTGCTGCGATGCAATATCAAGTGCCCTGGCGGAATGCCCGTCATGTCACCCGCGCATGGCTGGTAGACGTTACCGGCCACATGCCTTGAGGAACCGTTCGACCGTGGCCGCCATGCCATACTCCAGCGCATCGGCTGTCAACCCGTGGCCGATGGAGACTTCCGCAAGCGCGGGAATGCGGCGCGCCAACGGCGGCAGGTTGGCGACGACGAGATCGTGCCCGGCATTGACCTGAAGCCCGACGGCAAAAGCCGCGTCGGCGGCTATGCCCAGCTTTTCGAGTTCTTTCGCGGCCTGCGCCGCATCGTCGTAGCAGGAGCCATAGGGGCCCGTGTAGAGTTCGACGCGGTCCGCGCCCGTGTCGCGCGCCGCCGTCATCCCCGCAGGATCGGGATCGGAAAACAGCGACACGCGGAACCCGCCTTTCTTGAGACGTTTGACGATCGGCGAGAGGAACGCCATCTGTTCGGCAAAGTTCCAGCCATGATCCGAAGTAGCCTGCGCCGGATCGTCCGGCACCAGCGTCACCTGCTCGGGCTGGTGCTTTTCCACCAGCGTCAGGAAATCCTCGCTGGGATAGCCTTCGATATTGAACTCGGCCTGAGGGAACTCGTCGTCGATCAGTGCGCGGATCTCGGGCAGGTCCGAAAACCGGACGTGGCGCTGGTCCGGGCGCGGATGCACGGTCAGCCCATGCGCGCCGGCGGCGAGTGCGATGCGGCCAAGGCCGGCAACGCTCGGCCACGGCAGGTCGCGCCGGTTGCGCAGCATGGCGATGGCGTTGAGGTTGACGGACAATTTTGCAGGCATATTGCGTTTCCGGGACATTCCGCGCGGGCATCTATACCGCCTTTGGCGGGAACAGACAGCGATTTCAAGTGTTCCAGAGGGGTCGTCCGCAACCGGGAGCCGCCGATGAATTTCCTCGAAGACGTCCCTGCAATCCGGCAGATCGAGACGAATCGCGCCGACCTGTTGGCCGTCGACATTGTCGGCCATGTCACCGCGGCGGACGCGGAGAACCTCTTCGGCCTGCTCGAAGCCGCCTGCGCCCTGCACCCGAAGATCGATGTGCTGCTGCGCATCGTCGACCATGACGGCATCGACTGGCGCGACATTTCCGAGGACACGCTGCGGCAGGGCAAGGAAGACGGCATCCGCCATGTTGCGCGCTGCGCCACGATCGGTGAGCCGGACTGGACTGCCGATGCCAAAGGCTGGTTCGCCCCCACGCCTCCGGTCGAACTCAGGCATTTCGACGCGGCTGACGAAGCGGCAGCCTGGCAATGGCTGAATGCGCGGCCGATCGGTGGATGACTTCTCTCTCATCCGGATTCTTCCGCGCTAAAATTATTTGCATGCAAATGTTTCCAAAACGCGTGCATCCGAAACCGTACCGCCGATTCAACGAAATCGACCCGATACACAAGCTTGGCATTTCCCTTCGCCCGACGAGCGGCCACAACGGCGCGCTCCAACGCGAAAGGAAAGCGACAATGTCGATGATAGACGCGATCGGCCGCGCCGGAGCGGCCATCAGAAAGGCCCGCGTCAGGAGCAAGGCGGTGCGGATGCTGAACAACCTGCCGCCTGATATCCAGAAGGACATAGGCTGGCCCGCTCCTTATCGCACGGCTGAAAAGCAGGCGCTCTTCAATGCCATCTGGGGCGCGGCGCGGTGATGACGTTCGCCGACAAGTGCCTGCTGCTGTTCAGGCGCGACCGGCCTGCTTCGCAAAGTGGCTCTGGGCAGCGCCAACAGGTCACGCAGGGCAACGGGGCTTTTCGGAAGCCATCACGGGTCCCCTACTCCCTCCGGATGCCCGCAGACCGGACACCGGCTGACCGGGTTCAGTTAGATGTGAGACGTTGGCCTTGAGAAAGGTTCGGGGGTT
>CAZBBT010000125.1:0-7791 GCA_964490065.1 uncultured Mesorhizobium sp. | reverse complement strand
CCGCGCCGGGCGGCAGGCCCATGACGAAGGCCCACGCCTCGGCCTCGCCGTGGCTGAGAATCCCGAGCAACTGCTGGCGACGAAGGAAGGGAAGGCAGGCGGCAAGCTCGGCTAGGCAGGCGAGCGCGAACATCAGCGCCACGATGCGCTCCAGCACATCGCGGTTCCAGTTCGCATTCCTGTCCCAACCGTCCATTCCGGTCTCCAATTCACGCAGGCCAAGTATGGAGGAGGTTTGGGGGGTGTGAACAAAGCGGACGCAGGTTTTTTTCGCCGCTCCGGAAAATCCAACGAAAACAGGTCTCTGGCCCGCTCTGGGGAATACAGCGTTCGTTGTTTTTTCCCAACCGTTGCGGCCTCGATGAGCGCGACGGTGCAGCCGCCCTTCTCCCCTTGTCGGGTGAAGGTCCGGTTTGCCCAAGGCGAATTGAGAGTTCCGGTGGACCTTTCAAAGAACCTGAACGGCCGATCCGAGCAAAGCAAGGACGAGATGAAACGACGGACGAGAGGGTGGGCGGAGCGTATACCGACTACTCGCCCGAACCGAACATCCCGCGCGCCTGCTCCGGCGTATAGTAGCCCAATTCCACATCGCGCCGCACCAGTTCCGGGTCGCGCGCCGTCGGATCGCCGTAGCCGCCGCCGCCGGGCGTGCCGACGCGGACGCGGTCGCCGGCTTTCAGCGGAATGTCCTGCTCCTTGGAAAGATGCGGCGGTACATGCGCCTCGCCGTTTCGGAACACCGTCACCTCGTTGACGGCGCCGTCCTTGCCGCCGAGCACGCCCTGCGGGCCGAAGCGGCCATGGTCCATGACGAAGGACGCGCGGGCCTCTCCCCTGAGCAATTCGACTTCGTAGGCGAGGCCGAAGCCGCCGCGATGTTTTCCCGCGCCACCGGAGCCTTCGCGCAGCGCGTATTGGCGGTAGAGCACCGGGAACGCCTGCTCCATGATCTCCACCGGCGGCGATTTCGATATGCCGATGGTGGAGCAGCCATTGGTCAGGCCGTCCTCGCCGAAATTGCCGCCGTAGCCGCCGCCGGAGATCTGGTACATGACGTAGTCGCGGCCGCGCGCCGGGTCGTGGCCGCCGAGGGCGAAATTGCCGCTGGAGCCGGCGGGTGCTGCCGTCACCTTTTCCGGCAGCGCCTGAACCAGGGCTGCGAACACCGCCTCGGCGATGCGCTGCGAGACTTCAGCGGCGCAGCCGGACACCGGGCGCGGATAGCGGGCGTCGAGGAAAGTGCCTTCCGGCCGCTTCACCACCAGCGGCTCGAAGGCGCCTGCATTGATCGGCACGTCGGGGAAGATGTGGCGCATGGCGAGGTAGACGGAGGAGAGCGTGGTGGCGAGCACGCTGTTCATCGGCCCGCTGCAAGGCGGGCTCGATTGGGAAAAATCGAAAGTGAGCGTATCGCCCCTTTTTTCGACCAGCAGGGCGATGGTCAGCGGGTGGTCCACCACCCCGTCGGAATCGACGAAGGCCTTCGAGCGGTAGATGCCGTCGGGAATTGCAGCGATCTCCGCGCGCATCTGCTCGGCGGCGCGGCGGCGCAGTTCGCCGATCGCCTCCGTCACCGTTTCGTCCCCGTAACGATGGAGGATTTCGAACAGCCTGTCCTGGCCGACCAGGAGTGCCGCCGCCTGTGCCTTGATGTCGCCGATGCGCTGGTCGGCGACGCGGATGTTGGACGAGATGATGGCGTGGATTTCCGGGTCCAGCCTGCCCTGCTTGAACAGTTTCACCGGCGGCAGGCGCAGGCCCTCCTGCTCGACCGCCGTGGCCGAAGCGGAAAAGCCGCCGGGCACCGCGCCGCCGATATCCGGCCAGTGACCGGTGTTCGACAGCCAGCAAAAGATTTTTCCCTGCCGGTAGACCGGCATGACGAAGCGCACGTCCATCAGGTGCGTGCCGCCGAGATAGGGGTCGTTGACGATGTAGATGTCGCCTTCCTGCGGCGGCAGGCAGCGTCCGTCCGCGATCATTTCGATGACGGTGCGGGTGGAATACTGCATGACGCCGACGAAAACCGGCAGGCCCTGGTTGCCCTGCGCGATGAGCGCGCCGTCCCCGGCAGCGTAGATGCCGTCCGAGCGGTCGTTCGCCTCGGCGATGACGGGAGAGAAGGCGGCGCGGGAGAAGGCCAGATCCATCTCGTCACAAGCCTGCTGGAGGGCAGCCTGGATAACGGAGAGGGTGAGGGTGTCGAGGGTCATGGCGTAGACGCTTCCTGCATTTCGGCGCTTGGCGTTCCTTCGCGCCGCGAAGGAGTGCGACATCGCGAGCATTTCCTTCATCTCCCCACCTCGATAATAATATTCCCGTCCGCGTCACTCTTCGCTCGATCGCCTGGCTCCAGCACCGTAGTGGCGTCCATCTGCTCCAGGATCGCCGGGCCGTCGATCACGGCATCCAGCGGCAGTTTCTCTCGGGCATAGACCGGTGTGTCGCGCCATTCGCCGTCGAACCATACCGGGCGTATCTCGTTCAGCGCACCCGCCAAATTCGCCGCACGTCCCGCCGGATCGATGAGCCGGCTCAAATCCACCGCCGGCCGGACGCCGGTGACGGAAGTGTTCAGGTTGACGAGGTTGGCGCGGATTTCCGGCAGTTCCACCTTGAAGCGGGCGAAATAGGCCTTTTCGAACAGCGCCTGCAAGGTCGCGCGATCGATCTCGGCCGAAGGCAGCGGCACGTTGACGATGTGGGTCTGGCCGACGAACTGCATGTCGGCCGAATGGCTGACGCGGATTTCGTCCGGCTGGACCGCCTCCTGCGCGATCAGCGCCCTGCCCTCTTCGACATGGGCGGCGAACACGGCGCGGACCTTTTCCTCGTCGAGGCTCGCCACCGGCTGGTTCAGCGTGTTGACGAAATCGTGCCGCAGGTCCGCAACCACGCAGCCCAGCGCGTTGGTGATGCCGGGCCTTGCCGGCACCAGCACGCGCGGCAGGCCGAGTTCGCGCGCCAGCGCCGAGGCGTGCAGCGGCCCGGCGCCGCCGAAGGCGAAGAGGGTGAAATCGCGCGGGTCGTGGCCGCGCGCCACCGACACCATGCGGATGGCGCCGGCCATCTTCATGTTGCCGAGTTTCAGGACCGCGCCGGCCGCCTCGACGCCGCTCATCTTCGCCGCTTGGCCGATCTTCTCCTCGAAGACCCGGGTGACGCTTTCCACCGTCACCGGATTGTCGACCGCGAGCAGTTTTTTCGGCGCCAGCCGGCCGAGCACCAGATTGGCGTCGGTGATGGTCGGTTCCGCCCCGCCGCGCCCATAGCAGATCGGCCCGGGATTGGCGCCGGCGCTCCGCGGCCCGACCTGGATCAGCCCGGCGGCATCGACACGGGCGATCGAGCCGCCGCCGGCACCGACCGTATGCACGGCCACCATCGGCACGTGGATCGGCATGGCGTATTCGATCTCGATCTCGTTGGAGACGGCCGGCTCGGCGTTGCGGATCAGCGCCACATCCGTCGAGGTGCCGCCCATGTCGTAGGTGACGAGATTCTTGAAGCCGGCGCGCTTGCCGGTATAGGCGGCGGCGATGACGCCCGAGGCCGGGCCGGACATCACGGTCTTGGCCGCCTCGCGGGTGACGAAGCGGGCCGAGATCATGCCGCCATTGCCGTTCATCATCAGGAAGTCGCGCTTGTAGCCCTGGGCGCCGAGTTCGGCGCGCAGGCGGCCGACATAGCGCTCCAGGATCGGCTGCACCGAGGCGTTGACGGCGGCCGTCACGCCACGCTCGAATTCGCGCGCTTCAGAGAGCAGGGCGTGGCCCATGGTGATGTGATCGTTCGGCCAGAGTTCGGCCGCGATTTCCGCGGCGCGGCGCTCGTGCTCCGGATTGGCGTAGGAATGCAGAAAGTGGATGACGAGCGACTCGCAGCCGGCGGCGAGCAGGCGGCGCACGGCCGCGCGCACGCCTTCCTCGTCCAGCGGCGTGCGCACCCTGCCGGAGGCCTCGACGCGCTCGGCCACTTCGAGCCTCAAGTCGCGCGGGACGACCGGCACGAAGGCCCCGGTCATGCCATAGGCCTGCGGACGGGTGCGGCGGCCGAGTTCCAGCACGTCGCGGAAACCGGCAGTGGTTATCATGCCTGTCTTCGCCAGCCGCCGCTCCAGCACCGCATTGGTGGTGGTGGTGGTGCCGTGGACGATGAGGTCGATGTCCCTGACCGGAAAGCCGCTGGCCGCCAGCGCCGCAACAACGCCGAAGGCCTGATTGTCGACCGTCGTCGGGGTCTTGGCGATGCGGACGGCGCCACCCGGCCCGTCGATCAGGATCAGATCGGTGAAGGTGCCGCCGACATCGACACCGGCGACGACACCGGCATCGGCCCGCATCGAAACATTCTCATCCATCGACGAAACCCGAAATGTCCAGACTACGGATATGTATCAGATTGGAAAGGCGTTTCACCCCGTTATCTTGACGCCGAGATCATTTGTATACTAATAAGTTTCCGATACAAGGGCTACCCGCTTCAAAGTGCGACGGCGCGCCGGAACCCGCTGGCTCGGGCGCGTGGGAGGGACTTTTGGCGGCGCCGAACAGAGGTCCGCGTCGCCATGAACACCGTTGCCGTGCTGAATGTCGAGGGCGCCCGCCCACTCGCTTTCCCGATCCCCGCCAATGTGCACGCCGAGACGGTGGTGTCGGTGCGGCACTATACCGACCGGCTGTTCTCCTTCCGCATCACAAGGCCGCAGTCGCTGCGCTTCCGCTCCGGCGAGTTCGTCATGATCGGCCTGCCGAATGCCGAGAAGCCGGTGTTCCGCGCCTATTCGGTGGCAAGCCCCGCCTGGGACGACGAGCTGGAATTCTTCTCCATCAAGGTGCCGGATGGTCCGCTGACCTCGGAACTGCAGAAGATCCAGGTCGGCGACACGGTGCTGATGCGCCAGAAGGCGACCGGCACGCTGGTGCTCGATGCGCTGACCCCGGCAAAACGCCTGTTCATGATCTCGACCGGCACCGGCATCGCGCCCTTCGCCTCGCTGCTGCGCGATCCCGACACCTACGAGAAGTTCGAAGAGGTGGTGGTCACCCACACCTGCCGCGACCGGGCCGAACTGGTCTATGGCCAGGAACTGGTCGCGGGCCTCGAAAGCGATCCGCTGATCGGCGAGTTCACGCAAGGCCGCGTGACGCTCTATAACTCGACCACGCGCGAGGAGAGCGAGCGCATGGGCCGCATCACCGCGCTGATCGGCTCGGGAAAATTCCATGCCGACCTCGGCATCGAGAAGCTCGACCCCGAGACCGACCGCATCATGATCTGCGGCTCGATGCACATGCTGAAGGACGTCAAGGAACTGGCCGAAAGCCACGGCTTCGTCGAGGGCTCGCTCAGCCATCCGGCAAGCTTCGTCGTCGAGCGCGCGTTCGTCGGCTGAACAGGGCGTCGGCTGAACAGGGCGTCGGCTGAGCCTGCCTGCGCCTGAGTTCGTTATCAGACCGCTGGCCGGGCGCGCCTTCCGCGCTATCCTTACCGGGCATGGCCGACGACGAAGCCCGCACGATCAATATCGCCCGCGACGCCATAGAACGGCGCCATCGTCTCGCGCTCGCCTACAAGGACGAGATCCGGATCGTCGATCCCTATATTCTGGGCTACGACGCCGAGGGGAGATTGCTGCTTTCGGCCGTGCAGATCCTCGGCGGGAGCGGCCGCGGCTTCCGCACCTTCGCCGCCGACGAGATCGCTTCGCTTGCCGTCACCGAGGAAAAGTTCTTCGGCGACCACCCCGACTACAATCCGCGCGACCGGCTGTTCGCACGGGTGATCTGCCGGGTGTGACTACTTCACCGCCCTGCCGTCCGCGTCGAAGCGATAGGTCTTGCCCGGCTGGGGCGTGGCGTAGAGCACGGCGCCCGGCTCGGCATCATAGACGCCGAAGATGCGCACGGTGAGCAGGCCCGCCTTCTCGCAATCGAGATAGACGTTCGTGTCGGCGCCGAGATGCTCGGCATGCACCACCGTGCCCTTCCAGTCGCCCCTGGCTGGGTCGACGCTGATGTGCTCCGGGCGCACGCCGACTGTCTTGACGGTTTCGCCGAGCCGCGCGCCGTCGATGAAGTTCATCTTGGGCGAACCGATGAAGCCGGCGACGAATTCGTTGGCGGGTGAATTGTAAAGCTCCATCGGCGCGCCGACCTGCTCGACGCGGCCGGCGTTCAGCACGACGATCTTGTCGGCCAGCGTCATCGCCTCGACCTGGTCGTGGGTGACATAGATCATCGTCGCCTTCAGCCGCCGGTGAAGCTGCGCGATCTCCAGCCGCGTATTGACGCGAAGTGCGGCATCGAGGTTCGACAGCGGCTCGTCGAAGAGAAAAAGCTTCGGCTCGCGCACGACCGCGCGGCCGATGGCGACGCGCTGGCGCTGGCCGCCGGACAGTTCCGCCGGGCGGCGCTTGAGATACGGCTCGAGGCCCAGCATGGCGGAGGCGGCACCGATGCGCTTGTCGATCTCGGCCGCCGGCTCGCCCGCCTGCTTGAGGCCCAGCGCCATGTTGTCGCGCACGGTCAAATGCGGATAGAGCGCGTAGGTCTGGAACACCATGGCGATGCCGCGCTTGGCCGGCGGCGTGGCCGACACGTCGTCGCCGTCGATGACGACGCGTCCCGACGTGGAATCCTCCAGTCCGGCGATGACGCGCAGCAGCGTCGATTTCCCGCAGCCCGACGGGCCGACGAAGACGACGAACTCGCCGTCCTTCACGGCGAGGTCGATGCCTTTCAGCACGTCCACATTGCCGAAGGATTTTTTTACCTGCTCGATTTTCAGTGAGCCCACGATATCTCCCTCAAAGTTTGACGGCCTTTCCCGTGCGCACGCTCTCGTCGGCGGCGAGGCAGACGGCCAGCGATTTCACGGCGTCGTCCATGTGGCGGGTCAGATCGATGTCCTCGCGGATCGCCTTGAGCAGGAAGGCCTGCTCGGCGTCGCACAGTTCCTGATGGCCGGGCTCGCCCGCCATAGACAGAAGCTCGTCGGGCTTCGCGAACCGCCCGTCCGGGCCAGTTGCGGCCGAATGCAGGCGGATGGTCGAGGTTTTCGTGTGCGTGTCGATGTCGTCCGACTTCGCGCCCTCGCGCATGACGATCGACACACAGCCCCTGGGCGACATGACGTCCTTCACGAAGAAGGCCGTCTCCGAGATCATCGGCCCCCAGGCGGCCTCGTACCAGCCGACCGAGCCGTCGTCGAACAGCACCTGCAGATGGCCGTAATTGTACATGTCGGGCGCGATCTCGTCGGAGAGCCGCACGCCCATGCCGCGCACTTCGACCGGTTTCGCGTCGGTGATCTGCAGCATGACGTCGAGATAGTGCACGCCGCAGTCGACGATGGGCGACGTGGTCCGCATCAACTGCCTGTGCGTGTCCCAGGTCTTTCCGGAGGACTGCTGGTTCAAGTTCATGCGGAAGACGTAGGGGCCGCCAAGCTTGCGCGCTTCGGCGATCAGCCGCATCCATGACGGGTGGTGGCGCAATATATAGCCGACGACGAGTTTTTTCCCGTTCGCCTTGGCGGCATCGACGACGCGGCGCGCGTCGGCCACCGTCGTCGCCAGCGGCTTTTCGACGAAGACATGGCAGCCGGCCTCCAGGGCCGCCACCGCGTAGTCGGCGTGGCTGTCGGAATAGGTGGCGATGGCGGCCACGTCCGGCTTCGTCGCGCGGATGACGTCCACGAAGGGTTCCTTGCGGATCGCGTGGCCGGCCAGCCCGCCGGGCAGCGGCACGTCGGAGCGATTGACGAGGGCCGCGATCTCGAAGCCGG
>CAZBBT010000124.1:0-7939 GCA_964490065.1 uncultured Mesorhizobium sp. | reverse complement strand
GCCCCCGCCGGCCGTTAGCCGGCACCGTGTCTCCATGGAGCCCGGACTTTCCTCACCCGCAGCCTTTCGGCATTCGCGGGTGCGGCCGCCCGGCCGGCTGGCACGGCGTATAAAGGGATTTGTGCGGCAAAACGCAAACGAAAAAGCCGGCGATCGCTCGCCGGCTCCTCGTCAAGCAGGATCGCCGGCCGACGCCAACTGCACCTTCACCTTCCGGCAATAGGCCGAGGAAACCGGATTCATGCGGGTCGCCGCATGGCCGGCATTGTATTTCAGGATCGTGCCGCAGGTGGTGCCGCCGCCCAGATCCTGCGCCATGGCGAGGTACTTCATGCCGTACTTGATGTTGGTCTCGGGATCGTAGAGACCTTTCACCGAGCCGCCATAGCCCAGCATCCGCGCGGTGGCCGGCTTGATCTGCATCAACCCGACCTCGCCGGCCCTGCCGGTCGTATTCGCCCGATAATTGCTCTCGATCCGGATCACGGCATGGCCCAGCGATGCCGGCACGCCGTATTCGGCGGCGTAGCGAGCCACGATGGCCGAGTAGCGACCGTCACCAGCCGTCGTCACCGACGGCGCGCCGACCTGCGTGCGGATCGATGCGGTCTGTGTGAGATCGATGCGCGTGGTCTTCCGGCGTGCCGTCTTCGTCGTGTGCTTCTTCTTCGCTGTCGCCTTGGCGACTTGTTTCTTGCTCGTGGTCCGCTTTGCAGTCTTTTTATCCTTGGTTTTCTCGGCCTTGGCTGTCGCGGGGCTGGAAACCACGGGAGGCTGCGAGAACCCATCCCTCTGGTTGAGCGGAGCGGCCTCGGCCGTACCGATGGCAAAAGCGATCACGCCGGCAGCGGAGGCTGCCGCAAAAACTGACAATCTGTGCATGAGTCCTGTTCTGGCTTGCCGCGGCTTGTGTTGCGCGCGGGGACTTACAATTGGATGCCGGAGGAAGGATCATGGCCGGCATCGGCGGGAAATCCGCCTTTGCGACCCGAATGAGCGTCAATAAGGGCCGCTCAGGTCACTTTGCGTGACACAATGTAATCTCGTTCTAAAAAAGCGATCACTTGGATACATTACGAAGCCAGTGCGGCGACCAGCCGGTGCAAGGTCTCCAGCGTCGAGCGGTCGGCGACGCCGTCCACGAGGCGAGGGCGGAAATGGCGTTGGAAAGCGGCGACGACCGTCCTCGTCCGCTCATCGAAGACGCCGGTGATGTCGAGACCGTAACCATAGTAGGAAAGCAAGGATTGCAACTCTTCCACCGCCGGGCCCGCGGTTTCGAAAGCGAGCGCCGGGCCTCGCGTGATCCGCGCCGGCGGGACGAGCAGGCCGACGCCGGCCTCGGCAAGTGTCTTCCAGGGAAATTTCTCGCCGGGATCGACCTTGCGGCCGGGTGCCACATCGGAATGCGCCAGCACTCTCTCCGGCCGGACGGGTTGGCGCGCCATGATGTCGCGGCACAGTTCGATCACGGCCGCGACCTGCTTTTTCGGGAAAGCCCTGTAACCGAATGTGTGGCCCCGATTGACGATCTCGATGCCGATTGAGCAGGAGTTGATGTCGGTCCGCCCCTGCCACGAGCTTTTGCCGGCGTGCCAGGCGCGATCGGATTCGCGCACCATCTGCACGATGCGGCCGTCCTCGTGGACCAGATAGTGCGAGGACACCTCGCTCGCCGGATCGCACAGCCAGGCTTCCGCCGCACCGCCGCTTTCCATGCCGGTGTAGTGGAGAACGATCATATCCGGCGCGGTAGTATCGCTCCGCTGCCCGAAATTCGGTGAAACCCGCACTTCGGCCCCGGCATGATCGGGTGAAAACCCGCTCATGCGGGGGCGAGATCGCGTTCGATCGTCTCGTAGGCGGCGTTGATCGCCGCCAGCCGGGCGGTTGCGATCTTGATGAATTCCTGCGGCAAGCCGCGTCCGATCAGCCGATCGGGATGATTGTCAGCCACCAGTTGGCGATAGCGCTTCTTGACATCGGCAAAGGGGCGCCCGCGGTCGATGCCGAGAATGACGTAGGGGTCGGCCTGACCGAGATGGACGTGGCGCGTCATGATCGTCTGGTAGTGGCTTTCCTCGATGTCGAAGATTTCGGCGACCCGATGCAGGAACCGTCCCTCGCGCTCGTGCAGCACGCCATCGGCCGTGGCGATGAAGAACAGGCCGTCGAGAATATCCTCCAGCATCCGGCAATTGGTGTGGCCGGAGCCGCACAGCCGCGACATCTGCTCGGCATAGGCCTCGAAGCCGGCAACGTCCTGCTTGGCCAGATCGTAGAGCCTGGCGACGTTGCGCACCTGGTCGCGTGGAACCTCGAAGATCTGCTGAAAGGCGTGTACCTCGTCCTGCGTCACGACGCCGTCGGCTTTGGCCATCTTGGCCGACAGCGCGATCATCGCCACGGAGAACGCGACGCGGCGGCGCAACTCCGGGTCGCTGCTGAAGACATTGCGCAGCGTCTCGACCATTTCGGCGATGCCGGACGCGGCCGAGGACGATATGCGCGCGACGAAGTCGCCTATGCGATCCCAAATCGACATGGCCGCTTCTTAAAGCGAACCGCCGGAGCCTATCAAGCAGGACGTTTCTGCATACCGGTCGGCCGTCATCACGATCCAGTGTCCGCCATACGAAAAAGGCCGGCGCGAAGCCGGCCTTCTCGCTGATTTCGGGCTGGACCCTTAGTTGGCCGGAGCGGCCGGAGCCGGCTGCGTGCCATTGTCGGCCGGAGGAGTGGCTTCCGGCGTCGCCGGCTGCATCGGCTGTTCGGTGGCCGGCGGGTTGGTGCTCTGGGTCGTGGTCGTGTCGGTGCCGCTGTCGCTGCAGGCGGCAACGCCGAGCAGAGCAAGGGCCGAAACAGAAGCAAGAACAAGTTTCTTCATAACATCTCTCCTTCGCAACAACGCCCCCTCAAACAGGAGCGGTCGCCAAAAAAATGCGCGAATGCAACTTCGGTTTCGTCACGTTGCGTATCACGCTGTAATAGCAATCACGGATTTGTGAGGCGTTGTCGCCGCGCTTCCCAAAAGCCGAAGGGGTTGGTCGGAGGGTTCGCGCCGCGCCACAACCCAGACATCCGCAGGTACGATCGCGCCCGAAAGCGCATTTCGCCGCAGCGGCACACGCTCCGCTTGCCCCCGCCCCTTGCGGTGCTACCTTTGCCGGCACGAGTCCACGCTGCGAAGGATTGCCGACATGGACCTCGAACCGCTTCTTCTGTCGCGGCTGCAGTTTGCCTGGGTCATCGCCTGGCACATATTGCTGCCGGCCTTTACCGTCGGCCTGGCCTCCTACATCGCGCTGCTGGAGGGCCTGCACTTCGCCACCGGCCGCGATATCTACCTGCGCGTCTCCTCCTTCTGGATCAAGATCTTCTCCGTTGCCTTCGGCATGGGCGTGGTGTCCGGCATCGTCATGCCCTTCCAGTTCGGCACCAACTGGAGCCGCTACGCCGACGCCACCGCCAATGTTCTCTCGCCGCTCTTCGCCTATGAGGGCCTGACCGCCTTCTTCCTCGAAGCCGCCTTCCTCGGCGTCCTTCTGTTCGGCCGCAAGCTGGTGCCGCCGGGCGCGCATTTCGTGGCGGCGGTGATGGTTGCCTTCGGCACGCTCTTGTCCTCCTTCTGGATCCTTTCGGCCAATAGCTGGATGCAGACGCCGGCCGGCTACGAACTAGTCGACGGCCGCTTCTTCCCGAGGGACTGGAGCGAGATCATCTTCAACCCGTCCTTCCCCTACCGGCTCGGCCACACCGTGGTCGGCTTCTACGTCACCACCGCCTTCGTCGTTGTCGGCGTCGCGGCCTGGCTGATGCGCCGCGGGCGCGCGGTCGCGGAAGCCTCGCTGATGCTCTCGATGACGCTGTGGCTGCTCACCGCGCTGGTGCCGCTCCAGATACTGCTCGGCGACCTGCACGGGTTGAACACGCTGGAGCACCAGCCGGCCAAGCTGGCGGCGATCGAGGCGCATTGGGACACCGAAAGCCGCGCGCCGCTCAACCTCTTCGCCATTCCCGACGAGGAGAACGAGACCAACCGTTTTGTCGTCCAGGTGCCGCTGCTGGGCTCGCTAGTCCTGGCGCATGACGTGAACGGCACAATCCGCGGCCTGAAGGATTTTCCGCGCGAGGACCGTCCGCCGGTCGCCATCCCCTTCTTCGCCTTCCGCATCATGGTTGGCATCGGGCTGGTCATGCTGGCGACGGTGGCCGTCAGCCTGTGGCTGCGCTGGAAAGGCAATCTCGCCACGGCTGGATGGTTCCTGCGGGGATGTCAGTGGGTGGCGCCGCTCGGCTTCGTCGCCGTGCTCGCCGGCTGGACGACGACCGAGGTCGGTCGGCAGCCCTGGACCGTCTACGGGCTGCTGAGAACCGCCGATTCCGTCTCGCCCTCGCTCACCGGCTTCGACGTGCTGCTTTCCCTGCTGGGCTACATGGCCGCCTATCTGGTGATCTTTCCGGCCGGCCTGCTCATCATGGCGCGCTTCGTGAAGAAGGGGCCTGGCGAGGCCGACGACGAACTGGACGCCATAGAGGGCGGCCGCCCCGAAGGACCGGTCCGCGCCCTGCCGCAGGCGGAGAAGGGAGACCGGCCATGAACGCGCTGGTTCTCGATTTCGTGCCGCTGTGGACACTGATCCTCGGCGTCGGCGTCTGCTTCTACGTCATCCTCGACGGCTTCGACCTCGGCGTCGGCATGCTCTACGGCTTCCAGCCGGACACCGAATCCCGCAACATGGTGATGAACTCCATCGCGCCGATCTGGGACGGCAACGAGACCTGGCTGGTGCTGGGCGGGCTGGCGCTGCTCGCCGCCTTCCCGCTCGCCTTCGCCATCATCATCCCCGCCGTCTATTTCCCGATCCTGGTGATGCTTCTGGCGCTGATCTTCCGCGGCGTCGCCTTCGAGTTCCGCTTCCGCGACGCCGAGCACAAGACCTTCTGGGACCACGGCTTCACTTGGGGCTCGACGATCGCCACCTTCGCGCAGGGCATGGTGCTGGGCGCCTTCATCCAGGGTTTCGAGGTCGACGGCCGCCATTTCGCCGGCTCGTCCTGGGATTTCATCACGCCCTTCTCGGTGCTCACCGGCGTGGCGCTGGTGTTCGGCTACGGCCTGCTCGGCGCCGGCTGGCTGATCCTCAAGACCGAAGGCGACTTGCAGGCGCGCGCCCGAAAACTCGGCCGCTGGTGCTTCCTCGGCGTGTTCGTGGCCATCGGGCTGGTCAGCCTGTGGACGCCGCTGATGAATGCCGACATCGCCGCACGCTGGTTCTCCTGGCCGAACGTTCTTTTCCTCGCGCCGGTGCCGATCGTCACGGCCTTGCTCGGGCTTCTGGAATGGCGCTCGCTCAACAACAGGTCGGAAGCCGCGCCCTTCGTCGCCGCGATCGGCTTGTTCCTCGTCTCCTACCTCGGCATCGCCATCAGCCTGTGGCCGATGATCGTGCCGCATGTCTATACGCTGTGGGACGCGGCCTCGGACGCCAGCACGCAGGCCTTCCTCGCAGTTGGCACGCTGTTCCTGCTGCCGGTGATCCTGATGTACACCGGCTGGTCCTACTGGGTTTTCCGCGGCAAGGTCAGGGCGGATATCGGGTATCACTAGGGGAGTAAGGGAATAGGGGAATAAGGGAAGTCTTCCCCCTACTCCCCTACTCCCTTAATGACCTCCGCAAGCAGCCCCTGCGGCCTGTACCCCAGCTTCGACGGCGTCAGTCCCATCCGCACCACGACCAGTTGCTTCGACGGGACGATCGCGGCCGTCTGGCCGTCGTGGCCTTCCATCCAGAACGTGTCGGCCGGCAGGCCGGCGGCGACGCCCGCGCCGGGGTTCTCCTCGTCGCCCGGCGCCTCGATCCACACCTGGCCCTTGCCGTAGGCTTTCGAGGCTTGCGAAGGCTCGTGCATCCAGGCGACGAAGCCGGGAGGCAGGACCTGGTTGCCGTTCCAACTCCCCTCCTGCAGCAGGAACTGGCCGAAGCGGGCCCAGTCATGCGCCGTCGCATACATGTAGGACGAACCGGCGAAGGTGCCCTGCTCGTCCGCCTCCAGCACCGCGCTCCGCATGCCGAGCGGATCGAACAGCTTGAGCCGCGGCCAGGCCAGCGCCTTGTCCTCGTCGCCGATGGCGTCCTGCCAGATCCGCGACAACAGGTTGGCCGTGCCGCTGGAATAGGAGAAGACCGTGCCGACCGGTTCCGTCAACGGCTTGTCGGCAGCGAAGGCGGCCATGTCCGGCTCCAGATAGAGCATCCGCGTCACGTCGGTGACGTCGCCATAATCCTCGTTGAATTCCAGCCCGCTCGCCATCGCCATCAGGTCGGCGACGCTGATTTCGGCGCGGCCGTCCGCCTTCCAGGGCGCGAACAGGCCCTTCCGGTCGAGCGTGATGCGGCCGTCCCTGACCAGCGTGCCGATGATGGCGGCGTTGACCGTCTTGGTCATCGACCAGCCGAGCAGCGGAGTCGACGCCGAAAAGCCCTCGCCGTAACGTTCACCGACGATGCGGCCGTTCTTCACCACCACGATGGCGCGCATCCCCTCGCCCGCCAGCTCCGGATCGTCCAATAGCTTCGCCAGTTCCGGGTCCTGCGAAGGCTCGACCCGCTCGCCTTGCGGCCACAAGTCGTCGAGAGCCGCCGCAGGCGTCAACGCCGGGCCGGTGAGAGCCTTCGCCATCTCCACGTCGCCGTCCGGCACGCTGGTGCAGCCCAGCCCGTCGCGGAAGACGGCGACGCTTTCGCCGAGAAAGCCGAGCAGGCCGGCCGATACGGTGCCGGCCTCACGGTCGACATCCACTTTCATCAGCCTGAGAAGCGGGTGGCCGGGCGCCTGCACGTCCACCGCCAGAACCTCAGCGGGGTCGCGCCAGGCGAGGAAAACATTCGAGCAGACGATCTTGGCCGAATAGCCCGAGCCGACGCGAATCAGGTCCGGCGGCGCGAAGTAGAGCCATGCGAACAGCGCAGCGACGGCCAGCAACGCCAGCCCGAGCAGTCCTTTCAGGATATTCAAGACAATGCGCATGTCCGCCTCGATGGTCTCCGCCATGGATTCGCCGCCATTGCTCCCGCAAATCTCAGGTTGTGTCGAGCGCCATCAACCGAATATCAACCATGATCGGCGATGACACGGAAACCCGGACGCTTCTGTGGGGCAAGCGGACGCGGGACAGGATCACCGACAGAAGCGCCCCACAAGCGCCGGAGACGCCCGGCCTCGGAGAGGATATGCGCCGTTTCGCGGCATTGATTTCGCTGGCCGTGCTCGGCGCCTGCTCCACCGCGGGAGGGTTGGCCGACCTTGCGCCTTCTTCCCCGTCGGAGGCGCCGACGGTCGCCGTGCGTGCGCCGCGCTTCGCCGATTCCGATCCGCACGAATGGGACAGCGGCGCGCCCTGGACCTATGCCGTCCACGGCACCGACGTGGCGAAATACCAGACCAACATCGACTGGTCGGCGGCAAGGGACGCCGGCATCTCGTTCGCCTTCGTCAAGGCGACGGAAGGCGGCGACCGCTACGACGAGAATTTCGAGCGCCACTGGGCCGGCACGCGGGCGGCCGGAATCCCGCGCGGCGCCTATCATTTCTACTATTTCTGCCGTCCCGCCAACGAACAGGCCGAATGGTTCATCGACCACGTGCCGAAGGAGCGCGGCGCCCTTCCCCCCGTGCTCGACATGGAGTGGAACCCGCATTCGCCCACCTGCAAGCTCCGCCCACCGGCCGAAACCGTGCGCGCAGAGATGCGGACCTTCCTCACCATGGTCGAACGCCACTACGGCAAGAAGCCGATCATCTACACCTCGGTCGACTTCTTCGACGACAACAACCTTTCCTCCTTCCACGGCTACCCATTCTGGCTGCGCTCGGTCGCCGGCCACCCGCGCGAGAAATACGGCAGCCATCCCTTCACCTTCTGGCAGTACACCGG
>CAZBBT010000123.1:0-8081 GCA_964490065.1 uncultured Mesorhizobium sp. | reverse complement strand
GGCGCATCCGGACGTGTTCAACGTGCTGTTGCAGGTGCTGGACGACGGTCGGCTGACCGACGGCCAGGGCCGCACGGTGGACTTCCGCAACACGCTGATCGTCATGACCTCGAACCTCGGTTCGGAATTCCTGGTCAACCTCACCGAAGACCAGGATGTCGACCTGGTGCGCGACGAGGTGATGACAGTCGTGCGCGGCCATTTCCGGCCGGAGTTCCTGAACCGCGTCGACGAGATCATCCTGTTCCACCGGCTGCGCCGGCAGGACATGGGCAAGATCGTCGAGATTCAGTTGAAGCGGCTGGAGAAGCTGCTTGTCGACCGCAAGATCGCGCTCGACCTCGACAAGGACGCGGTCGAGTGGCTGGCCGAGAAGGGCTACGACCCCGCCTACGGCGCGCGCCCCCTGAAGCGCGTCATGCAGAAGGAGTTGCAGGACCCGCTGGCGGAAAAAATCCTGATGGGCGACATCAAGGACGGCTCGACCGTGAAGGTGACGGCCGGCTCGGACAGGCTGAATTTCCGGTCCAAGCCTACCGTGGTGAAGGAGGAAGCGGCTGCGTAAGCGCCGGCCTCAGGCCGATTGTCGACGACCGATCAAATACCCTCCGGCCGCAAGGCCGGAGGGTATTTGCGAAGGCATGACTGGAAGATTATTTCCAGCCTTGCCTTGTTTCGAACACCGTCAGGCACTATACTCCAAATATCGGTCTTGCTTGTCGAACTTTGTTTCTGACGCGAACGCGTCTTCGGCGATCTTCCTCTCTCAAAATCGATCTGAACCGTTTGTCGTGCATTCCGCGCGGCAGGGATTTTTCTATGAATGATTGAAAGGAAATCGTCATGAATACTGGAACCGTCAAGTTCTTCAACGCCACCAAGGGCTTCGGCTTCATCGAACTCGGCAACGGACAGCCGGACGTCTTCGTCCATATCTCCGCCGTCGAGCGCGCCGAAATGCGTTCGCTCGTCGAGGGCCAGAAGGTCAGCTTCGACGTCGTGAAGGACAATCGCAGCGGTAAGAGCGCGGCCGAGAACCTTCAGGCCGCTTAGTTATTGCGCTCGGGCCTTTGACCACGGATGTACTGGCACCGGCCGCAGAGCGCGGATGAGAGAGGTCGGGCAAGTCCCGGCCTTTTTTCTTTCTGACAGGAGACTGCCCCATGCGACACCCCGCAGTACCGCCCGGAACGTTCAAGCCCAAGCCGACGGCCATCGAAACGAGGCAGGATGCGACGACCAAAGTCGTACGTGAGATCATCGAGAACGAAGCTGCCGCGCGGAATCGCAAGACGGAGCGGTTGAGGCTAGCCAGGCTTGCGAGGGAGGCGACGGAAGCAGGCGAGCCATCATCGACGCTGAAGCAAGCCGTCAAACGCAAGAAAGCGTAACGGGATCAACCCAAAGTATGAAACGGAGGCAGAACGACCTCCGGCTCCAACAGGGAAGGACGACAAATGCCAACCAGTCATCTTACCTATCGACAGGCAGTGACGAAATTCTACGGCATGCTGGTGGGGAGATCGAGCGTGGCGGTGAAGAGTTTTCTGCCCGTCCCGCGCGAGACGAGGTCCGACGAAACCCGCCGTTGCAGGAAAAACGATACGGACGGCTCGCGGCGAAGGGCCGAGGAAACAAAACTCAGACATCATATGCACTGATGGCCGGGATGCAGGCAGTGGATATGCCCGATCAGGGCGCCGCTCCTCCGGCAAAGGCTTGAGCCGCTCGTGGCTGCCGCACCAGCAGATAGAACGCAAGGATATGCGTGATCATCAAGACTGGCACATAGAGGATCGGAATCCAGTAAACTGCCGCCAGTTCTCCCGCCCGTTCAGGAAGCCCGAAGCGGGCGCCGTGGTAGTAGTTGACGAGGAGATCGGCTGCTCCCACGACATTGAAGGCGACGACGAAAAGCCAGAACAGCGGGCGCACCCGAACGGTCAGCAGCGCCAGCATGGCCAGAAGGCAGGTGGCGAAATCGCCGTATGCTGCGGACGTTGCAAAGCCTGACGGCAGATCGGGGCCGACGACACCCGGCAGGATGAAGACCAGCCCGAAGAAGCGGAAGCTGTGCAGCATGGCGATGGCGCGCTGCGCCTGGACGTGGTCCATCGATCTCAGCCTGGGCCAGCCATAGGCGGTGAGCAAAAGAAGCCACGGTACGTAGCCGAGAACAAGTTGGATTCCAAAAATAGCCGATGGCGACATGCGCACCTCCTGTCGGGACTATCCCGCCCAGCATGAATATTGTAAGGATGGTACCGATTGGTACCAGAGTCAAGGAAGCTGACATGATGGGAGCGTCGGAGACTTCGCCGTCGCCGGCCGACGCAGCGACGACGCCGGCCCGGACGCGCATTCTCGATGCCGCCTTCGCGGCTTTCAGCGCGCATGGCTATTCGCGCACGAGCATGCTGGAGATCGCGACCCGTGCGAGGGTCTCCAAGCGCGAACTCTATGCCTTGGTCGGCAACAAGCACGACATGCTGGCCGCCTGCATTGCCGAGCGCGCCGGCCGTATGCGCCAACCGGCCGATATGCCCGAGCCCGGTGACCGCGAAAGTCTCGCCAATGCGCTGGCGGGGTTCGGAGCGAGGCTGCTTCGCGAGGTCAGTGATTCGGCTGTCGTCGGTGTCTTCCGGCTTGCGATCGCCGAAGCCGAACGGGCGCCGGAGATCGCGGCGACGCTGGATTCGATCGGTCGGGCAACCGCGCGCAGGGAACTGACGGCGGTGCTTGAGAAGGCGCAGGCGCGTGGCCTGCTGAGCGGCGACCCGACCGAAATGGCAAATCAGTTTCTGGCCTTGCTCTGGGGTGATCTGATGATCGGGCTGCTGCTTCGCCTCGTCGGCCCGCCGACGCCTGAAGAAGCCGGGCTTCGCGCCCGCGATGCCGCAGACTCTTTCCTGCAGCTGCAATCGTCCTGAGGCCGCAGGGAAACCTCTCGATCTCTTCCTCGAAAGAGTGCCGAACGGCGCATTGGCTGTGGCGCATCGTGAACCTCCCGAAGGCCTCAAAGCCTGGTTTAACAGCCAATCTCATGGGACAGACCCCGATTTCTATTCACACCCCCCAAAGCCTCCCGCATACTTGTCCGGCCTGAAACGGAGACCGGAATGGAAGACTGGAACGGAGAAGCGAACTGGAGCGTCGATGTGCTGGAGCGCATCGTGGCGCTGCTGTTCGCGCTCGCCAGCCTGGCCGACCTTGCCGCCGGCGTTCCTTTCCTTCGCCGCCGGCGGGTGCTGGAGATTCTGAGCCACGGCGAGGTGGAGGCGCGGGCCTTCCTGTTCGGCGGCGCGCCGGTTCCGTCCGAAGCGTTGGAGAATACCGGCGACGCGGAGCGGCTTGCGATGCGTTTCCGGGCGCTGGCGCTGGTGCTGTGCGCCCTGATGGCGCAGGCCGCGCGGTTCGCTCGGCCCGGCGCGACCGACACGCAAGTCGGCCGGCCGTCGCACGGGATTTCCGGGCCGGCGGTTCGCCGGCTGGACGTCCCGGCGCCGTCCGCGCCCGACACGTCGTAAGACCCGGCGCTTCGCCGCTCGGCTTGGCCGTGCGCCCGTTTCCCGGCTTTTCCCTTCCGGCGCGAAGGGAGCCTTCCTTGACAATGGCCAGGGCGGATTTTCCGCAGCGTGGCGATGATGACGCGCGCCGCCATTTTCATGCCCGGTTCATGTTGGAACCAATAGGCAGGGTGATTGGTTGCGTGGCGAAGCGCTTCGCCGCGCGGGAGCGGCCGGGGCGGCGGCAGGAACGACGGGAGATTTTTGGCCACATGGTCCGCATGATTTTCTTTCTCTCGGCGCTCGCTGCCGGGCTTGGCGTCTCGGGAGCGGTTGCTTCGCCTACGATCATTCCGCAGCCGGCGCGGGGCGCGGACGCACCGGGCGCGATTCGTCTCGCCCAGGCGGGCAGCCTCGAAGTGTTCTATGACGGCCGCGGCAACCGCGTCATCGTCGATGCCGAGACCGGCCGGGTCATCGCCGTGCAGCCGCCGGGCTCGCGCTTCGATCGCCGCGCCTTGCGGTTGCGCGAGCGGGCGCGCCGCCTCGACCAGCCACCGCCCGGCTCCGACCGTTATTATCTCGACGATCCCGACGACATGGCCCGCCTGCGCCGCCGCCAGCGCCAGGAGGAGAACCTGCTCGTCATACCCGAAGACCGCTACGACGGTCCTTACGGCGACGATTCCTATGGTGAGGGGGCCTATGGAAACGACGCGTTTCCGCCCGCGCCCGGCGGCGGCTATGAGGACGATTTCGGGCAGCCTCCGTTGGCGCGGGAAGACCCGGTCGAGCGCAAGCCGCTCGACGAGGCTTCGATCGAGCCCGCGCAACCCGGCGGCCTGAACCGAACGGCGCCCGCCGACGAACCTTCCGCGCCGTCCGATATCGGCAAGGTCACCGTCGATCCCTCTCTCTCGCTCGGCTCGCGCCAGGACATCGCGGCGCTTCAGGTTCTGCTCGACCGCTTCGGCGCCTCGCCCGGCGTCATCGACGGCCGGTTCGGTTCCAATGTCGACAAGGCGCTGGAAGCCTATCGCGGCATCACCGGCACCCATCTCAGGACGACGGACGCCGCCGGCATCGAGGAGGCGCTGGCCAAGTCGGGCGGCGACGCCTTCGCCCGCTACACGATCACGCCGGAAGATGCCGCCGGGCCATACGTCGCCTCCGTGCCGGAGGACTACGGCGCCAAGGCGAAGCTGGAGCGGCTTTCCTACACCTCGGTCACCGAGGCACTCGCCGAGCGCTTCCACATGGACGAGGCCTATCTGAAAGCGCTCAATCCCGGCGTCAATTTCGATCGCCCGGGCACCATCATCAAGGTGGCCAATTTCGGCAGGCTCGTCTCGACGCCGGTGACGCGCATCGTCGCCGACAAGAGCAAGGAGCAGGTCCTCGCCTATGACGAAGCCGGCAAGCTGGTCGCCGCCTATCCGGCCACGATCGGCTCGAGCGATACGCCTTCGCCCAGCGGCACGCACGCGGTGTCGCGCGTCGCCTTCAATCCCAACTACACCTACAATCCGAAGATCAACTTCAAGCAGGGCGACAACGATCGTGTGCTGACCATCCCGCCGGGGCCGAATGGGCCGGTGGGCTCGATCTGGATCGCGCTCGACAAGCCGACCTACGGCATCCACGGCACGCCGGAACCCTCGAAGATCGGCAAGACGCAGAGCCACGGCTGCGTGCGCCTGACCAATTGGGACGCCAACGAACTGGCGAAGCTGGTCAAGCCGGGCGTGACGGTGGAGTTTGTGGAATAGGGGAATAAGGGGAATAGGGGAGTGGCTCCACTGATTTCCCCTACTCCCCTATTCCCTTACTCCCCTACCTTAGCGCTGGCCACTTTCAGCGGATCCGACTCCTGCTGCTTCAGCAGGTCGTCGATTCGCTCGCGTTCGCGCTGGAAGGCGACGAGGTCGTCGCCCTTCAGCGACCGGCCCTGCGGCAGGCGCACGCGCATCGGGTCGACCTTGGTGCCGTTGACGATCAGCTCGTAGTGCAGGTGCGGGCCGGTGGCCAGTCCGGTCGAACCGAGATAGCCGATGATCTGGCCCTGGCGCACCTTCACTCCCGGCTTGATGCCCTTGGCGAAGGCGCTCTGGTGGTTGTAGGAGGTCTCGTAGCCGTTGGCATGGCGGATGATGATCTGCTTGCCGTAGCCGCCGGCCCAGCCGGCCTTCTCGATGACGCCGTTGCCGGCGGCGATGATCGGCGTGCCCACGGGGGCCGACCAGTCGACGCCGGTGTGCATGCGAACATAGCCCAGGATCGGATGCTTGCGGGCGCCGAAGCCCGACCGGAAATGGCCGGCCGGCAGCGGGTTGCGCAGCAGGAACTGCTCGGCGCTGTTGCCGTCCTGGTCGAAATAATCGAACGTGCCGTCCTGGAACTGGAAGCGGTAGAGGTTGCGCGTCGCACCGCCGATCGAGGCCGAGATATAGAGCAGATCCGAATCGGCGGTCGCACTGTCTTCGTCGTCGGGCTGCGAGAACAGGACCTCGATGCGGTCGGTAGGGCTGAGCCGCGACCGGAAGTCGACGTCGGAGGCGAGCAGCCGGACAAGCTGCTGCGTCATTTTCTTCGACAGGCCATAGGAATAGGCCGCGCGGTAGATGCCGTCATAGATGTCGGGCAGGCTGCCGCGCACCACCGGCGGCGGCGAATCGTCGAAGGCGGTGAGCAGTTCCGGGTTCTGTTCCGGCTCCTGTGCCGGAACATACTGGCCGCGGTCGTCGAGCGCGATGGTAACGATGTGCTTGGTCTTGTCGTAGACGCCGGTGCGCACGATCCTGGCCTGGTCGCCGTGCACTTCGAGGCCGACGCGCAGAACCGTTCCCGCCTTCAGCGCCGGCGCATTGAGGAGTTTTTCGATCGCCTCGGCCATTCCCACCGCGTCGTCGCCGGTGTAGCCCGAATCGGCGAAGGCGTCGGCGATGCCGTAATCCTTGGTGAAGGGGATGATCTCTTCGGCGAAGGAGGGCGCATCATCGCTTTCGGCCTCGGTGCGCGGCGCCACCGAGACGTTTTCCGGCACGATCCTGACGCCGTAGGTGCCGGCCATGGATTGGGCGAGCTGGTCGCCGAAGCGTTGCGGGTCGACATAGTGCAGGGCGGCGACCTGGACCACGCCCTCGTCGAGGTCGGCACCCACCTCGCGGACGACCCTTTCGACCTCATCGGCGGAGAGGTCGTCGCTTTCATCGAAGGCGGCGGTCTCGATCGGGAAGTCGACGGTCTTGAGCGACATCTCGCTCTCGACCTTGGCGCCATAGATCTGGCCGACCGGCGGCGAAGCGACATCGTCGGCATTGGCGTCGCCGAACACCTGCATGGGGTCGAAGGGAGGATAGGGGCGGGTGGTGGTGTGGCCGGCGGCCAGATTCATCTTCACCTGGACGAACGGGACGGTGTGGATGACGTCGCGGTCGCCGTTCTTGGTGACCATCGAGACTTCCATGCGCCGCTTGTCCTTGGCGCGGGCGATCTGCCGGAGCGGCACCAGGCGTGCGGTCTTGGCCTCCTCGCCGGAGTCGTTCGAATTTGCCAGTCCCGCGATCTCCGCGATCTCCGGCGGCGTGGCGAGTTGCTGGCGGCCGTCCAGGGCGGCGAACAAGGCAACCCCCATCAGCACGGAGGAGGTGATGCCGGTCAGGAAAGTGCCGGAAAGCCAGCGCGCGGAAACTTCGCGCCGGTCGGGCGGGCCGCTGCGGCCATCCGCGATCAGCGGCGGCTCGCTGCCAAGTTCGGCTATGACCCCTTCGGTTTCCTGCATCCAGAACGGCTGCTTTTTCCAGGCGAGCTTTTTGTGCGGGAATCCCGCTTATTTTCGAGCCATGACATTTGCCTGTCACGGCAAGTGAAGTCAACGAACCGAACTCGCGCCAACACCCTTCCTATATATAGCTGTATATCGGCAGGTACGGCCGTGGACCCGTCGATGGCGATGTCCGACGCTATTGCGGCGGCAATGCGGCCCGAACGCGGAATGCGGTGGGCTGGGGCTGCCGTTACGGCACGAAAGCCGCCGAAAGGGGACCGAAAAAAATCGTCGCAAAAAATTCAAAAAAGTTGGAAATCGTTGTTGACAGTTCGAGGCGCCCCCGACTATATACGCCTCACCAACGACGGCGGCGACGCTGCTGGCGACCAAGAAGTTCGCTTCTAGGGATCGCGAAGTTGGACGAAATCAAGAGAGCCGCGTGAGCGACACTCGAAAGGCCCCAAAGCCAAAAGCGAACCGGGCCACGACACCGCGTCTGCGATGTCTGTTCTTTGAAAACTGAATATTGAAGAAAGAGAAACGTGGGCGGCAGAGTCCTGCTGAACCCCTTGTCCCGCCAGGGATGAGACGGTTCGAACGAGACTTTGGCGGATCACGTTTCTGGTGAGAATAAATACTACCGACGATGCCTCTGGCATCTAGGTGTGAATGTTCTCGTCAATTCATGCGTGACCAGATTGCGTCGGCCCAGGCCGATGCGACGAAAGCCAAATCAAAGTCTTATTCAACATGAGAGTTTGATCCTGGCTCAGAACGAACGCTGGCGGCAGGCTTAACACATGCAA
>CAZBBT010000122.1:0-8085 GCA_964490065.1 uncultured Mesorhizobium sp. | reverse complement strand
AACTGCAGCTGCAGCAGCCGCACGTGGTGCGCCTGGAAACCCGCCCGCCCAACCTGGAAGGCGAGGGCGAGGTGACGATGCGCGACCTGGTCAAGAACTGCCTGCGCATGCGCCCCGAACGCATCATCGTCGGCGAGGTGCGCGGACCGGAGGTGTTCGACCTGCTGCAGGCGATGAACACCGGCCATGACGGCTCGATGGGCACGATCCACTCCAACAGCCCGCGCGAATGTCTGAATCGCATGGAATCGATGATCGCCATGGGCGGCTACTCGCTGCCGCAGAAGACGGTGCGCGAGATCATCGTCGGCTCGATCGACGTCATCATCCAGGCGGCGCGCCTGCGCGACGGCTCGCGCCGCATCACCCACATCACCGAGGTGATCGGCATGGAAGGCGACGTTATCATCACGCAGGACCTCGTCCTCTACAACATCAAGGGCGAGGACCAGAACGGCAGGCTGATCGGCGAGCATGTCTCGACCGGCATCGGCCGGCCGCATTTCTGGGAGCGCGCCCGCTACTATGGCGAGGAACAGCGTCTCGCCAACACGCTGGAAGCGATGGAGAAGCGCGCTGACTGAGGGCGCAGGGGCTTTCGCCGATGTTTGGAATTGATCCCACGGTTCTGGCGTTCATCGTACTCGCCGGCTTCAGCGCCGGCGCGGTCGCCTATGCCCTGCTGTTCGCCCGCATCAGCAGCGAGAAGCAGGTCGGCAAGCGCCTCGAAACCATCAAGTCGGCCGAGACGGACCGTGCCGTGGTCAAGGCCTCCCGCGACCGGGTGGCGGAAGCAGCCAAGCGGCGCAAGTCCGTGCAGGATTCGCTCAAGGAGCTCGAGGAAAAGCAGAAGGTCAAGAACGTCAACGTCAAGAAGCCGCCGCTCAAGGTGCAGATCCGCCAGGCCGGCATGAATGTCACGATCGAGCGCTTCTATCTCTATTCGGCCGTCTGCGGCCTCCTGCTCACTCTTGTCGCCTTCGTGGTCGGCGCGCCGCTGCTCATCCTGCCTGGCGTGCTGCTGGCGGGGGGGCTCGGCCTGCCGCGCTGGTTCGTCTCCTTCCGCCGCGGCCGCCGCGTCAAGGCATTTCTCAATGAATTTCCCAACGCGCTGGAAGTCATCGTGCGCGCCGTCAAGTCCGGCCTGCCGCTGAACGACGGCATCCGCCTGATCGCCAACGAGTCGCGGGAGCCGGTCAAGACGGAGTTCCGCCGCATCGTCGATTCGCAGCAGCTCGGCATGTCGATCCCGGAGGCGGCGCTGCGCATGCCCGAAACCATGCCGTGCCCGGAAGCCAGCTTCTTCGGCATCGTCATCCAGATCCAGTCCCAGGCCGGCGGCAACCTCTCCGAGGCGCTGGGCAATTTGTCGCGCGTGCTGCGCGACCGCAAGAAGATGAAGGCCAAGGTGCAGGCCTTGTCGATGGAGGCCAAGGCCTCGGCCGCGATCATCGGCGCTTTGCCGTTCATCGTCGGCTTTCTCGTCTATCTCACCAGCCCGAGCTACATCATGCCGCTGTTCACCACCAATGTCGGCAACCTGATTCTCGGCGTGGCGGGGCTGTGGATGTCGATCGGCATCTTCGTGATGCGCAAGATGATGAATTTCGAGGTCTAGCGGGAGTCTGCGGTCGTGTCCGGACAAGCCATCAAGACCCTGGTCGATCCCTCGTTCCTGATCGCGTTGCTGGTCGGCATCGCCGTCTTTGCAACCGTCTTCACCCTGCTGCCGGCCTTCGGCGGCAATCCGCTCAAGGCGCGCATGAAATCGGTGGCGCTGGAGCGCGACGAACTGCGCGCCAAGCAGCGCGCCCGCCTCGCCGCCGAATCCGATCGCCGCCGCAAGGGCCTGCGCGAGCAGGAATCGCTCGGCATGCGCTCCATCGTGGATCGGCTGGACCTGAGGCGCGCGCTGGTCGACGAAAACACCATGCAGAAGCTCAAGATGGCTGGTTTCCGCGGCCAGAACCCGCTGACGAAATTCCTGTTCTTTCGTCTGATGCTGCCTTTCGTCGGTTTCGCGCTGGCGCTCGTCTACATCCTCGTGCTTGGCGGTCTGGCCGAACAGCCCTTCCTGATCAAGCTCTTCGTCTGCGTGGTCTGCGCCTATGCCGGCTTCTATCTTCCGGTACTCTACGTTTCCAATCGGGCGACCAAGCGCAAGCAGTCGATCCAGATGGCCTGGCCGGACGCGCTCGACCTCATGCTGATCTGCGTCGAATCCGGCATGTCGGTCGAGGCGGCGCTGCGTCGTGTCGCCGACGAGATCGGCACGCAGTCGGTGGATCTGGCGGAGGAGTTCGTGCTCACCAATGCCGAGCTCTCCTATCTCCAGGAACGCCGGCAGGCCTATGAGAACCTTGCCTCGCGCACCGGCCTGGAATCGGTCAAGTCGGTGTCGCAGGCCCTCATCCAGGCCGAGCGCTACGGCACGCCGGTGGCGCATGCCCTGCGCGTGCTGGCCGCCGAAAGCCGCGACATGCGCATGAACGCGGCGGAAAAGAAGGCGGCCGCTCTGCCGCCGAAGCTCACCGTGCCGATGATCCTGTTCTTCCTGCCGGTCCTGTTCGCCATCATCCTCGGGCCGGCCGGCATTCAGGTCAGCCAGCGCGGTATCTTCGGCGACAAGCACCAGTCCACAGAGGACAGTTCGCAGTAGGGCGGGGCGCTGTTCGCCCTTGCGGGCTTCATCGACATCCTCTCACCGTGAACGGGGAAAGGAAAAGGCGCACGTCGTCGTCGCCACGCTGCCTTGCGGCCCTGGCCATTGTCAAGGAACGCTCCCGGTTCGTGGTGGACCCAAGGAGAAGTCGGGCAACGAAGCCCCGGATCCTTATCTCTACGACGTGTCCGGCGCGAGCGGCGGCGAGGCGTCCAACCAGCGAACCGACGGCCTGGAAATCGCGCGCGCCGACCGGTCGGCCCGCACGCCGGTCGCGCCGGGGAGCGCGAACCGCGCGGCCTGCGCCAGCAGGGCGCACAGCACCAGCGCCAGCGCCCGGAAGCGCACCGCGAGGCGTGTTGCGTCGCCGGTATTCTCCAACGCATCGGACGGAACCGGCGCGCCGCCGAAAAGGAAGGCCCGCGCCTCGACCTCGCCGTGGCTCAGGATTTCGAGCACCCGACGGCGGCGTAGATAGGGAGCGCCGGCGGCGAGGTCGGCCAGATTGGCGAGCGCGAACAGCAGCGCCACGATGCGCTCCAGCACATCGCGGTTCCAGTTCGCTTCTCCTTCCCAGCCAGCCATTCCGCTCTCCATTTCGGGCGCGAAAAGTATGGAGGAGGTGCAGAGGGTGTTGATAGATTTCGACGAAGAAAACGGACCGGTGGCCCTAACAGCCTGAAAAGGCTGCGAAGTTTGTTCGATCTCGCCGGGCTTTTATCCCCAGCCGGGCGGCGTCCGGAATCAGTTCGTCGCCGGCTTGCCCTTGTCCTGCTTCTTGAGCTGGTTCCAGGCGTTCTGCTGCGACAGCAGGGAGCGCAGATAGGCGACGTTGGCCTGCGCCTGGTCGGGCGGCAGTTCCTGCGCGGCGATCTTCTCGGCCTCGTCGAAGCGGCCCTGCAGGCCGACCGCGAGCGCGAGGTTCTGGCGCACGCGGCTGTCGGCGCTGGGCTGCGCGGCCGCCGAGCGCAGATAGGTCTCGGCCATGCGCAGGTCGCCCCCCAGCAGATAGGACATGCCGAGGTTCGACAGCACCGACGGTTCGTTCGGCTTCAGTTCCAGCGCCTTGCGGTAGAGCCGGCGCGCCTCGTCCTTCTGGCCGAGCTGATCGAGGATGGCGCCCTCGGCCGAAACCAGCTTCCAGTCGGGATATTCCGGCGTCTGGGCGCGGCGCACGGCGTCGAGCGCCGGTTCGAGCTGCCCGTTGGCGGCGAGCGCCTTGCCGTAGGCGGCGAGCACGTCGCGGTCCTTGGGATAGGCAATGGCGAGCTTGCGCATCACCGCCAGCGACTGGTCGGGATCGCCGTCCATCTGCAGGACGGTGGCGTATTTGATGGCGACGCGTTGGTCGTTGGGGTTCTTGGCGTAGGTCTCGCCGAGCGCGATCGCGGCCTTGTGCAATTCGCTCGCCGACATGGTCTCGACGGCCGGTCCCCGGGAGCGGCCGATCGAACCGGTGCTCATCCTGTCGGTGCCGCAGCCGCTGAGGCCAAGCCCAAGCACTAGAAGCATCGCGGTGGCGCAAAGCCCTTTTGCCAACTGAACCCGCCGCTTCGCCCGCATGGCCCTGCCTCCATTCTCGCAGCCGGCCTCAGGTGGCCGGCTTCCCCGACCGAGAAATATTCTGTTAACCCTAACGGAGGGTTAATCTGAGGCACGGACGTTTCCGGGAGGGTCTAGTTGGAGGCGGCCAGGGGAGAGGGCAGGAAACCGGCGACAAAGCGCTCGGCGAAGGCAAGCGACCCTGCCTTGGATAGATGACCTGCATCCGAATACATGATCTGGCCGTCCCGGATGGAAGGGCATTCGCCCGATTGGCAAAAAACATCGAATGAGTCGACGAATTGCATTCCGCTGGTTGCGGCGAATGATTTCATGGCTTCGTTGAAGGAGAAGATCGGCAGGGTGTCGGCCTTGACGGCCGAAGCGTCGATGCAGTGCTTCTGCGCCATCGTAGGCCGCAATATGCAACCGATGATGCCGCCTCCGCTTCCCGATCCGGGAACGTCGCCAACGAGATAAATCGGCCGACTGCCGGCGTCCTTTTTGATTTCGAGGATTTTCGAGAAGATGAAGGCGCGGTACTCGGTGTCGGTTTTGAAACGCTGCGCTTTCCCTCCAATCGGCCCCGTATTGGAACGGTAGGTCAGCCAACTCGAGGCGAGGATCAAGGGAAGATCGTTGCCCTTCATCATGGCCAGGAGTCTCGGATATTCGGCCGCGCAGGCGTCATGGTCGGGCTTGCTGGTTCCGAACCGGGTGAGGCCGGGTGCGATGAAGCAGCCGTTGTCGAACAAGGCTTTGGCTGATCGGCCTTGGTCTTTCAAAACCTTGTCCAGACCATAGGCAAAATGTTGTCCGTGGCTGTCTCCGGCGAGAATGAAGGCTGGCGTGCCGGAACCGAGAATGATGGGGGTGTTCGCCTCAAAGCCGGCACCGCCGAATTCTTCCTTGTGGAATTTCGCGGGATCACGGACTTTCGCGAGATTTTCGGGAGCGATGCGCCAGGCCCAGCCATCGGTAGCCGACAGCGCCGGCCCGGAAATGAGTATGAGGGACGCAACCAGAGCGGCCGGTGCTACCCAGCGCGGGCCTTTGTCGAGAATGCGCTTTTCATGGAACGGCTTTTCGACGGCATGATAGAGCGCCGCACCGCCAAGCAAGGAGAGAGCGCTAAGCACGGCCATTTCGGGATGCGTCATGGCGCGGTCCACATAGTACCGCCAGAACACGATCATAGGCCAGTGAACGAGATAGACCGAATAGCTGATGCGTCCGACATACGCGGCAACCGGATTGGAGAGAATAGCGCCAAGGAAGCGGGCGCTGCCGGCGTAGATGGCCAAGGCCGCACCCACCGCCGGCCACAGGCCGATGGCAGGGCCGAATACCGAATAGGCGATCAGCGCCAGTCCTGCGGCAAGCAGCGGTTCGGCAAGACGACCGGGTACTGGTAGCCACAGGACAATGGCCCCGATCCCGAACTGGAAGATGCGGAACGGCATCAAGTAGAACACGGTCTGAGGATCGGCCCGATACCACCAGACCAGTGTCAGGCTGATGGCGGTCGCAAGAACGATAACGGGGAGGACAAGCCTTCGATTGAACCTGGCGGTTGCCCAAAGGAGCGCCGGCCAGACGGCATAGAACTGCCATTCGACCGAAAGAGACCAGGTGTGAAGCAGTGGCTTCGTGATCGATTCTGCGTCGAAATAGCCCGATTGCCACCAGAACAGAAAATTGGAATAGGCGAAGACACTGGCGATGGCCGAATGCGCGAATGACTCCATGTCGGCGGGCGTGAAGAGCAGCGCGGACAGGGGAAGGCACAGGGCTACAGTCACGAACAAGGCAGGCAGAAGCCGGACCGCCCGCCGGCTGTAGAATCGCAGGAAGCCGAATTTTCCCCGATCCAGATCGCGCAGGATCATCCCGGTGATGAGATAGCCCGAGATCACATAAAAAACGTCCACGCCGACAAAGCCGCCCGCAAACGCGGACAGGCCCAGGTGGAACGCTAGAACGGCAAGGACCGCAAGGGCCCGCAACCCGTCGATGTGGGCAATCCGGCTCATCGGCCCCTCATAGCGAGGGCGCGGGTTCAAGCCAAGTCCCTGCCTTTCTCGATTGATCTGAAGCTGTCATGCCAGGTGCGGGGACGCTGCCATGCCACCTCCGAACCAGTGCTGTTGGCCGCGATGACGGCGCTGCGCGCGCGTGGCGGCACTCTAAGGAACCTAAGCCTGTCGATGGTCGGTGGCGGTCTCACGGTTTTTCACATTGTAGAAGAATGCAAGTGACCGATAGAAGGTCTGAGTCGTCGGCGCGAGAGGAGCATCCATGCCAGTCGAACTGATCGCCAGGAAAACCAGGCAGTCGCTGCCGGTCCATCTCGTGGCCGGCGCGCCCGGCCGGGACCTGCCGGCCGCCGTGCAGGCATGGGCCAAGGCCAACGGCTTTACCGGTGAAGCGGGCAGGGCGCTCGTGCTGCCCGGCGAGAACGGCGCGCTCGCCGGCGCGCTGTTCGGATTGCACGAGGGGCAGGGTGCGTTGCCGCTGGGCACGCTGGCCAAGGCCCTGCCGGCCGGCGATTGGCATTTCGCCGAACCTCCGGCGAAGCCGGACCTTGCGGCGCTGGCCTTGGCGCTGGGCGGCTATGCCTTCACGCGCTACGGCAACAAACCGGGCAGGGCGCTGCGTTTCGCGCTGCCCGCGGGTGCGGATGCCGGCCGCGTGCGGCGCATCGCTGACGGCGTTTTCCTGGCGCGCGACCTCATCAACACGCCGACCAACGACATGGGGCCGGAGGCGCTTGAGAAGGCGGTGCGCACGCTTGCCCGCGCCCGCAAGGCGACGCTGACGGTCGTCAAGGGCGACGACCTCTTGAAGAAGAATTTTCCGATGATCCATGCCGTCGGCCGCGCCTCGGCCGAGGCGCCGCGGCTGATCGATCTTTCCTGGGGGCCGAGGAACGCCCCGAAGGTGACGCTGGTCGGCAAGGGGGTCTGTTTCGACACTGGCGGCCTGGACATCAAGCCGTCGGCCGGAATGCTGCTGATGAAGAAGGACATGGGCGGCGCGGCCAACGTGCTGGGCCTCGCTTGCATGATTATGGCGGCCGGCCTGAAGCTCCGGCTGCGCGTGCTGATCCCGGCGGTGGAGAATTCCATCTCCGCCAATTCCTTCCGTCCCGGCGACGTGCTGGTGAGCCGCAGGGGCGTCACCGTCGAGATCGGCAATACGGACGCGGAAGGCCGGCTGGTGTTGGCCGACGCGCTGGCGCTGGCCGACGAGGAGGCGCCGCAACTCCTGATCGACATGGCGACGCTGACGGGTGCTGCCCGCGTCGCGCTCGGCCCCGACCTGCCGCCTTTCTACACCGACGACGAGACGCTAGCGGCCGACCTCGCCGCCGCGTCGATGGCGGAGGAGGACCCGCTCTGGCGCATGCCGCTGTGGCAGCCCTATGCGGCGAAACTGTCGTCGAAGATCGCCGACGTGAACAACGTGACCAGCGACAGCTTCGCCGGCTCGATCACCGCGGCCCTGTTCCTCAAGCGCTTTGTCGAGAAGGCGAAGGCGTGGGCGCATTTCGACATCTACGGCTGGAACCCGTCCGATCGTCCGCATGGTCCCGCCGGCGGCGAAGCGCAGGGGATAAGAGCGCTGGAAAAGGTGATTTCGCAAAGGTTCGGGTAGGTTTTGCCTCCTCTGCCGGCGCCCTCCCCGGCGGTAGAGGCCATCGCATATGGCGTTGTACCCCCCACCCCAACCCCTCCCCGCAAGGGGGAGGGGGACCTGGGGCAGCGTCACAGAGCACCGACACTGGCGATTTCGGGCGAAACGGCCATGTCGGCGTCTCCCTCCCCCTTGCGGGGAGGGGACAGGGGTGGGGGTCTGCGACGGTCATGATCGAGAAATTC
>CAZBBT010000121.1:0-8149 GCA_964490065.1 uncultured Mesorhizobium sp. | reverse complement strand
ACGCCGACCTTCTTGGCGTGGGTGAAGCATTCGCGCGTGGCGTCGACCACCCACTCCCACTCTTCCGCCTCGGTGCCGTCCGGCACCACCTTGCCGACGGTGGCGGGAACCAGCGTGATGATCTCGCCGTCCAGTTCGCTGACCATGGTAAGCACGTCCTTGACGTACTGCACCGAGCGCTCGCGCTGGCCCTGGTCCTTTGCTGCGAGGTTGCGCTCGCCCAGCATCAGCGTCACCGACCCCCAGCAACGAATGCCGTGCTCCTTCAAAAGCGCGCGCGTCTCCTTGGTCTTGTACTGCTCGGGCTCGCCGGAAATCTCGATCGATTCATAGCCGAACTGCTTGATGCGCTTGAGCGTCACTTCCAGCGGCTCGGCCCGCATCCAGTTGTGCGTCGAAAGATGCATGATCGGTTCCTTCCCAGATTGCCTGTCAAACGTCGTACCCGCGACATCCCGCAGGGCCGCGGCTTCCTCCCATTCGGTACCAGTTCCATCAAAACTGGTTAGACCAATTGGACCTTCGATGACCTCTACAGCAATTTCCCACAGACGGCAAGAAGTCGCAAATATCGGCACTTGAACCAATCTATCTAGCTATAATAACTCGATATTTCCTGCAAAAATGACCGGTTTCAATCGATTTGCCACGCCCTCGTTCCGCTTGACCAAATATCCCTATTTGGTAATACCAGAGAGTAGGTAAGTTAAGCCGATGCCGCATGGAAAGCAGGCTGGCCGATGGCGCAGGAGGCGCTATGCTTGGCTGCAACAGGGAGGACACCGATGCCGAAGACGATGAAGGGCCCAGCCATATTCCTGGCGCAGTTCGCGGGGGACGTAGCGCCCTTCAACTCGCTGCCGTCGATCGCGAAATGGGCAGCCGGCCTCGGCTACAAGGGCATCCAGATCCCGACCTGGGACGGCCGCCTGTTCAACCTGGAGAAGGCCGCATCCTCCAAAGCCTATTGCGACGAGGTGAAAGGCATCTGCAAGGACGCCGGCGTCGAGATCACCGAACTGTCGACGCATCTCCAGGGCCAGCTCGTCGCCGTGCATCCTGCCTATGACGCGCAGATGGACGGCTTCGCGCCGGCCAAGGTCCACAACAACCCCAAGGCGCGGCAGAAATGGGCGGTCGAACAGCTCAAGGCCGGCGCCAAGGCATCGCGCAATCTCGGCCTCGACGTGTCGGTTTCGTTCAGCGGCTCGCTCGCCTTCCCCTACCTCTATCCTTTCCCGCAGCGTCCCGCCGGCCTGATCGAGGAAGCCTTCAAGGAACTGGCGAAACGCTGGAAGCCGATCCTCGACGCCTACGAGGACCACGGCGTCGATATCGGCTACGAGATCCATCCGAGCGAGGACGTGTTCGACGGCGCCACCTTCGAGATGTTCCTCGACGCGCTGGGCGGCCACAAGCGCTGCGCCATCAACTACGATCCGTCGCACTTCCTGCTGCAGCAGATGGACTATCTGGCCTTCATCGACATCTACCACGAGCGGATAAAAGCCTTCCATGTGAAGGACGCCGAGTTCAACCCGGACGGCCGCCAGGGCGTCTATTCCGGCTACCAGAGCTGGCTGAACCGCGCCGGCCGCTTCCGCTCGCTGGGCGACGGGCAGGTCGATTTCGGCGGCATCTTCTCCAAGCTCGCGCAGTACGATTACGATTCCTGGGCGGTGCTGGAATGGGAATGCTGCCTGAAGCATCCGGAGGACGGCGCTGCCGAAGGGGCGCCCTTCATCCAGCATCACATCATCCGCGTCACGGAAAAGGCCTTCGACGACTTCGCCGCCGGCAAGGAGGACAAGAAGCTGCTCAAGGCGATGATGGGGATTTAGGCTACGGCTGCAGGACAATAAGGCAGTAGGGCGGTAGGGATCGCCGGTCGCCTGTTTTCCCTTCCACTACCCTATTGCCATACTGCTTTATTGCCTGTCACCGCGGATGGTGGCGAAAGAGGAGGAGAAAACATGGTCAGCGGCAGGCAGGTGGAATCCGGCGGCGGTCCGATCCGCTACGGCATGGTGGGGGGCGGACAAGGCGCCTTCATCGGGGCGGTGCACCGCATCGCCGCGCGCATGGACAACGAATTTCAGTTGGTGGCTGGGGCGCTGTCGTCCAACCCGGAGCGTGCGAAAGCGTCGGCGCAAGAACTAGGCCTCGATCCGACCCGCAGCTACGGCAGCTTCGCCGAGATGGCCAAGGCCGAGGCGAAACGGCCGGACGGCATCGAGGCGGTCGCCATCGTCACGCCGAACAACGTCCACGTGCCTGCGGCGATGGCCTTCCTCAATGCCGGCATCCACGTCATCTGCGACAAGCCGCTCGCGATGACGCTGGCCGAGGCGAAGAAGCTCAAGACGCTTGTGGAGAAGACCGGCAAGGTGTTCGTACTCACCCACAACTACACGGCCTATCCGATGATCCGCCAGGCGCGCGACATGGTCGCTAGGGGCCAGCTCGGCGACATCCGGGTCGTGCAGGCCGAATATCCGCAGGACTGGCTGACCGAGGATCTCGCCGCCACCGGCCAGAAGCAGGCGTCGTGGCGCTCCGACCCGAAGCAGGCCGGCGCCGGCGGCGCGCTGGGCGATATCGGCACCCATGCCTACAACCTCGCCCGCTTCGTCTGCGACCTCGAACTGGACTCGCTGTCGGCCGACATGGACGCCTTCGTGCCGGGAAGGCAGCTCGACGACAACGTCAACGTGCTGCTACGCTTTAAAGCCAAGGGAAAGGCGCACCCGGCCAAGGGCATGCTGTGGGCGAGCCAGGTGGCGCCCGGAAACGAGAACGGGCTGAAGCTGCGCGTCTACGGCTCCAAGGGCGGGCTGGAATGGGTGCAGGCCGACCCGAACTATCTCTGGTACACGCCTTTCGGCCAGCCGAAGCAGTTGCTCACCCGCGCCGGCGCCGGTGCCACGGCCGCCGCGGGGCGGGTGACGCGCGTGCCGTCAGGCCATCCGGAAGGCTATCTCGAAGGCTTCGCCAACATCTACCAGGAAGCCGCAAGGGCGATCCGCGCGGCCCGAAAGAAGGGCGGCAAGCCGCCGAAAGACGTGATCTTCCCGACCATCGAGGACGGCGTCGAGGGAATGGCCTTCATCGAGGCCTGCGTGAAGTCGTCGAAGAAGAACGGCGCCTGGACGAAGCTGTAGGAAACGTGGGTCGTCATCCCGGCCGCTGCCGAACGGTCAAAGGCCGTGAGGCGAGAGCCGGGACCCATTCCGTGATTTTGCCGACGTTCCGGAATGGATCCCGGATATGCCTCAGGCTTCGCCTATCGGTATTCCGGGAAGACACTCAATTGGAGGGGAAGAAAAATGAAAATCGGCATGTGCATGTTCCTGTGGACCACGAACGTGACAAGCAAGCACGCGCCACTGTTGAAGGACATCAAGGCAACCGGCTTCGACGGCGTCGAGATTCCGATCTTCGAGGGTACACCAAGCGACTACGCGCGTCTCGGCGATATGCTCAATCGTATTGGGCTTGAGCGTACCGCCGTCTCGGCCATGGGCGATCCGGCAATGAACCTGATATCGCCCGATTCAGCCACCCGCAGGGCGGGCATCGCCTACATGAAGAACGCCATCGACTGCGCCGCCGCGCTTGGCGCGCCGACGCTCTCCGGCCCGCTGCACTCGACGCTGGGGCTGTTCTCCGGCGCCGGGCCGACGGCGGCGGAATTCAAGCGCTCGCTCTCCTCGCAGTGCGCCATCGGCGACCATGCCGGCAAGAAAGGTGTCACCATCGGGTTGGAGGCGCTGAACCGCTTCGAATGCTACCTGTTCAATACGATGGATGCGCTCAGCGCGCATATTGACGAGGTCGACCGGCCGCATATCAGGGCGATGTACGATACCTTCCACGCCAATATCGAGGAAGCCGACCCGATCGGCGCCTACACGAGGAACAGGAAGAACATCGTCCACATCCACATCTCCGAGAACGACCGCGGCGTGCCGGGGCGCGGCAACATTCCGTGGCAGGAGACGTTCTCGGCGATCCGCAAGAGCGGCTACGACGACTGGCTGACCATCGAGGCGTTCGGCCGGGGATTGAAGGACCTGGCCGCCGCCACGAAAGTGTGGCGCGACTTTTCAGAGAGCCCGGAAGCGGTTTACCGCGACGGCTGCAGGCACATCAGGAACGGCTGGAAGAAGGCGGCCTGACGCCGAAAAGGCGCCGGCTACTCGCGCACAGCTCCGGTCAATGGCGGCTGCACGATCGTATGGCGACGATATTTCCCGTACTCGGCGTCCGGGACGGCGGCGTCCAGCAATTTCATGTTGCGTTCCAGGCTGGATGCCTTGGCGGTGCCGACCAGCACGCTCGTAACGACGGGCTCGGCAAGCGGAAACTGCAGGGCTGCCGCCGCGAGCGGATAGCCGGAACCGGCTGCCGTCGCCTCCATCGCGCTCACCTTGGCCAGCACATCCTGCGGCGCCGGGCCGTAGTCGAAATGCGAGCCGGGCCGTGCGCCGGTGGCGAGGATACCGGAATTGAACACGCCACCGATCACCAGCGAAGTGCCGGCCTCGCGGCAGAGCGGGATGAGCTCCGCTTCCGCCGTACGGTCGAGCAGCGAATAGCGGCCGGCGAGCAGGATGCAGTCGAGCGGCGCTCGCCGCATCACGTTCAGGCACACCTCGACCTCGTTGACGCCGAGCCCATAGGCCGAGATCGTGCCGCTCGCCTTCAGCTCCTCCAACGCCTTGAGCCCGCCGTCGAGAAGCTGCGCCATATGCACCCTGGTGAGGTCCACGCCGTGCGTGTAGACGCCGATGTCGTGGACATAGAGGATGTCGATGCGGTTGAGGCCGAGCCGCGCGTAGCTGAACTCGACGGAGCGCATGATGCCGTCATAGCCGTAATCGTATTCGAGCTTGAACGGCAGCGGGTCGACGAAGCCGAGAGCGGGAACCTGGTCTTCCGGCACGGGTTCCAGCAGCCGGCCGACCTTGGTCGACAGCACATAGCTGTCGCGCGGCTTGGTGCGCAGATAGTCGCCGAAACGGCGCTCGGAGAGGCCGAAGCCGTAATGCGGCGCGGTGTCGAAATAGCGCATTCCGGAAGTCCATGCGGCATCCAGCGCCGCCATGGCATTCTCGTTGGAGACGGCCGCGTAAAGATTGCCGAGCGAGGCGCCGCCAAAGCCGTATTCGGTGACCTCAAGCGCTGTCTTGCCAATGCGGCGGTTCTTCATTCCAGGCCCTCCCGCCTTGGTCGCAGGCCATTTGGTGCTGCACCCCCACCCCTAACCCCTCCCCGCAAGGGGGAGGGGGACTTTGCGGCAGCGCGACGATAGGCCAGCGCTGGTGATTCCGTGTAGAACGGCGGTGTCGGCGTCTCCCTCCCCCTTGCGGGGAGGGGACAGGGGTGGGGGTTGCAGGCGACCGGACGGTTCACAGCGTAGCGCCAAGGTGCCACGGGACGAACTCGTTGTCGCCATAGCCGAACAACTCGCTCTTGGTCTTCTTGCCGGACGCCGTCTCGACGATCAGTTCGAAGACCTCGCGCCCCATCTGGGCGATCGTCTTCTCGCCCGAGGCGATGACGCCGCAATTGACGTCCATGTCCTCTTCCATCGCATTGTAGAGCGCGGTGTTGGTTGCGACCTTGATCGACGGCGTCGGATGGCTGCCGAAGCAGGAGCCGCGCCCGGTGGTGAACACGATGACATTGGCGCCGCCGGCCACCTGGCCGGTCGCCGAGACTGGGTCGTAGCCGGGCGTATCCATGAAGACGAGGCCGCTGCCGCTCACCTTCTCGGCATATTTGAAGACGCCGTTGAGCGGCGTCGAGCCGCCCTTGGCCACCGCGCCGAGCGATTTCTCCAGAATGGTGGTCAAGCCGCCGCGCTTGTTGCCGGGCGACGGATTGTTGTCGATCGAGGCGCCGTGCTTCGCGACATGGTCCTCCCACCACTTGATGAGCCCGTCCAGTTTCTCGGCGATCTCCGGGCTTGCCGCGCGCGAGGCAAGCAGATGCTCCGCGCCGTAGATCTCGGTCGTCTCCGACAGGATGCCGATGCCGCCGACATCGGCCAATATATCGACAGCCGCGCCCAATGCCGGATTGGCGGTGATGCCGGACATGCCGTCCGAACCGCCGCATTGCAGGCCGACGACGATCTCGCTGAGCGGGATCGGCTCGCGCTGCAGATTGCCGACCTCCTCGGCGATCTCCTCCAGCACGCCCATGGCGCGCTCGACCGATTTGCGCGAACCGCCGGAGTCCTGGATGTTGAAATGGCGCTTGCCGGCGGCGACGCCCTTCTGGCCGTAGAGCGTCAACTGGTTCACCTCGCAGCCGAGCCCGACCATCAGGATGCCGCCGAAATTGGGATGGCGGGCATAGCCGGCGAGCGTGCGGTGCAGCACCATCATGCCGTCGCCGGTGGCGCTCATGCCGCAACCCTGGCCATGGACGATCGGAACAAAGCCGTCGATGCCCGGATACTTCGGCAGAAGCCGCCTGTTTGCCTCGTCGGCGATGGCGTGACAGACGGTGGCGGAGCAGTTCACGCTGGCGATGATGCCGACGAAATTGCGCGTGCCGGCGCGGCCGTCGGCGCGGCGGTAGCCCATGAAGGTGCGGTTCCTGTCGGCTTCGCTGGCGTGCTCGGCCTCGCCCGGCGGAACGACCGGCAGGCGCCCCGCCTCGAAGACCAGATTGTGCGAATGGACATGCGCGCCCGGCGCGATGGCGCAGGTGGCGCGGCCGATCGCCTGTGCATATTTCACCACCGCCTCGCCGGCGGCAATGGCGCGGACGGCCACCTTGTGACCCGGTTCTATGGCCTCCGCCACCGCCCCGCCGCCCGGCAGCGCCGCACCCGGCTCCAGCCTTCCGTTGGCGACCGCGACATTGTCGGCCGGGGATAGGAGAATGGCGCTGGCGACCTGCACGGCGATGTCCTGGCTGGCTTGCTGGGCGGCCCGCCGATCCGCATCGGATTGACAGGGGCTGGATTGGGATTAATGTCTTTTATCGGGAAAAAACATTTTGCGTCAATCGTTTTTTCGCGTAAGCGACCGCCGGGGTACAATCCCGGACGGGCCGGGGAAATGCGCGCATGGCGAAAAGCAACAACGTCTACAAGGATGCCTACAACCGGGGCCTCGGCCTGCTGAGGACAACAGGCAACCTGCCGTCCGAGCCGGAGCTCGGCGCCCTGCTCGGCGTCAGCCGCACCACCGTGCGCTCCATCCTCGCGCGCATGGAGGAAACCGGACTGATCGCCTGGAACAAGCGCGACAAGACGGTGCTGCGGGCGCCGCGCCCCGACGATTTCTTCCCCGAGGAGGAAACCGATTCGCTTTCCGAGATCATCGAGCGTTCCTTCATGCGCCGTCTGCTCGCCTCCGGCGCCGAGGCAGGCATGCAGATCAACGAGCTGGAACTGGCGCGCGAGATCGGCGTCGGCACCACCAGCGTACGCGAGTTCCTGATCCGCTTTTCGCGCTTCGGCCTGATCGAAAAGCGCCCGAACAGCCATTGGGTGCTGAAGGGCTTCACACGCGCCTTCGCGCTGGAACTCACCGAAATCCGCGAAATGTTCGAACTGCGCTCCGCCGCCGCCTTCGCAAGCCTGCCGGCCGACAGCCCCGCCTGGGCCGAACTGGACAGGCTGGAGATCGAGCACCGGGCGCTCGCCCGCGACATCGCCGGCCGTTACGGCGCATTTTCCGAACTGGACGAGCGCTTCCACAGGCTCATCCACAGCGCCTCGCACAATCGCTTCATCGTCGATTTCTACGACGTGATCGCGATGGTCTTCCATTATCACTACCAGTGGAACAAGGCGGGCGAACGCCAGCGCAACGAAGTTGTCGTGCAGGAGCATCTGGCCTATATCGCGGCGCTGAAATCGCGCGATTCGGCACAGGTGGACGCCGCTTGCCGTCGGCACCTGAAGTCGGCGCGGCACACGCTCCTGACCTCGGTGCCCGAAGTGGCTGACGATAGGGAGCCTGTCAAAACTTGACGGAAGAGTTGCCCTTCAGCGCCGTCATGCTCGGGCTTGTCCCGAGCCTCTGCCAAGGTGGGGCGACAGCCAGGCATTCTTTTATTGCTTCGTAGGCAGATGCGCGGGACAAGCCCGAGCATGACGGAAACTGGCGAGGCAGCACGCTCTATG
>CAZBBT010000120.1:0-8165 GCA_964490065.1 uncultured Mesorhizobium sp. | reverse complement strand
TGCGCATCCTGCGGCCCGAAGGCCGCTACACCACGGCCGGCGCCATTGCCGGGCCGGTGGTGCAGCTCGATCTGAGGACCATGTACCTGAAGCAGCTCCAGCTCAACGGCTCCAGCCAGGGTACGCGCGCCGATTTCCGCCGTATCGTTCGCTACATCGAGGAGAAGAAGATCCGGCCGCTGGTAGGCGGCGTCTACAAGCTCTCCGATTTTCACCGCGCGCAGACCGATTTCATGGCGAAGGATTTCGTCGGCAAACTCGTGGTGATGCCGGACGCCGTCGCCGGCTGAGCGCTTTCGCGGCAACGGCAGGCGCGCGCGTCGTTATACCGGAGCAGTTTGTTAACTCGGCTTCGTCTAAGCTCGATTGGATCAATCCAATCGGCCTGCCATGGCGCACTTGACTTTCGATGAGTGCCGATTGCCGGAGCCGACGATGCCCGACACGCCTCATCCGAGTTCGGACAGTCCGTCGCCCGCTACGGCATTGGACGCGCCGCCGGGCGTCGTCATCCTCGGCGGCGCGCATGGCACGCTGGCTCTGGCGCGCAGCCTCGGGCGGCAGGGTGTGCCCGTCTGGCTCGTCTCCAACGACACGCCGCTTCCCGCCTGGTCGCGCAGGATAGCCGGCCACCGCGAATGGGCCGGGCCGGATTCCGGCGGCGCGCTCGGCTTCCTTCTCGATCTCGCGACCACGCAAAACCTGCAAGGCGCGCTGCTCGTGCCGGGCGGCGATGGCGAGGTGCGTTTCGCCGCAAAGGAGATCGACCGGCTTTCGGCCGCCTACCGGGTCATGCTGCCGTCCTGGGAGCGGCTGAAATGGCTTTGCGAAAAGCCGTTGCTCTATCGCCGCGCGGAGGAGTTGGGTGTCGGCATCCCGCTTACCTATCGTTTCGGTTCGCTGGAAGATGCGGCGGCGGGCGACATCCGATTTCCCGTGGTACTGAAACCGAACATGGGCGGCGGCGACAGCCGTTTTTCGCGCGCCAAGGTGGTGCGCGCCGACGATCGAGCGGGTTTTCTTGCGGCCTATCGCGACGCGATCGGCCAGATCGGCGTGGAAAACGTCGTCGTGCAGCAACTCGTTCCGGGCGGTGGCGAATGCCAGTTCTCCTACGCGGCGCTTTGGCGCGACGGTCGTCCGGTTGCCGAATTCACCGCCCGGCGCACGCGGCAATACCCGGTGGATTTCGGCTACACGTCGAGCTTCGTCGAGATCGTCGAGGCGCCGGAGCTTATAGAAGCGGCGCGGAGGCTGCTCGCATCGATCGCGCATCACGGCCTGGTCGAGATCGAGTTCAAGCGCGACCCGCGCGATGGCGGCCTCAAATTGTTCGATGTCAATCCACGCTGCTGGTCGTGGCTCGGGCTTGCGGAAGCCGCCGGCATCGATCTTGGCGCGATGCTGTGGGAGACGATAAACGGCCGACCGGTTATCGCACCAACCGCGAAACCGGGCACGGCATGGATGTATCTGGCGCGCGACATGGTCGCGGCGGCCACTCTGGCATCGCGCGGCAAGCTGAAGATCGGCGGCTACCTGCGGTCGTTCGCACGCGTGAAAAGCTGGGCAACCTTCGCCGGCGATGACCCGCTACCCGGCCTGATCGACGTTCCGCTCACCTTTTGGCGCGTGCTGACGCGCCGCATTCTGCGGTAGCCCGGAGCTGGCGATGGCACTCAAGAACCAGGTGAAGAGCCTCGTCAAACGCGTCGCAATCCAGGGCGGCCTCGAAGCCGTGGCGCTGAGTCGGGCTTGGCGGCCGTGGCCGGCGGCCGGCGGCCGCGGTCTCGTCTTCACGCTGCACCACGTGCGGCCGGCGGAAACGAAACCGCATGATCCCAACGCGCTGCTTTCCGTGACCCCGCAGTTCCTCGACCAGGCCATCCAGGCGGCGCGCGAAAGCGGACTGACGCCGGTAGCGCTGCAGGATTTGCCGGCGCTGCTGGCCGATCCTGCCGATAGTCGCCGCTTCGTTTCCTTTACACTGGACGACGGCTATCGGGACAATGCCGAACATGCCGCGCCGGTCTTCCGCAGGCAGGGCGTCCCCTACACCATTTTCATCACCAGGGGCTTCGTCGAGCGCACCCACTCGCTCTGGTGGGAAACGGCGAAGGAATTGACCGCGACGGCGACGGAAATAGCCTTCGATTTCGGTGGCGGCCTGGAAACCGTTCCGATTGCGACGGCGGCCGAGAAACAGGCGGCCTTCGAACGGCTCAGCCGCTTTATCCAGAGCGGTGACGAGGATGCGGCGATCGAAAAGCTCGACCGTGCGGCACGGACGCACGGCGTCGATCCACTTGGCATCACCGACCGATTGGTGATGGATGCAGACGAACTGCGCGAACTGACGAAGGACCCGCTGGCCCACTTCGGCGCGCACACGTTGAGTCATGTCGCGCTCGCCCGCGTCGACGAGGCCCGACTGCGCAGGGAAATCTCCGGCTCGGCCGACGCGGTCGAAACCTATGTCGGCAAAAGACCGACGACCTTTGCCTATCCCTATGGGTTCCCGGCGGCGGTAGGCGAACGCGAATTTCGAGTGCTGAACGAACTCGGCTTTGCGGTCGGCGTGACCACGCAGCCCGGCGTGCTTGGACCGTGGAGCGTGGAAAGGCCCACCGCCATCAGCCGCGTTTCGCTCAACGGCCTCTACCAGAAGAAGCGCTATGTGAAGGCGTTGATTTCGGGCATTCCGTTCCGGCTGATATAGCGGGCGCCGATCAGGTCGCGCTGCGCAGCGTCATGGCCCTGAGCTTCAGATGGCCCGCCAGTTCGATGATCGCACGGCGCGCTGGCGGCTCGATCAGCGTCGCGATCAGCCATGAGACCGTCAGCAGCGCAGCGACCAGCAGGCCGAAAACCAGCCAGCGGTTGCCGGCATCGGCGAAGCGGGTGAAGACGGCATAGCCGATATGCTGGTGCAGCAAATAGAGCGGGTAGGTCAGCGCGCCGAGCCCGTAGGCGAGCGCCGGGCGGATCGGCAATGCCGGCGCCAGCGCACAAAGCGTTACCGCCCCGAGCGCGAGCGGTGCCATAAGTGCGACGCCCCAAATCGGCCGCGCGACGTCATAGTCCTCGATCATGCGCGGCTCGATCACGAGGGTGCCGGCGACCGCCCAGGCAAACGCCAGCCCGAGCAGGGCAGCCGTGCGGAGATCGAATTGCTTGCGGGCATGGAACAGCACCAGGCCGAAGGCGAAGAAGCCTGAATATTCGGTGATGAAGAGTTTTGTCAGCGCGCCGGAATGGATGAACAACTCGTTCGCTGCCGACAGTGCCAGCCATGCCAGCACCGCGATGCGCCAGCCGTTTCTGAACCAGCCTGCCGCCAGCAGGAGAAAGACCCAGCCGTAAAAGACGATCTCGTAGACGATCGTCCAGTAGGCGCCGTCCATGAAGGGCTGGCCGGCCAGCCGCGAAACGATGATGAACTGCGCCAGCCATTGCGCCACGGTGGGCGTCGGCAAGCTGGCCACCGGCCAGGCAAGCAGCACCAGCGTGGTGATGGTGGCGCAGGTGACGAAGGTCGGCCACAGTCGGGCGAAGCGGCCGGCGGCGAAATCGTAGGCGGTGCGGTTGTCCGCCGACAGCGCGATGACATAGCCGGAGATGGCGAAGAAGACGAGCAGGCCGGTATCGCACCACAGCGCGACCGGCGCCAGTTCCGGAAAGCCGACGCCGCCGCCCTCGCCGGAAATCGCCATGCGGAAACAGTAATGGAACAAAAGCACCATGGCGGCGGAAAATAGCCGCAGCAGGTCGAGATTATAGAGGCGCGGTGCGGACTTCGGCTTCGTGCGGGATGTCATGGGCGCTCGCTCGGCTACGCGCCGGTCGAGGCCGCACGCCTTGCCAGGTTAACCCACACGCCCTTAGGATTCCTTGAGTGGCAAGGTAAAACTTGTACGAATGCCGCCGTCAGGCGCCTTCGACCAGCACGATCTCGCCGTCGGCCACCTTCTGGCGGATCGCGGCGGCGTGCTGGTATTCGGGCGAATGATAGCAGTCGTGCGCCGCCTTCAGCGATTCGAACTCGATGATGACGTTGCGGCCGCGTCCCGGCCCCTCTGCCTTCTCGTGCTCGCCGCCGCGCGCCAGGAATTTCGCGCCGTATTTCTCGAAGGCGATCTTCGAGGCGGCGACATAGTCCTTGTATTTCTCCGCATCGCGCACATCGACGCGGGCGATCCAGTATCCCTTGGGCATATTTCTCCTCCGAATTCTTGTTGGCCGGCGGCCATTCAAGCCGCGCGCATTTCTTCCAGTATGGCCTCGGCGGCGGCCTTGCGGTCGCCGGCGGCGACGATCGGCCGGCCAACGACGAGATGGCTCGATCCGTTGCGGATCGCCTGCCCCGGCGTCACCACCCGGCGCTGGTCGCCATGGTCGGTTCCTGCAGGGCGGATGCCCGGCGTCACCACTGCCATGTCCGGCCCGACGATCTTGCGCACGGCGGCGGCCTCCTCGGCAGAGCAGACGACGCCCCCCATGCCGGAATGAAGCGCCTGCTCGGCGCGGCGCAGCACCAGCGTGTGCGGATCATACTCATAGCCGGCGTCGATCACGTCCTGCTCGTTCATCGAGGTCAGCACCGTCACCCCCAGCAGGCAGAGATCGCTGCCCTTGGCGGCTTCGACCGCCGCTTTCATCGCCTTCGGGTAGGCGTGTATGGTCAGCATCGTCATGCCCGTCTTCGCGATCGCCTCGACGCCTTTCGCCACCGTGTTGTCGATATCGAGCAGCTTCATGTCGAGGAACACCTTCGCGCCGCCGCTCGCCAGTTCGCGCGCGAAGTCGAGCCCGCCTGCGAAGGCAAGCTGGTAGCCGATCTTGTAGAAGCCGGCCGTGCCCTCCAGTTCACGCACCACGCGCTCGGCCTCCTTCAGGGATGGCACGTCGAGCCCGACGATCAGGCGCTCGCGCATCGTGTCGCTCATCCGGGCCGGCTCGACGACAGTTGCGAGGCTTCCAGCAGCGTGCGGCATAGATGCTCCATCGATTGTTGCAGTCTCTCGTCGGTGAATTCGCCGGCGGCGTCGAAGGCTTCCTCGCCGTTCGGCACCGAGCATTCCGGCGACACCACCTCCATGCGGCAGCGCACCAGCACGGCACGCAAATGGTTGATGGCGCGGATGCCGGCGAAGCGCCCCTCGGAGGAGGAGCAAAGGCCTACCGGCTTGCCCGCCAGCGGATGGAAAGGCCTGCCGTCGGCGCGGCGTACCCGGCTCACCCAGTCGATCGTGTTCTTGAGCAGAGGTGGGATCGATCCATTGTATTCCGGAGTTGCGATCAGCACGCCGTCATGTCCGGCGATGTGGCGGGCAAGGCGCATGGCGTTGTCCGGTATCCCCTTTTCCCTCTCCAGATCCTGATCGAGGAACGGCAGCGGATAGTCGATGAGGGAGATGCGCGTCACCTCCGCGCCCTGCACCGCCAAGGTCTTCTGCGCCACATCGGCCGTCCTGCCGCTGTAGGCGCCGGACCGAACCGAACCGGCGAAGACGAGGATTTTGGGGATGGCGTGCAAATCGCTTTCCTCTCGCCGGCAGCTATAGGGAAAGCACGGTTCAAATCAAGCCTGTCGGGAGGAGGGCCCCACGTATGGATCCCAGGCCCTTGCCTATGCGCGCTTGCCACGCCGGTAGATCCACAATTGCGTCGGCGGGATGTTGCGCACGACGAAATGGAAATGCTCGACATGGTAGTCGCCGCGGCCAGGCGGGATGGGCGATAGCGGGCCGTAGGTGAGCTGGACGATCGGCCGGCCGGCCGGGATGCGGTCGAGCAGGCTCTCGACATAGGCGATGCGCTGGGCGACCGGGAAGTTGAGCAGCGGCACGCCCGAAACCACCGAATCGAAGACCATGTCGCGATGGTCGCCAAGCGCTGCCGACAGGTTGAAGGCGTCGCCCTCGATGACGTTGACGCCGGGATAGAGCCGGCGCAGGTGGCGCACGAACTCCGGCGAATATTCCAGTGCATAGAGGTTTTCCGGCTTCACGCCGCGCGCCAGGATGGCGCGGGTGATGACGCCGGTGCCCGGACCGACTTCGAGAACCGGCAATCCTGAGCCGGGATCGACGATCGAGGCCATCTTGCGCGCGGTGACGGAGCTTGTCGGCACGACGGAACCGACGGTCTTGGGCCTGTCGATCCACCCTTTGAAGAACTGCAACTCGTCGTCGAATTTCTCGGCGAGCACCTTCTTCAGTCCGGAACCACGTGCCATCAACGCCTCTCCTGCAGTGCTCCCCGCGCGCTACTTAGCAGCTAACCCAAGGTGAGCAAGAGAACAAAAGCACAATAAGGTCGCCTACAAGACAATTTTTGTCGCTTTAGGGTCGGCTGAATATCAGCAGCCGGCTGCTCGCGCGCTCTTACTCAACGGAGCTAGCCTTCCCCAAAGGACTCGAAGAAATCCTTCATCCGGCTGAAGAACCCGCTCGACTGCGGCGAGTTCTCCTTCGAGGAAAGCTGCTCGAACTCTTCCAGCAATTCGCGCTGGCGCCGTGTCAGGTTCTGCGGCGTCTCCACGGCGGTCTGTATGTAGAGGTCGCCGATATTGGGCTGGCGCAGCACCGGCATGCCCTTGCCCTTCAGGCGGAACTGGCGGCCGTTCTGGGTGCCTTCGGGCACCTTCACGCGGGTCTGCGTACCGTCCAGCGTCGCAACCTCGAAAGAGCCGCCAAGGGCTGCCGTCGTCATCGAAATCGGCACCTTGCAGTAGAGATCGGCGCCGTCGCGCTGGAAGAACTCGTGCGGCTTGACCGAGAGGAAGATGTAGAGGTCGCCGGACGGACCGCCGCGCAAGCCCGCCTCGCCCTCATTGGCCAGGCGGATGCGGGTGCCGTCCTCGATGCCGGCCGGGATGTTGACCGAGAGCGAGCGCTCCTCGGTGACTCGGCCCTGGCCGGCGCATTTCGGGCACGGGTCCTTGATGGTCTGGCCGCGGCCCTGGCATTGCGGGCAGGTGCGCTCGATGGAGAAGAACCCTTGAGAGGCGCGCACCTTGCCATGGCCGTGGCACATCGAGCAGGTGACGGGCTGGGTGCCCGGCTTGGCCCCGGTGCCGGAGCATTCCGTGCAGGAGACCGATGCCGGTACATGGATCTGCGCGGTCTTCCCGGCGAAGGCTTCTTCCAGCGAGATTTCCATATTGTAGCGGAGATCCGCGCCACGCTCGCGCCCGCCGGAGGAACGGCGGCGTCCGCCCATCATGTCGCCGAAAATGTCTTCGAATATGTCGGCGAAGCCGCCGGCGGCAAACCCCTGCGCCGCACCGTTCATGCCGCCATGTTCGAAAGCGGCATGGCCGAAGCGGTCATAGGCGGCGCGCTTCTGCGGATCCTTCAGGCACTCATAGGCCTCGTTGATTTCCTTGAACTTGTGCTCGCAGGCGTGGTCGCCCGGATTGCGGTCGGGATGGAACTGCATGGCGAGCTTGCGGAACGCCGCCTTGAGCTCCTTTTCGTCCGCGCCCTTTGCGACGCCAAGCGTTTCGTAGAAATCAACCTTCATCGTGTCGTCGCTGTTGCTGTGCCGGCTCCGTCAACGAAAGCGCGTGCGTGACCGTGTGCCCGATTTAGTGAGCCGCGCCGCGCAATGCCATAGTTCGCGGTGCTCGGGCAGCCCTTTTTTCGCGGTTTGTGCGCCGTTGCGGCAATCCTGCCGCAGCCCGGCCTCGCCGCCTGGAAAAAAAGCCCGGCGCGAGCCGGGCTTTCCTGTCGATTCCAAGAAGGGCCTCAGGCCGACTTCTTCTTGTCGTCGTCGTCGAGTTCCTCGAAGTCGGCGTCGACCACGTCCGAATCCGCGTCCTTGGCCGCGTCAGCCTTGGCGTCGGCTTCGGCCGCCTCCTTCTGCGAGGCTTCGTACATGGCCTGGCCGAGCTTCATCGAGGCTTCCGCCAGCGCCTGGCTCCTGGCCTCGATCTCGGCCGGCTCGTCGCCTTCGGCAGCCGTCTTCAGCGCGGCGATGGCGTCGGAGATCGCGGTGCGGTCTTCCTCCGAAACCTTGTCGCCGTAGTCCGCCAGCGACTTCTCCGCCGAATGGACCAGCGCCTCCGCCTGGTTGCGGGCCTCGACCAGCGCCTTGCGCTTCTTGTCGGACTCGGCATTCGCCTCGGCGTCCTTGACCATCTTCTCGATGTCGTCGTCGGA
>CAZBBT010000119.1:0-8193 GCA_964490065.1 uncultured Mesorhizobium sp. | reverse complement strand
TTTCCGGCCTGGTCAAGAACATGCGCTCCGAACAGCAGATCATGCGCGACTGGGTGGAGGCGCAGTCGGACGAGCAGAAGGCCATGCGCAACACGCTGGAAAAGATCGCCGACGCCTTGAAGAAGCAAGGGGTCCACTGACTTGGCACTCGCCCGCGCGCGCCGCGCCGACCGCCGCATCGACTATTGGCCGGGCTTCGTCGACGCGCTGTCGACGCTGCTGCTCACCTTCATGTTCCTCCTGTCGGTGTTCGTGCTGGCGCAATTCCTGCTCAGCCGCGAGATCTCCGGCAAGGACGAGGTGCTGAACCGCCTCAACTCGCAGATCAACGAACTCACCCAGTTGCTGGCGCTGGAGAAGAGCAACAGCCAGGACTCCCAGGACCAGCTCGCCAACCTCCAGGCTTCGCTCAGCGCCGCCGAGAGCGAGAAGAGCCGGCTGGAAAAACTGCTCGCCGAGGGCGCAGGCGCCGGCGACGCCGCCAATGCGAGGGCGACGGCTCTCTCCGGCGAGCTCGATACGCAAAAGCAGATCAGCCAACGCGCGCTCTCGCAGGTCGAGATCCTCAACCAGCAGATCGCGGCGTTGCGCAAGCAGATCGCGGCGCTCGAGGACGCGCTGCAGGTCTCGGAGGAGAAGGACAGGGAATCCAACACCAAGATCGCCGATCTCGGCCGTCGCTTGAACGTCGCCCTCGCCCAGCGCGTGCAGGAACTGAACCGCTACCGCTCCGATTTCTTCGGCCGGCTGCGCGAGATCCTGTCCGACCGCGAGAACATCCGCATCGTCGGCGACCGCTTCGTCTTCCAGTCGGAAGTGCTGTTCCCGACGGGGTCGGAGGAGATCAACGACGCCGGCAAGGTCGAGATGAAGAAGCTCGCCGACGCCATCATCGAGTTGCAGAAGGAAATCCCGCCCGAGATCAACTGGGTGCTGCGCGTCGACGGCCATACCGACAACAGGCCGCTTTCCGGGACCGGGCGCTATCGCGACAACTGGGAATTGTCGTCGGCGCGCGCGACATCCGTCGTGAAATTCCTGATCGCCAACGGCGTGCCGCCGAGCCGGCTGGTCGCCGCCGGCTTCGGCGAATTCCAGCCGCTCGATCCGGCCGACACCGACGAGGCGCGCGCCAAGAACCGCCGCATCGAGCTGAAGCTGACCGAGCGGTGAGGCCTACGCCGGCTGCAGCTCCGGATCGCGCCCGACCCGCTTGGTGTTGATTAGCAGCGCCAGGCAGGCGGCGATGATGCCGGTCATGCCGGCGATCTGGAACGCCAGGTCGTAATTGCCCTGCAACTCGCGCATGAAACCGCCGAAATAGGCGGCGGCAGCCGCACCCACCTGGTGCCCGGCGACGATCCAGCCGAACACGATCGGCCCGCTGCGCTCGCCGAACGCCTCGTTGGTGAGTTTCAGCGTCGGCGGCACGGTGGCGATCCAGTCCAGCCCGTAGAAGACGGAAAAGACGATCAGCGCGGTGCCGGAGAAGCCGGAGAACGGCAGGTAGATCAGCGCCAGGCCGCGGATGGCATAATAGACGCCGAGCAGCTTGCGCGCGTCGAACCGGTCGGTGAGCCAGCCGGACAGCGTGGTGCCGATCAGGTCGAAGATACCCATCATCGACAGCAGACCGGCGGCCTGGATCTCGCCGATGCCCTGGTCGCCGCAAAACGCGATCAGATGCGTGCCGACCAGCCCGTTGGTGGTGAAGCCGCAGATGAAGAAGGTGGCGAACAGATACCAGAACACCCGCGTGGCAGCCGCTCTCCTCAATATCCCCAGCGTATGCGCGATGAAATTGCCCTGCGAGGCAGGCGAGACCGGCGGCACGTCGTCGGCATCGGCGCCGAAACGGACGAGGCCGATTGAGGCCGGCCGCTCCGGCACCAGCAGGAACACGACCGGGATCAGGCAGGCCATGGCGATCGAGACCGTCAGGGCGACGGGCTTCCAGCCGCCGGACTGCGCAAGCGCTGCCAGGAACGGCAGGAAGATCAGCAGGCCGGTGGCGCTGGAGGCCGACATCAGCCCCATCATCAGGCCGCGATTGGTCTTGAACCAGCGGTTGACGATGGTGGCGCCGAGCACGGTGGCGACCGCGCCGGAGCCGACGCCGGAAAAGATGCCCCAGGTCGCCACCAGTTGCCATGACTGGGTCATCAGCAGGCTGAGCGCCGTCGAGGCCGACATCAGCGCCAGCGCGCCGAGCAGCGTGCGGCGCAGCCCGATGCGCTCCATCAGCGCTGCCGCAAACGGGCCGGTCAGCCCGTACAGGAAAATGCCGACGGCAGCGGCAAAGGAGATGACGTCGCGCCGCCAGCCGAAGGCGTCCTCCAGCGGCAGCATCATGACGCCGGGCGCCGAGCGCAGCCCGGCCGCGATCAGCAGGCAGAGGAAAATGACGCCGACCACGACGACGGCGTAGCGCTGGCCGAAGGGGCGGGCCTGAATCCGGGCCTGATTCCGGGATTGAGTAGTCGCGCTGCCCATGTTACTGACCGGTACGTTGCAGATTGGATTTCCAAGCTATACGTACCGATCGGTAACATTGTCAACGCGCCCGAGCCATGTCTGCTGACAAAAATATTGATCCGACGATCAGCGCCAAGAATGAGACGCCGCCCCGTGCGGCAGACCGGATCCTGAGCGCCGCGCGTGATCTGTTCTATCGCGAGGGCATCCGCGCCATCGGCGTCGACGAGGTGGTGAGGAAGGCCGGCGTGACCAAGCCGAGCCTCTACCGCTCCTTCCCCTCCAAGGACGAACTCGCCGCCTCCTATCTGCGCGAGTACGACAAGGATTTCTGGGCGCGCTTCGACGAGGCGGTCGCCGCGCACCCCGGAAATCCGCGCGCGCAGATCCATGCCTTTCTCGCCCGCATTGCCCGCCGCTCCCAGACTCCGGGCTATCGCGGTTGCGGCATGACCAATGCGGCGGTGGAGTATCCCGAACCGGACCACCCGGCCCGGCTCGTCAGCGAGGAGAACAAGAAGGAACTGCGCCGGCGCCTCCGCGGCATGGCTGCGGAAATGGGCGCGCGCGATCCCGACAAACTCGGCGACGGCTTGCTGCTTCTGATCGAAGGCGCCTACATCTCCGCCCAGCTTTTCGGCCCGGGCGGACCGTCGAAGGCGGTGGCGAAGAACGCGGACCTTCTGATCGATGCGAGTTTGAAGGAGTAGTGCCCCTTGCGCTCACGCCACAGGCGAAGGCTATCGCGACGGGCGTCGCACCCCCACCCCTAACCCCTCCCCACAAGGGGGAGGGGGACTTTGCGCCTGTGCCACGAAGCGCCAACACCGGCAATTTTGGCTGAAAAATCAGCGGCGGCGTCTCCCTCCCCCTTGTGGGGAGGGAACAAGAGTGGGGATGTGCGACTGCCGAGATTGAGAGCGATAACACTTTCCTCAAGGTGCAGGATGACCACCCTACACCAGCCCGCGCTTCTCCATCATCGCGTCCGACGTCGGCATCTTGCCGCGGAAGGCCTTGTAGAGCTCTTCCGGATCCTTCGAGCCGCCGGCGGCGTAGATGTTGTCCTTGAGCTTCTTCGCCAGCGCCGTGTCGAACGGGTCGCCCGCTTCCTCGAAGGCCGAGAAGGCATCGGCGTCCAGCACTTCCGACCACATGTAGGAATAGTAGCCGGCTGAATAGCCGTCGCCGGCAAAGACATGACCGAAATGCGGGGTGCGGTGGCGCATGGCGATGGTCTCGGGCATGGCAAGGCCTTGAAGCGTCTCGGCTTCGAAGGCGAGCGGTTCGGCCGGCGCGTCCGGCCGTGCATGATAGGCCATGTCGATCAGCGCCGAGGCGGTGAATTCGGTCGTCGCGAAACCGGCCCCGAAGGTGCGCGCCGCCAGCATCTTGTCGAGCAGCGCCTTGGGCATCGGTTTGCCGGTCCTGACATGCAGAGCATGCTTTTCCAGCACGGCCGGAACCGTCAGCCAGTGCTCGTAGAGCTGCGACGGCAGCTCGACAAAATCGCGGCTCACCGAGGTGCCCGAAACCGATGGCCACGTGACGTCCGTCAGCATGCCGTGCAGCGCGTGGCCGAACTCGTGGAACAGGGTCCTGGCCTCATCGACGGACAGCAGCGCTGCCTCGCCGGCCGGCGGCCGGGCGAAGTTCATAATGTTGTAGATGACCGGCTTTGCGCCCTCGCCAAGCTTGTAGCCGGACTGGAGCGAACTCATCCACGCGCCCGAACGCTTGGAGGGTCGGGCAAAATAGTCGGCCAGGAAGACGCCGCGCTCCGAACCGTCGGCGTTCTTCACCAGGAAGGTGCGGACGTCCGGATGCCAGGCGGGGATGCCCTTCTTCTCCTCGAAACCGATACCGAACAGCCGTGTCGCCACGTCGAAACAGGCGTCGATCACCCGGTCGAGTTGCAGGTAGGGCTTCAGTTCCGCCTCGTCGAAGGCGAATTTTTCCGCGCGCAGCTTCTCCTGGTAGAAGCGCCAGTCCCAGGCGGCGAATTTCTCGTTGCTGCCGGCCTGCGTCGCCAGCCGCTCCATTTCGGTCTGGTCGGCGGCGGCCTTTTCCAGCGCCTTCCTCCACACCGGGTCGAGCAGGTCATGCACCGCCTTCGGCGTTTTCGCCATCGTGTCGTCGAGCTTCAGCGCGGCATAGCTGTCGTAGCCCAGAAGCTTCGCCTTCTCGGCGCGCAGTCCCAGCATGTCGCGCACCACCGCGCTGTTGTCCGAGGCGCCGCCGTTCTGGCCGCGCATGGTGAAGGCGCGCCAAGCCGCCTCGCGCAGATCGCGGCGCTCGGAGAAGGTGGTGAAAGGCTCGTAGATCGAGCGCGACAGCGTCACCGCGTATCGGCCCTTCCGGCCGCGCAGTTCCGCCGCCTCCGCCATGGCGCTCTTCAGGAAATCCGGCACGCCGGCAAGATCGGCTTCGTCCAGGAACAGCGCCCAGTCGCGTTCGTCGGTCAGCACGTTCTGGCCGAATTTTGTCCCCAGCGACGACAGCTTCTCGTTGATGCTAGCCAGCCGCTTCTTGCCCTGCGCATCGAGCTTCGCGCCGGAACGGACGAAAGCCTTCCAGGTCTTTTCCAACACGCGCAGCGTCTCGGCGTCGAGGCCGGGCTTGTCGCGGCGCCGGTAGAGATCGTCGATGCGCGCGAACAACTTTGCGTTCATCGAGATCGCGGAGAAATGCCGCGCCATCTTCGGCGACACCTCGCGCTCCAGCGCCTGGATCGTATCGTTGGTGTCGGCGCCGGCCTTGCACCAGAAGATGGACGAGACGCGATCGAGCGCCTGCCCGGAAAGCTCCAGGGCCGCAAGCGTGTTTTCGATGGTCGGCTTTTCCGCATTGCCGGCAATCGCATCGATCTCGGCTTCATGCGCCTTCAGTGCAGCGTCGAATACCGGGCCGAAATCGCCGTCGCCGATGCGCGAGAAATCCGGCAGGCCGAGTGGCCCGGTCCAGTGGGTGAGCGGATTGGCGGCGAGATCGACTGCGGACACGGGAAAACTCTCGGCTGGTTGATGGCGGCGGGAAAGTCGGATGTAGGGCCGGCGGACCACCCGCGCAACCACAGGCCTGCGCCGTCTGCCCTCAGCCGATCTCCGGCTTCTCGAAATCGCCGGTTTCCTTGTTCATCGCCCACAATTCCCCGGTCGAGACGTCGAACCAGGCGCCGTGCAGCGTAAGCTTGCCCTTGCCTTCGAGGATCGAAACGCAGGGAAAGGTCCTCAGATTGGCGATTGAATAGCGGATCGAGATGCGCTCCAGCGCGGTATGGCGCTCGGTCGCCGTCATCATCGTTGAAGACGCCACGGTCTCGGCGGCCGGCGCGATCAGGCTCATCCACTTGCCGATGAAATCGCCCGGCGACAGCGGCGCGGCATGGCTGAGCGCCGCCTTGATGCCGCCGCAGCGGCCGTGGCCCATGACGACGATGTTCTTCACCTTCAGGCTCTGCACGGCGAATTCGAGAGCGGCCGAGGTGGAGTGGAACTCGCCGTCCGGCTCGTAGGGCGGGATGAGGTTCGCGACATTGCGCAGCACGAACAGTTCGCCCGGCCCGGCGTCGAACACGGTTTCAGGTGCCGTGCGCGAATCGCAGCAGGCGATGATCATCGTCTCCGGCGCCTGCCCCTCGCGCGCCAGCGATCGGTAGTGCTCGCTCTCTGTGACGTAGCGGCCGGTGATGAAATTGCGATAGCCGGTGAGGAGATGATCGGGAAGCAGGGGCATGGCGATGGCGGAACCTTCCGTTGGCGGGCCGTAAAGGTCCGAGCCAAGCCTGTAGCGGCAAAAGCCGCTCCCGATCAATCAAAGATTCGCGAACGCTGCCGGCACCGGCTAGCCGGCAAAGCGCGGCGCCAGTTCCTCGATGCGCCGAACCAGCGCCTGCAGTTCATCGGCGATGCGTCGATGCAGCGTGACGGCGATATCGGGATATTCCTCCAGGATGCGCCGGAACATCTTGCGGCTGAGCCGCAGCACCACCGAATCGGTCGCCGCCGAAGCGCTCGTCAGCCGCTTCGTGTCGGCGATCAATGCCAGTTCGCCGAGAATGGCGCCGGGACCGGCACTGCCAACCGGCAAGCGCTGTCCGCCGACCTCGCGATAAAGCAGGATGCTGCCGCTGATCACGACATAGGCGCAATCGGCCACGTCGTCCTCGCGATAGAGCTTGCGCTCGGCCGCCAGGCTGGTGGTTTCCGCGCCGAAGGCGAGCAGGCGCAACTGCTCGGGCGTGAAGCCCTCGAAAAGCCTCACGCCGGAGAGGATGCGGACATCGTCATCCAGCGCCATCAGTCTTGTCCCCGGACCGTCAGGTCGTTCCCTCCTCGCGCGACCCCGCCCCGGACGCAATTAGGCCAGCAAAAAGTTTAACAATACTAGGGTAAAAACAAAAAACCCGAAGCGGCTGGGCGAATCCGGAAGATCGCGGCACGCTTCAGGCGTTCGAGCGCGGAAAGTACCGTTCAGGGAACGAGCTTGTAGCCGCCGCTTTCCGTCACGAGAATTTCGGCATTGGAAGGATCCCGCTCGATCTTCTGGCGTAGCCGGTAGACATGCGTTTCCAGCGTATGGGTGGTGACGCCGGAATTGTAGCCCCACACTTCTTCCAGAAGAACGTCGCGCGTTACCACCTTCTGTTCGGCCCGGTAGAGATATTTGATGATCGAGGCTTCCTTCTCGGTCAGCCGCACCTTGCCGCCGCGCTGGTCGATCAGGAGCTTCTGGCTCGGCTTGAACGTATAGGGGCCGATGGCGAAGGTGGCGTCCTCGCTCTGCTCGTGCTGGCGCAGTTGCGCGCGGATGCGGGCCAGAAGCACGGCGAAGCGGAACGGCTTGGTCACATAGTCGTTGGCGCCCGCCTCGAGGCCGAGGATGGTGTCGGAATCGGTGTCATGCCCGGTCAGCATGATGATCGGCGCCTTGTAGCCGCCCTTGCGCAGGAGCTTGACCGCCTCGCGTCCGTCCATGTCGGGCAGGCCGACATCCATGATGAGCAGGTCGACCATGCCGGCGCGCGCCGCGGCGATGCCCTTGGCCGCGGTCGATTCCTGCCGCACGGCGAACTCCTCGTAGAGCGACAATTGCTCGATCAGCGTCGCACGCAGGTCCTCGTCGTCGTCGACGATCAGGATGTTCCGTGAGGTCATGGGTCAATCCGTTGTTTCGCAATCAAAAAACAAGACAGAACACTGTTGACCGGCGTGTATTTATGCGGAAGCTGACCGCAACAACCGACGATCACAGTGATTTGTTCCGTGGCACGATCATACAAGAAAAAAGGCGGAAACAAGGGGGATGGGCAAAAATTGCCGCGCGGGCTCGGCGCGCTGGTGGTGCGCGCCCGGCCGGGACATCCGACGCAGGGGTTCCTGAAGGCCGGAAACCTGGTGTTTCCCTGCGCGCTGGGGCGCGGCGGCATATCCGCCAACAAGCGGGAGGGGGACGGCGCCACGCCACTGGCGACGATGCGGATTCTCGCCGGCTATTTTCGCGACGACCATTTCGCCGCAGCACGGAGGACCCGGCTCGCCATGGCGCCGATCGGCCCCGATCTCGGCTGGTGCGAGGTGCCGCAGGATCGCAACTACAACCGGCCGGTCAGGATCCCCTACGGTGCCAGCCACGAGCGCATGAAGCGCGACGACCGGCTCTATGACGCCTGCCTGGTGCTGGATTGGAACATCGCGCCGCGCAGGCGCGGCCGCGGCA
>CAZBBT010000118.1:0-8222 GCA_964490065.1 uncultured Mesorhizobium sp. | reverse complement strand
ACGACAAGTCACTGGTCGAGAACGCCATCAACGGCATGCTCACCTCGCTCGATCCGCATTCGTCCTACATGAACGCCGACGAGGCGGCGGACATGCGTGTGCAGACCAAGGGCGAGTTCGGCGGCCTCGGCATCGAGGTCACCATGGAGAACGACCTGGTCAAGGTCATCACGCCGATCGACGACACGCCGGCGGCGAAGGCCGGCGTGCTCGCCGGCGACTACATCGCCAAGATCGACGGCCAGGAAGTGCGCGGCATGAGCCTGAACGACGCGGTCGAGAAGATGCGCGGCGCGGTCGGCACGCCGATCAAGCTGACCATCCTGCGCGAGGGCGCGGACAAGCCGATCGATATCAGCGTCACACGCGACGTCATCAAGGTGAAAGCGGTCAAGTACCGGGTCGAGAACGACATCGGCTACATGAAGATCACGTCCTTCACCGAAAAGACCTATGACGACCTGGAGGACGCCATCGAGCACATCAAGAAGGAAGTGCCGAAGGAGAAGCTGAAAGGCTACGTGCTCGACCTCAGACTGAACCCCGGCGGGCTGCTCGACCAGGCGGTTTCGGTGTCCGACGCCTTCCTCGATCGCGGCGAGATCGTCTCGACGCGCGGCCGCGATCCGAAGGACGTCACCCGCTTCGACGCCAAGGCGGGCGACGACATCGACGGCAAGCCGCTGATCGTGCTGGTCAATGGCGGCTCGGCGAGCGCTTCCGAGATCGTCGCCGGCGCGCTGCAGGACCTGAAGCGCGCCACGGTCGTGGGCACGCAATCCTTCGGCAAGGGCTCGGTGCAGACCATCATCCCGCTCGGCGAGAACGGCGCGCTGCGCCTGACGACGGCTCTCTACTACACGCCGTCGGGCAAATCGATCCAGGGCAAGGGCATCACGCCCGACATCAAGGTCGACCAGCCGCTGCCGCCGGATCTGCAGGGCCGCGACGTGACGCGCGGGGAGTCCGACCTCAAGGGCCACATCAAGGGCGCCGACGAGAGCGACAAGGGCTCCGGCTCGGCCGCCTATGTGCCGCCGGATCCGAAGGACGATCTGCAACTCAAATACGCCGAGCAGTTGCTGCGCGGCGAGAAGACCGACCCGGTCTTCCCGCCCAATCCGCAGAAGGCGGTGCTCAACCAGTAAGGCCGCTGGCCGCACGCGTACAGGAGTGCCATCCTGCCGGGGCCGCGAGGTTCCGGCAGTTTGATTCGGGAGCGAGGGGACCGACGGCAGGGGTTGAGGTTTGGCTGAATTCGGCAAGGAGATCGAACGCCCGCTCGGACAGGCCGTGCGGCGGCGCGGCGTGCCGTCGCCGAGGCGCTTCGGCATCGGGCAGGCCGCCGTGACGCTTGTTCTTCTGGCGGTCGTCGGTGGCTCGGCGGCGATCGCGCTGCGCAACCGCGACCTGCGCGATCCTTCGTCCGTCGCGACAGCCACCCCGACGACGACCGAGCCCGCTCCGGCGGTTCCGGCCGAAGAGCCGGCGAAAGCCGAGGAACCGGCGCGAGCCCCAGCCGATGGGCCTCGGATCATCCACGTCCAGCCGACCGATACCGGCGGGCAGGCAGGTATCGTCATCCACGACGCTTCGAGTGCCGGCCAGAACCTCGCCACCGCGCATCTGCCGGACCGGGCGCTCATCGAGATGAGCGAGCAGGGGCCGCTGCCGATCCGTTCCGCCGACGGCAGGCGGCCATTCGACGTCTATGCGCGGCCCTGGTCGGGCACGCGCGGCGCTCGCGTTGCGATCGTCATCGGCGGACTGGCCGTCTCGCAGACCGGCACCCAGGCGGCGATCGCCAAGCTGCCGGCGGAGGTGACGCTGGCCTTCGCGCCGCAGGGCAATTCGATCGGCCGCTGGATGCGGGAGGCGCGCCGTTCGGGCCACGAGATCGCCATGCAACTGCCGCTCGAGCCGTATGACTACCCAAGCGTCAATCCCGGCCGCAACACGCTGACCGTCGATGCCTCGGTCGGGCAGAACTTGCAGCGGCTGCGCTGGGCGCTGTCGCGCACGACCAACTACACCACCGTTATGAACTATATGGGCGCGCGCTTTTCCGTCGACGAGGCGGCGATGGCGCCGATCATGGCCGAACTCGGCAGGCGCGGCCTCGGCTATCTCGACGACGGATCCTCGGCGCGCAGCAAGGCACCGGACCTGGCGCTGAAGGACGGCGTGCCGCTCGCGCTGGGCGATGCCACGATCGACGGCGTGCAGGACCGCGGCGCGATCCTGAAGAAGCTGGACGAGCTGGAAGCCACGGCGCGCGCCAAGGGCTTTGCCGTCGGCACCGGTTCGGCCTTCGACGTCACCGTCGACACGGTCGCCGCCTGGGTGAACGAGGCCAAGAAGCGCGGCATCGAGATCGTGCCGATCTCGGCCGTGGCGGTGGATCCCGAGAAGAAGTGACATGACGAGGAAGAAAAAGCCGGTCGACCCCGAAACGCTCCCCTACCGCCCCTGCGTGGGGCTGATGATCCTGAACGCCGAAGGTCTGGTCTGGGTGGGCCGGCGCATCTCGGAGGCCGACAGCGAGATGGGCGACCGGCCGCAGCTCTGGCAGATGCCGCAGGGCGGCATCGACAAGGGCGAGGAACCGCTTGAAGCCGCCCACCGCGAGATCTTCGAGGAAACCGGCATGGAGAACCTCAAGCTCATCGAGGAGGCGCCCGGCTGGATCAGGTACGACCTGCCGGCCGACCGCATCGGCATCACCTGGAAAGGGAAATATCGCGGCCAGACGCAGAAATGGTTCGCCTTCCGCTTCCACGGCGACGAGCGCGAAATCCGCATCAATCCGCCGCCGGGCGGGCACGAGGCCGAATTCGATCAATGGGCGTGGCGGCCGATGGCCGACCTGCCGGGCCTGATCGTGTCGTTCAAGCGCAAGGTCTACGAGGAGGTGGTGGCGACGTTCCGCCACCTGGTCGGATAGGATTATAGCGAAGGTCTGCGGATGACGGCCGCCCCGAGGATCGGCCCCGGCAGGCCGTCCTTGCCGACGGACTGCAACAGCACGGCGCAGCCGCCCTTTTTCTTCACGATCTCGCTCATCGGCAGTTCGTAGCGCTGCGCCTTGCCATGCCACATGCCCGCGGTCTGGATATCGGAAACGGCGTTCCAGTAGGTCAGGCTGCGGCCGTCATTCTCGCCTTTGTCGATATTGACCGTCCGCGGCGCATCGAAATAGACGACGACCACATGGGCGTTCGGCGGCTCTTTGGCCCCATTGGAATTTTCAGCGGCATCTCCGGCATCGATCATGACGCCGTCGCCGGAGCGGCTGATCTTGATGCCGACGAGCATACCTTCGCCGGCCTTTTCCATGCCGGCAAGCTCGTCATTGACAGCGGCCCGGTTGGCGCCGTTGACATGGGTGCGGCCGTTGATGACGGCCTGGGGCGTGTAGACCGAGCGGCTGTTGAAGGACCGCATGTACTCGAACTGACGCTCGGTGTTCTCCTTGCGCGAGAGCGTGTCCCGCCAGCCGAGATAATCCCAGTAGTCGACATGATAGGACAGGGCGACGAGATCGGACTTTGCGGCGAGCTCGGCGAAGAACTCGTCCGCCGGCGGACAGGAATTGCAGCCCTGGCTGGTGAACAGTTCGACGACGCCGATCGGCTTTTCGGCCGGCCGTTCGTCGGCCCGCGCGGCGATACTGCCGGCAACCGCCGATACGGTCAGCGCCGCCGCGGCCAGCCGGGAAAAATTGCGCAACGCCATGACCAATCCAGTTCCAGCCGGCATTGCCGGCTCATCATGGGCGGAATTCTTGGCAGAAGCGACAGTCAACGGGAAGTCACGTTGCGGTGAAATTTTTTGCGCCTGCCCGCCCCTTGCGGGCAGCCTCTCGCGTGGCGGGAGCCGAGGAAGCGCACCCTGCGAAATTTTTTTGCGAAAGTTTTGTTCACACCCCCGAAACCTCCCTCATACTGTTCGCGGATGAAGCGGAGAGCAGGATGACTGGTTGGGAAACGAATTGGAGCCGAGACGCGCTGGAGCGCATCGTAGCGCTGCTGTTCGCGCTGGCCCACCTGGCCGACCTTGCCGCCGGCGCGCCTTTTCTGCGCCGCCGGCGGGTGGTGGCGATCCTGAGCCATGGCGAGGCCGAGGCGCGGGCCTTCCTCTTCGGCGGCGCGCCGGCGCCGGACGATGCGCCGGGAGAGACCGGCGACGCGGCGCGGCTTGCGGTTCGGTTCCGGGCGCTGGCGCTGGTGCTGTGCGCCATGCTGGCGCAAGCCACGCGGTTCGTTTCGCCCGGTGCAACCCACCCGCGAGCCGCCCGGGCACCGCGCGGGATTTCCGCGCTGGCAAGCCACCAGCCGGGCGTTCCAAAGCAGCCTGTGCCCGACACCTCGTAGCGGTAAGGTCCGGGGCTTCGTTGCCCGACTTCTCCTTGGGTCCCCACGGACCGGGAGCGTTCCTTGACAATAGCCAGGGCGGATTTCCGCAGCGTGGCAACGAATAGGTGTGGCTGAAAGGACCCCTCTCCGTCGCGCTTCGCGGCCACCCTCCCCTCGAGGGGAAGGTGGCGCCCGCCACTTACGCCGCGAGGTCGCGCAGCACGTATTGCAGAATGCCGCCGTTCTTGAAGTAGTCGAGCTCGTCCAGCGTATCGATGCGGCACAGGATCGGCACGTTCTTCACCGTGCCGTCGGCATAAGTCACCTTGGCGACCATCTTCTGGCGTGGCCTGATCGCCTCCAGCCCATCGATCTCGACCAGTTCGTCGCCCTTCAGATTGAGGGTGGCCCATGAGGTGCCTTCCTCGAAGGTGAAGGGGATGACGCCCATGCCGACCAGGTTCGAACGGTGGATGCGCTCGAAGGACTGGGCGATGACGGCGCGGACGCCGAGCAGGTTGGTGCCCTTGGCCGCCCAGTCGCGCGAGGAGCCGTTGCCGTATTCGACGCCGGCGAAGATGACCAGCGGCACGCCTTCCTTCTTGTATTCCATGGCGGCGTCGTAGATCGACATCTCCTCCTTGGACGGATAGTGGATCGTGTAGCCGCCCTCCTTGCCGTTCTCGCCCAGCATGTGGTTACGGATGCGGATGTTGGCGAAGGTGCCGCGCATCATCACCTCATGGTTGCCGCGCCGCGTGCCGTACTGGTTGAAGTCGGCGACGCCGACGCCGTTGTCCATCAGGTACTTGCCGGCCGGCGAGGCGGCCTTGATCGATCCCGCCGGGGAGATGTGGTCGGTGGTGATCTTGTCGCCGAACAGGCCGAGCACGCGCGCGCCCTTGATGTCCGAGGTGTGGCCGGCCTTGCGGCCCATGCCGGCAAAGTATGGCGGGTTCTGCACATAGGTGGAGCTGTCGTCCCAGGCATAGGTCTGGCCGCTCGGGGCCTGGACCTTCTGCCAGTTCTCGTCGCCCTTGAAGACGTCGGCGTATTTGCGCGCGAACAGTTCGCGCGTGACGTTCTTCTCGATGAACTCCTGGATCTCGGCGGTGGTCGGCCAGATGTCCTTGAGATAGACCGGCTTGCCGTCCTTGTCCTCGCCGATGGGCTCCGTGGTGAGGTCCCTGGTCACCGTGCCGGCCAGCGCATGCGCCACCACCAGCGGCGGCGAGGCGAGGTAGTTCGCCTGCACGTCGGGCGAGACGCGGCCCTCGAAGTTGCGGTTGCCGGAGAGCACCGCGGCCCCGATCAGGCCCTTGTCGTTGATGGTCTTGGAGATCGGTCCCGGCAGCGGGCCGGAATTGCCGATGCAGGTGGTGCAGCCGAAGCCGACGAGGTTGAAGCCGATCTGATCGAGTTCCTTCTGCAGGCCCGACTTCTCCAGATATTCGGCCACGACCTGCGATCCGGGCGCCAGCGAGGTCTTCACCCAGGGCTTCTGCTTGAGGCCCAGCCGGTTGGCGTTGCGGGCGAGCAGGCCGGCGCCGATCAGCACGGACGGGTTGGAGGTGTTGGTGCACGACGTGATAGCGGCGATCACCACGTCGCCATGGCCGAGATCGTAGTCGGCGCCTTCCACCGCATAGCGCTTGTGGATCTCGGCGGCCTTCTTGTACTCGGTCTCCATCGCCTTGGCGAAGCCGGCGGGAATGTCCTCCAGCGCCTGACGGCCTTCGGGGCGCTTCGGCCCGGCCATGGACGGCACGACATCGCCAAGGTCGAGTTCCAGCGTATCGGTGAAGACCGGATCGGCCGAGGAATCCTCGCGCCACATGCCCTGCGCCTTCGAGTAGGCCTCGACCAGCGCCAGGCGCTCTTCGGCGCGGCCGGACATGGTCATGTAGCGGATGGTCTCGGCATCGACCGGGAAGAAGCCGCAGGTGGCGCCGTATTCGGGGCTCATGTTACCGATGGTGGCGCGGTCGGCCAGCGTCATATTGGAGAGGCCGGGGCCGAAGAACTCGACGAACTTGCCCACCACGCCCTTCTTGCGCAGCATCTGGGTGACGGTGAGCACGAGGTCGGTCGCGGTCACGCCTTCCTTCAGCTTGCCGGTGAGGCGGAAGCCGATGACTTCCGGCAGCAGCATGGAAACCGGCTGGCCGAGCATGGCAGCCTCCGCCTCGATGCCGCCGACGCCCCAGCCGAGCACGCCCAGGCCGTTTATCATGGTGGTGTGCGAATCGGTGCCGACGCAGGTGTCGGGATAGGCGGTCGTCTCGCCGTCCTCGTCATTGGTCCACACCACCTGGCCGAGATATTCGAGGTTGACCTGGTGGCAGATGCCCGTGCCGGGCGGCACCACGCGGAAGTTGCGGAACGCCTGCTGGCCCCACTTCAGGAACTTGTAGCGCTCGGCGTTGCGCTCGTATTCGAGCTCGACATTGCGGGCGAAGGCCAGCGGCGTGCCGAACTCGTCGACGATGACCGAGTGGTCGATGACGAGATCGACCGGCACCAGCGGGTTGATCTTCTCGGGATCGCCGCCGAGTGCCTTGATGCCGTCGCGCATGGCCGCCAGGTCGACCACGGCGGGAACGCCGGTGAAATCCTGCATCAGCACGCGGGCGGGGCGATAGGCGATCTCGACGCCGGCGGTGCCCTTGTCGGTCAGCCAGGCCGCGACGGCCTGGATGCTCTCCCTGGTAACGGAGCGGCCGTCCTCGTTGCGCAGCAGGTTCTCCAGCAGAACCTTCATCGAATAGGGAAGGCGGGCGATGCCGGCGAGGCCGTTCTTCTCGGCCTCGGTCAGGTCATGGTAGACATACTCCGCCCCGCCCGCGGTCAGGGTGCGGCGGCAATTGAAACTGTCGAGAGATTTGGACACGGATGACCCCATCTAGTCTGTTGCCTTCTAGGGAACGGACTCCGATGGCATGCAATCACGCGCAAAGGTGCGGGTACGGTCATTTCCGCTGTCCGCTCCCAAGCGTCCGGCCGTGTATGCGGCAGGCGCGCTGGTCCGGCGCAATGAAGTTTGCCTTCCCCGACCGCTGGGGTTGGTATGCCGGATATAGAGAAATTCCTGGAATAGTTCTAGAGCGTGTTTGGGCAATTTTTGCCGCCGGTCCGCGCGGCGGTCGGACTTTCGAAGAGGACGGAATGCGGCTGATCGCCGAAAATCTGAGCGGGGCACGCGGCGGCGAGCCGGTGTTTTCCGGCGTCGGCTTCGCCCTCGAGCAGGGCGAGGCGCTGGTGGTCACCGGTCCGAACGGTTCCGGCAAATCCACCCTGCTGCGCGTGATCGCCGGGCTATTGCCGACGGCCGAGGGCAAGGTGCAATTGGAAGACGGCGGCGAGGATTTTCCGACAGTCGCCTCCGCCTCGCATTATCTCGGCCACCAGCACGCGATGAAGACCGCGCAGACGGTGGCGGAGAACCTTGCATTCTGGCGCGATTTTCTTGGCGATGCCGATCTCGAAATCCCCGAGGCTCTCGAAAAGGTCGGGCTGGGCGCCATCGGCCATTTGCCCTTCGGCTATCTTTCCGCCGGCCAGAAGCGGCGCGCGGCCATCGCGCGCCTGCTGGTTTCCCGCCGCCCGGTCTGGCTGCTCGACGAGCCGACGGCCGGGTTGGACAAGGCCTCGGACGAGCGCTTCGCCGGGCTGATGACGGCGCACCTGGAAAGCGGCGGGGTCATCGTGGCGGCAACGCACCTGCCGCTGGGACTGGAGGGAGCGCAGGAACTGAGGATGGGCGGCAATGTCTAGCTCTGGCCCCACCCCCCTCTGTCCTGGCGGACATATAACCCCAAAGGGGGGGGGTGAGGCATAAAGTCGAACATAGGCCATAGTGTATTTTGG
>CAZBBT010000117.1:0-8241 GCA_964490065.1 uncultured Mesorhizobium sp. | reverse complement strand
CGATGAAGCCGTAACCCTTGGTGGCGTTGAACCACTTGACGGTTCCAGTTGCCATGCTGCTATTCCTTCGTTTGCTTTCGTTCTGTTGACCGAATTGTCCGGTCGATGGGTATCGAGATTTTGGAGATGGACGTCAGCAAACGCGAGAAATCGCGCGGTGCGGGTCAATCGGCCCGAAATATCAATCATGCCTATATAATTCGAGCCTACGGCGAAAACAAGGCGTTGCTCGTCGATGATGCCCAAAGCCCGCCCCAATCGCATGGAACCGTGCTCATCGGCCCGCGTTGCGAGGCGAGCCGCCCGTTTGCGGAAGGATCCCGTCCGATGAAAGCCAGCCTCATTGCTCTCGGCCTTTGCCTGATCGCCGCCGATGCCAACGCCATCTCGCGCGTTGATCCGACCCGCATGAGTTGCGACCGAGTGCAGGAGACCGTGGCGGCCAACGGCGCGGTGCTGCTGCGCTATCGTTCGCCGCGCAATCCGAACCTCACGCTCTACGACCGCTATGTGGCGTCGGACCGCTTCTGCGAGATGGGCGAGATCAGGGCGCACGCCTATGTGCCCAGCGCCGACCTCGATGCCTGTCCCGTCTACAAATGCAAGCGGGTGGAGTTCGACGACCCGCACCGCTTTCTCTTCCCCGGCGACTGACAGGATCGATCCTAAAACCCGAACGAGGCCTGTGCGCTCGGCGGCGGGCCGACCTGCACGCCCTCCAGCCCCAGCATCCTTTCCTTGGTGACCGAGCCGCCGGGCGCGGAAAAGCCGCCGATCTTGCCGCCGGCCGCCATGATGCGATGGCAGGGGATGACCAGCGGCACCGGGTTGGCGCCGAGCGCGGCACCCGTCTCGCGCGCCAAGCCGGCATGGCCGGCGCGTTTTGCCAGTTCGCCATAGGTCGTCACCTCGCCGAAGGCCAGCTTGCGCGCGGCGTCGTAGATGGCGAGGCGGAAGGTATCGATGCCGGTAAGATCCACCGGAAAGCCGCTGAAATCGACCGTGTCGCCCGCCGCATAGGCCTTGATCGCGTCGATCAAGGCTGCGACCCATTGCGGCCTGCCGCCGGCGGGGATGGCGCCGTCGAGCCGCAACAGGCGGCGCTCGACGCTGTCGCGGTTCTTTTGCGGCAGGCACAGGCGCGTCAGGCCCTTCCCGCTCCAGGCGATCCCCATGAAGCCGAGCGCGGTTTCGAAGACCGCGTGGCCGATGGCCGCAGGCCTTGCTTCGTGAAAGTCGGTGTCCATGACTGAACTCCTTCGACAACAGGCGTTTCCCGCTTCGGCGGCGGGACATATCGGGAACAATATGGCACTCCCGGCACCCCGTTGCCACCCGAAAACCGCCGCCGTCCCCCGATTGCCCATCGGGGGACGCTGGTGTAAGGAAATTTCAACCTTTCCGATCAACGGGCTCGAGCGGCTTGCCGGCGAAACCTCTTCTTTCCCTGACCGGTATCGCGCTTGTCGCCGCGGCGCTCTGCGGCTGCACGTCGACGGGTGCCGTGGCGCCGACGCCGTCCTTCACGCAAACCGCCGCGTCGGCCGACAGCGACGCCGGGTTCCAACTGCCGGACCAGGTGGCGGTGCTGCCGGAGCCTTCGGGCCGGGCAGGGGACGTTTCCGCCACTCAGCTTGCCGCCGCCGAGCCGCAAACCGGGCAGCCGGCCATGCCGGCCGCGTTCGCCGAGCCGACGCCGCGGCAATCCGCCGCTTCGGCCGCCGTCGCATCGGTCCAGCCGCAGCCTGCCGCCGCCGCGAATCAAGCCGCTGCCGCCGCGGCCGAGCCGCCGGCGCAGAAGGCAGCCGTGGCCGCCGCTGCTCCCGAAGCCAGCCCCGACCTCAGCAAGATGTTTCCGGCGGCGCCGAAGCCTGTCGCCGCCGACTCCGTGCAGGTCGCCTCGATCGAGCCGATCTCCTATAGCGGGCCGGTGCCGGTCTATCTCGCGCCGCGGCTCGCATCCCGCAACGGCTTCGGCCACACCGCCGCGCCGCACGGCCGGGGCGACATCGAAAAGCTGATCGAGAAATATTCCGCGTTCTACGAGGTGCCGGTCGAACTGGTGCGCCATGTCGTCAACCGCGAGAGCACGTTCAATCCCAAAGCCTACAATCACGGCCATTGGGGGCTGATGCAGATCAAGCACCAGACGGCGCGCGGCATGGGCTACCGGGGGCCGGCGAGCGGCCTGTTCGACGCCGAGACCAATCTGAAATACGCGGTGAAATATCTGCGCGGCGCCTGGCTGGTGGCCGGGCGCGACCAGAAGCGCGCCGACTGGCTCTACCAGACCGGCTACTATTACGAAGCCAAGCGCAAGGGGATGCTGGAGGCGACCGGGCTGGGCATCGACCGCAAGCGCCGCCGCGCGCGCGAGGAGGAAGCGCGGCTCGACCCCGAGGGGCTGGTCAAGCCGCCCGTGCTGCCGGTCGGCACGGCTGGCTGATCGCGGCGTTCGCACGCCGCTTCCCCGAGCCCTGCGCCCGCCGCCGTCGACGGAAATTTTACCATCGCGAGCGCCGTCGGCGAGATGATGCAAATGCGATCCTTTGGGATCATCCGGCCTTAACGGCCGTGGTGGTTGAAGGCCGCATGAACAAGAAAAAGACTGCCAGGCCTGCCGCTTCCGCCCCCACAAAAGCAGACACGCCGAAGAAACGATCGAAGCTCGGGCTGGCGCTGGCGGCGCTCGGCACCCTGGCGCTGGCCGGCGGCGCCTTTGCCGGCTGGACCTTCTACGCGGGCGCCGCGCCGGGCGGGCCGGATGCCATGCACGTGGCGGCCGTCAGCCCCGAGATCGCCGCCGAAACCTCCTTCACGCACAGCTTCGCGCTGTCGGTGCTGATGGCGCCGCTGTGCGGGCCGGCGCGCGTGCCGGGGCTCAGGGCCGTCAGCGGCTCGGAAGCGGACGCCGACGGCCGGCTGGTCAACCTCTCCTGGCTGGCCGCCGCCCGCCGCGCCGGCGACCTGACGGGGCTCTCCTGCGACCACCTGCGCCAGGAAGTGCGCGAGGCGGAATACCGCGCGGTGAAGCTCTTGCAGGCAAAGGGCGAGACGGTGGAGAAGCACTGAGCGGTTTGCCTCCCGGCTGGAAGGCGGGTGCCGCCTCCGGTTTTCGTCATCAACTCTGTTGGAGTTCAGCGTCTCTCAAGCGTGCGTTGAGGGTGATGACGATCTTTCGCATGACGCCCGCGCGGGCACGCTTCACCGTTGCCACGCCCGGATTTTTCGTCCGTCTGGCTATTGCACAAATAAAGTTTCTTCCCAGCCGGATTCTTCTCACGACGTATCCGGCGCGGGCTGCGCCGGGGCGCCGCGCCAGCCAACCACCGGCGCAAAAATCCCGTGCGACGGCCGGCCGGCTTGCGGGCCGATGGCGTCCGGAAGAACGAACTGCCCGGTCCCCAGCATGGCGCACAGCACCAGCGCCAGCGCCCGCAAACGGATCGCGAGGCGCGCCGCGTCGCCGGCGTCTTCCGGCGCGTCGGCCGGGACGGGCGCGCCGGGCGCCATGCCGAAGAGGAAGGCCCGCGCCTCGGCCTCGCCCCGGCCCAGAATGCCGAGCACCCGCCGGCGGCGAGAGAACGGAACACCGGCGGCAAGGTCGGCCAGATTGGCAAGGGCGAACAGCAGGACGACGATGCGCTCCAGCACATCGCGGTTCCAGCTCGTTTCTGTGTTCCAGCCTTCCATTCCGGTCTCCGTTTCGGGCGGACACAGTATGGAGGAGGTCAGGAGGGTGTGGACAAAGCGGCCGAGGAAGATTCCTTCGGCGTTCCGGAAAATTGAATGGAAACAAGGCTTTCGACCCTTCGGGGGAATGCCGCGCGCCTCGTTATTCGCAACAGATGCAGTCCGCAGACCATTGATGAAGCGCGGCGCCTCCCCTTCTCCCATGAGGGAAGAAGGGCGGATGAGGGGCAAAGAGCGCTGGCTCCGCCCTCCATGCGCGCTACAATATCACCGCCCCCGCAACCGGAGACCCGCCATGCCGTCCATGCCGCTTCCCCTGAAAGGCTCCTGCCGCTGCGGGCGGGTCGAGATCGCGGTGACGAAGCCGCCGCTCGCCACCAGCGCCTGCCATTGCCCGGGCTGCCAGAAGATGTCGGCCAGCGCCTATTCCCTCACCGCCATCATACCGGCCGACGGCTTCACGGTGACGAAGGGCGACCCGGTGATCGGCGGGCTGCACGGGGCGGACGCGCATCACTATTTCTGCCCGCATTGCATGACCTGGCTGTTCACCCGGCCCGAGGGTATGCCCTTCGTCAACGTGCGGCCGACCATGCTGGACGAGGTTGGCTGGTTCCGGCCGTTCATGGAGACGTATGCCTCGACCAGGCTGCCCTTCGCGGAGACGGGCGCGGTGCGGAGCTTTGCCGAGTTTCCCGAGGTGGAAGAGTATGAGGGGTTGGTGAGGGAGTATGGGGAGTGGGTCGCATCTGGCGCTGGCGATTAGCGCGAGCTGGTTTCCTTCCATCATGCCATACCGGCGAACCCATCCCCCTGAGCGCGGCATCGCCAGACGGTTCAGCGCTGCTTGGCGACGTAGCGGCGAACAACGGGCCAGAGCGCCAGGGCCCCGTCTCAGGCCAGCTTTTGATATAGTGCTGCGTCCTGCCAGCCGGCGTGACCGCCTATTTCGTGCTCAAGTAATTTGACGCAGGCAGGCATGGAAGACGTGACATAGTCGCCTGTCTGCAGGCTGGTCTGGTACCAGGCAGGTAGTACGCCATCCCCTATGTTGGAGAAATATGCAAATCCGGTCTTCTCGAACTCGAAGATCACGTCGGCAGGGAATGCTTCTTTTGAATGCTCAAGGACCTTTAGCCCGGTGAAGGTTAGATAGAGATACCCACCAGGCTTCAGGACACGAACAAGTTCTGCGAGCCACCGGAATTGCATACCTGCATCGAGGTGGCTGAATACAGAAAGTGCATATACCAAATCGAAGCTTTCCGCATCGTAGGAAAGCGGCGGCTCGGCTGCGTTTACCGAAAATCTGTCCGCACTGACATTTTCAGAACTCCAGTTCACCGTCACTTCATCAATATCGGTGCCAAAAATATCCCAGTTCGGCAGCGCTGCTTTCAGTGGCTGGGCCGTCCGCGCGCAACCGCATCCAAAGTCCAAAATTTTGGCCCCTGCGTTTCGCATATCGGAGTGCCTGTCAAGATGTTCCAGTAACGATGCAACCGAGTCCGCGCCTATTTTACGGTATTGGTCCGCCGAATGCTCTCGGTTAACTATCCTGTAACGCACGTCTGCCGGTGGAATCAAAATATCTGTCGACATTTACAGTGGTTTCCTTCTTATGCGGTGGATTAGCTTCGTATTTTAATCGGATCTGGACCTTACCTCAATCAATTCAGTCCGGCGACTTACCCCGCGACGAGGTTCATAGCGTAGACGGCGGTGTTCGGCGGGCTTTGGCCGTGGGGCAGGCGGATTCTGCACGGTTGCGGCTGCGTCCCGGTCACGGCATGAATCCTCGGGTTGCGCTCGGCTGTGCCTCGCTTGCCCGTGGATGACGAAATGGAGGATTGCGCTTCGGCAGGACCGGCGCGGTGCGCAGCTTTGTGGAGTTTCCCAAGGTGGAGGAGCATGAGGGGCTGGTGCGGGAGTATGGGGAGTGGGTCGCATCTGGCGCTGACGATTAACGCGGCCGGCCCCACTTCGTCATCCACGGGCAAGCGAGGCACAGCCGAGCGCGACCCGAGGATCCATGCCGTGATCTTCGATAGCTCCAAACCGTCGGCACTTGCCTCCCTGCGCTGCCACAATACCGTGCGGCCATGATCGGCGCGTCTATATGACCGCCAGCCAGAAACGCGGCACGATCTATATCGGAAGAGATGATCCGGGGATAAATTGCAAAAATCTCGCTTCTGCTCCATTAGCTATGAAGTATTGCCAGCCCCTAACTTGAAACCCCGCAACCTCTCACCTTCTCCCGCGTTGGCCTCCTGAGGGACCACAGCCCGGGAGAATTTTCATGAAACCGATCCTCACATTCGCCGCGGCGGCGCTGCTTGCCGGCGGTTCGTTCGCGTTTGCGCAGAGTTCGCAGAATTCGCAGGGCGCCTCCGACATGCAGGGCGGCGAGGCCGCGCCGATGCAGCAGGCGCCGGCCGGCGATGCTGCGGCGGAAGCCGAGACCAAGGTGGACACGGCCACCTTCGTCAAGACCGTGCCGGGCGCCAACATGTTCGAGATCGAGTCCTCGAAGCTGGCGCTGGAGAAGGCCTCGGCCGACGACGTCAAGACCTTCGCGCGGCAGATGATCGATGACCACACCAAGGCCGGCGAGGCGTTCAAGGCGGCGCTCGAAAAGGTCGAGACCACCGCCTCCACCAAGCCGTCCGGTTCGCCGATGGACGCGAAGCAGCAGGGCATGCTGGACGAGCTCAAGGCCGCCAGCGGCGACGATTTCCAGGCCAGGTACATCCAGATGCAGGCCGACGCGCACAGGCAAGCCGTCGCGCTGTTTTCCACCTACGCAAATTCGGGCGACGACCCGGCGCTGAAGGAGTTCGCCAAGAAAACGCTGCCGGTGCTGCAGATGCACGAGAAGCACGTGAAAGACCTGCAGGCCGCGCATCAGGGGTGAGGTGGCGCGCTTATCTCGCCCTTGCGGGGGAGAAAGCGATTTCAGCATCTTAGCGCGTAGGCCGCAGGCCGTTAATATAACATGTTCTCCGCCTTCGTAGCATCATGCCGCATCGAGCGGGCGAACGAAACGCAGTGATGGCGACGTCAGGCGATGTGGCACGAGCTAGCCCCTTGCGATTTCCAGCACTTAGCGCGTTTAACGGCCTGCGGCCTACGCGCTAAGATGCTGAAATCACTTTCTCCCCCGCAAGGGGGGAGATAAAGGGCGGCGCCGCTCAAAAATACTCCTGCAGCGGCCGCACTTCCAAACTTCCGGCCTTGAGCGCACGAATAGCTTCGGCGACGGCGGCGGCACCCGCGAGCGTGGTGTAGTAGGGCACCTTCTGCATCAGGGTGGCGCGGCGGAGCGACTTGGAGTCCGACAGCGCCTTCTGGCCGTCCGTGGTGTTGAAGACGATCTGCACCTGGCGGTTGCGGATGGCGTCCTCGATGTGCGGGCGGCCTTCCAGCACCTTGTTGATCTTCTCCGCCTCGACGCCGTTTTCCTTGAGGAAGCGCGCGGTGCCGGAGGTGGCGAGCACCTTGAAGCCGAGGCCGGTGAGCCGCTTCACGGCCGGCAATATGCCCTTCTTGTCCTCGTCGCGCACCGACACGAACAGCGTGCCCGAGCGCGGCAGGTCGATGCCGGCGCCCAACTGGCTCTTGGCGAAGGCCATGGCGAAATCGCGGTCCAGCCCCATCACCTCGCCGGTCGACTTCATCTCCGGTCCGAGCAATATGTCGACGCCGGGGAAGCGGGCGAAGGGGAACACGGCTTCCTTCACCGCGATGTGGCCGGGGTTTCGCGGGTCGGGCTTCTCGCCGTAATGGGCGAAGGCGTCGTCCAGCGCCTCGCCGGCCATGACGCGCGCGGCGATCTTGGCGATCGGCTTGCCGACGGTCTTGGCCACGAAGGGCACGGTGCGCGAGGCGCGCGGGTTGACCTCCAGCACGTAGATCGTGCCGTCCTGGATGGCGTATTGCACGTTCATCAGGCCGCCGACCTTGAGGGCGCGGGCGAGCGCGGCCGTCTGGCGCTCGAGCTCGTCCACCGTCTCCTTCGACAGCGAGTGCACCGGCAGCGAGCAGGCGGAGTCGCCGGAATGGATGCCGGCCTCCTCGATATGCTCCATGATGCCCGAGACGAAGGTCGCATTGCCCCCTTGGGCCGCATCGCACAGGCAGTCGACGTCCACTTCGATGGCGCCCGACAGGTAGGTGTCGAACAGCAGCGGGTTCTTGCCGAGCAGGGTGTTGATCTGGCCGGTCTTGTCGTTGGGGTATTTCTGCTTGATGTCCTCCGGCACCAGGCCGGGCACGGTGTCGAGCAGGTAGGTCTGCAGCATGCCCTCGTCGTGGATGATCTGCATGGCGCGGCCGCCCAGCACATAGGAGGGGCGGACCACGAGAGGAAAACCGAGCTCGGAGGCGACGGTGCGCGCCTGCTCGACCGAATAGGCGATGCCGTTGCGCGGCTGCTTCAAGTCGAGCTTGTGCAGGAGCTTCTGGAAGCGGTCGCGGTCCTCGGCGAGGTCGATGGCGTCGGGCGAGGTGCCGAGGATCGGGATGCCGGCCTTCCCCAGCGCGTCC
>CAZBBT010000116.1:0-8315 GCA_964490065.1 uncultured Mesorhizobium sp. | reverse complement strand
GCAGCCAGGAGGCGCTGAAAGGCACCGGCGGCGACGGCCTGTTCTACTGCTTCGCGGCGGATTGAGCCGATATATCGACCTGCCTCAAGGCCCCACATTCGCTGATACAAACCCCTCACCGGCTTGCGCGGCAAACCGGTAAGGGCGGCGCTTCTAACAAACGCAGCGCTTCCGCCCCCTCGCGAGACTTGGTAGAGTCCACCCCGACTCTCCCATCCAAACACGAGGAACTCCCCATGTCATCGACCATCGCGCTCGTCTGGTATCTGGTCGTCGCCGGCCCGCAGGGCGGCATGGTGGTGCTGCCCAGCACCTTCGACACGCGCGAGCAGTGCAGCTACGCGATCACCGAATACCAGAAGCAGCCCGTGCCGAACGGCTGGTCGGTGTCCTGCATCCCCAGCGCCTCGCCCTACGCCGACATGGGCGACGACGAAGGCGAGGATCCGTCCGCTCCCGCGCCGCAGCAGTAAGGCTGCCGACGCCTGGCGATGAACCTTATGGTTCGGCGGCGACCGAAAGGTCCGGCTTGGAGGCCAGGGTCTGGAACACCACGCAGTAGCGCTCGGTCAGCTTGAGCAAAGTGTCGATGCGCTCCTGCGGCTCGTCCGTGTCGAGGCGGAAGACAAGGCGGATGGCGCGAAATCCGACTGGCGCCTCCTTCGCCACGCCCAGCGTGCCGCGGAAATCGAGGTCGCCTTCGGCCTCCACGGTCGCCGCACCAAGCCGGAATTCCAACGCCGTCGCCACGGCCTTCAACGTCACGCCGGCGCAGGCGACCAGCGCCTCCAGGAGCATGTCGCCGGAGCATAGTTCCAGGCCCGAGCCGCCCGTAGCCGGGTGCAGGCCGGCAACGGCAAGCGCCCTGCCCGTCTCCACCTTGCAGGCGATCGACTGGTCGTCGACCGATCCTTTCGCCCGCAGCGTGATCAGCGCCCGGGAAGCGTTTTCGCGATAGGCATCCTTCAGCGGCGTCTGCATCGCCTTCAGGCCGGTAGCGTCCATCTCTTTCCACTCCGTTCTTCGCGGCGAAACTCTACCGGTCGATGCGGAACGGCGGCAACAGGCCCGGCGACCCGACTTTTGCACGGACGATCCCACCCTCCTGCCACCGGGCTGGCAGCAAGGTAAGGATAATCTCCGGCAAAATGGCGGAGGCTGCGGGGATGGTCGACGAAAGCAGGGCCGACGGCGAGCGGGCGCTCGGCATCGCGCTGGTCGCCGCGTCGGCCGCCGTCTTCGGCCTCACCGGCGTCCTCACCAAATCGATCCATGCCGATCCGCTCACCATCACCTGCTGGCGCGGCGGCGTCGGATCCCTGCTGATCGGCCTCTACGTCTTCTGGCGGCGCAACCGGACCACGCCCAGGCCGAGTCTCAGGCTCGGCTGGCGCGGCTGGCTGCTGGCGGTGGAAGGAGCCGCCGCCTCGATCGCCTTCATCTCGGCGTTCAAGTTCACCTATGTCGCCAATGTGGCGGTGATCTACGCCACCGCGCCGTTCGTGACGGCACTGCTTGCCTTCCTGTTCGTGCGTGAGCGCGTCCGAATCCCGACCATCGCCGCCTCGCTGGTTTCTCTGGCGGGCGTGGCATTGATGGTGTGGTCCGGCCTCGGCACCGGCAACCTGTTCGGCGACGGGCTGGCGCTGCTGATGACCGCCGGCAGCGCGCTCTACATGATCATGATCCGCGCCTTCCGCGACACGCCGGTGGTCTGGGCGGGCGCGGTGTCCTCCTTCCTGCTTTTCCTGTTCGGCTGGGCAGTCACCGATCCGCTGGCCATTTCGGCGCGCGACGGTCTGCTGCTCGCGGCCTTCGGCGCGTCCTTCGCGCTTGCCTCGGTGCTGTGGACCGAGGGCAGCCGACTGATCCCGGCGCCGGAATCGGCCCTGCTCGGCAGCGCCGAGGTGCCGTTCGCCATCCTGTTCGCCTGGCTGTTCCTGGCGGAGCTGCCGCCGCTGGCCAGTTTCGTCGGCGGCGCGATCGTGCTCGCGGCTGTTTTCGCGCACGCGGGCAACGACTGGCGGACGGCGCGCCAGCGAAAATCGTTGCTTCCGGAAAAAATCTGAAATTTTTTTCGATTCCCTTGGAACCAAGATCGGGTTCCCGCGTTTTGGTTGCGACGGGTCACCCCAAGTCCCCCCAAACCCCTCGGCCCGTCTCCCTCCCAGCCGACCGCAAGGTCGGCTTTTTCTTTGATTCAGCATATGCGATCGCCCGCCTCGGGGGGAGACAGGGCGCCGCCGAGGCCGCAGGTTGCTCAGGCTCGCCCCATCCCACCATCATCTGCATCAAGCAATCCGGGGCGGAGCAGCCCGCCGCAGTTCCCCTCGCGGGTTTGCACCTCGCCGTCGAGGCAGTGAGGAAAAAGAGAGGCATAAAATCCCATGATCAGTCGTAAAGCTTTGTTTTCGTTTAATTTTCTGAAACGGCAAAAAATTTTCTCAAGCCGTTTTGTTCACACCCCCTGCACCTCCTCCATACTGTGTGCGCTCGAAACGGAGAACGGAATGGCCGGCTGGGATGGAGAAGCGAACTGGAACTGCGATGTGCTGGAGCGCATCGCGGCGCTGCTGTTCGCGCTTGCCAACCTTGCCGATCTCGCCGCCGGCGCTTCTTATTGCCGCCGCCGGAAGGTTCTTCAAATCCTGAGCCACGGCGAGGTCGAGGCGCGCGCCTTCCTGTTCGGCGGCACGCCGGTTCCGGCCGATGCGCTGGAAGAGGCCGGCGATGCCGCACGCCTCGCGGCCCGGTTCCGCTCCCTGGCGCTGGTGCTGTGCATGCTGATGGCGCAGGCCGCGCCGTTCGCGCTGCCCGGTGCCGTCGGCTCGCAGGCCCGCGGGCTATCGCAAAAGATGCCCGGGAGGGCGTTTCGCCGACCGGACGCGAGGGCGCTGCCGGCGCCCGACACGTCCTAACGCGGCCCTCCATCGGGCTTGGCCCAGACATCCATGCCTGAACGGCAGCGGCTTTTTCAGAACCTGGCGGACAAATCTCGCGCCGCCGGGAACGCGGTGGTGCGCCCTTTCTCCCCGCAACGGACCGTAAACGAGACGAGGAACAGGTGGTGCATTGACGTTCGACGTGCTTCGTCTAGGTTCTTTCGCCAGCGGCCGGCAAGAGCCGCGACGCAACGAACGTTGGGAGTGACGCGGCATGATCCTGACGCTGTCCCTGCTTGCGGGCCTCGCCGGGGCCTGGCTGCTGATCGCCCTGGTGGAGAAGTTCCGCCTGGGCTTGAGCCTGCACCAGGCGCTGCTCTACGTGCCGTTCAAGCTCGCCTATCGGGTCGCCGACGACCGAATCAGGATCGCGCACCGCGCCGACGCGCCGGTGATCTACACGATCGTCCACCAGTCGCGCATCGAGCCGGCGCTGATGCTGTCGCTGCTTCCGGCCGATACGCTGCACATTCTGGACGAGGCATCGGCGCGCTCGATGTGGCTGGAGCCGTGGCGGGAACTCGCCCGCACCATCGCCTTCAACGCCGAGCACGTCTTCGTCAGCCGGCGGCTGGTACGGGTGCTGAAAGGCCGCGGCCGGCTCGCCGTCTATTTCCCCGACGCCGTCGAGCCGGACGTGAAATCCTTTCGCCTCTATCGTGCGGTGGCGCGCATCGCCATACAGGCGGGCGCCGAGGTGGTGCCGATCTTCGTCTCCGGCGCGCGCGCCCTGCCCTTCTCGCTGACGCCGCCCGCGAAGGCGCCCCGGCACTGGTTTCCGCGGCTTTCGCTCAGCGTTCTGGAGCCGATGACCATCGAGCAGCTCGCTGCCCTCAACGGCGACGCGAACAGCAGCAGCAGCAATGCGCTGTTCGACCGGGTCGCCGAAGCGCGGCTGGCCGGCACCGACCTCGACCGCGGCCTGTTCCTCGCCATGCGCGATGCCGCCGACCGCGTCGGCGCTTCGCATACGATCGTCGAGGACGTCGTCTCCGGTGCGCTCAGCTACCGCCAATTGTTCACCGGCGCGCGCGTGCTCGGCAAGCGCCTGTCCGACGGCACCGCTCCCGGCGAGGCGGTCGGCATCCTCTTACCCAACGCCAACGGCGTGGTGCTGTCGCTGCTCGGCCTTTTGTCGGCCGGCCGCGTCGCGGCAATGATGAACTACACGGCCGGCCCCGCCAACGTCACCTCGGCGATCCGCACGGCGGTCATCCGCACCGTGGTGTCGTCCCGCGCCTTCATCGAGAAGGCCGACCTCGGCGACATCGTGCGGGCGGTCGAGGCCGGCGGCGCGAAACTGATATGGCTGGAGGACCTGCGCGCCAGCGTGACCACGCTGGAAAAGCTGTCGGCCGCTCTGCTGTGGCGCCTGCCGCTGCACCGGCAGGATGCGGCAAAGCCCGCCGTGATCCTGTTCACCTCCGGATCGGAGGGAACGCCGAAAGCGGTGGTGCTGTCCAGCCGCAACCTGCTCGCCAACGCCTGCCAAGCCGAGGCGCGCATCAGCATCTCGCCCAGGGACATATTGTTCAACGTGCTGCCGGTGTTCCACTCCTTCGGGCTGACCGGCGGCGCCATCCTGCCGCTGGTGACCGGCGTGAAGCTGTTCCTCTACCCTTCGCCGCTGCACTACAAGCTGATCCCGGAGGTGGCGCGCAAGGTGAAGCCGACGATCATGTTCGGCACCGATACCTTCCTCGCCAACTATGCTCGCACGGCCAAGGACGGCGATTTCTCCTCGCTGCGTTTCATCGTCGCCGGGGCCGAGGCGGTGAAGCCCGAGACGAGACGCGCCTATCGCGAGCGGTTCCAGGCCGAGATCATCGAAGGTTTTGGCCTGACCGAGGCCGCGCCCGTCGTCGCCGTCAATACAGCCATCCACGGCCGCGAGGGAACGGTCGGCCGACCCCTGCCCGGCATCCGCGTCAGGCTGGAGCCGGTGGAAGGGGTCGCGGACGCCGGGCGGCTGTGGCTGTCCGGCCCGAACATGATGATGGGCACGATGAGCGCCGACCGCCCCGGCGAACTGCAACCGCTCGAAGGCTGGCACGACACGGGCGACATCGTGTCGATCGACCGCGAGGGCTTCATCACCATTCGGGGGCGGGCCAAGCGCTTCGCCAAGATCGCCGGCGAGATGGTGTCGCTGGGCGCGGTCGAGATGCTGGTGCAGGCGCTGTGGCCGGAGGAGCGGCACGCCGTCGTCGCGGTGCCCGACAAGAGGCGCGGCGAACGCATCGTGCTGGTCACCACCGCCCACAATGCCGACGCCGAGCAATTGCGCAAATACGGCAAGGCGCATGGCGCGGCAGAACTCGCGGTCCCGGGCGACATCGTCAAGGTGACGGAAATCCCGGTGCTGGGCTCAGGCAAGACCGACTATGTCGCGGCGCAACGGATGGCGGTCGAACGGCTGGGATCGAGCGAGGCTGCGTAGAGCCTTTCATGTACCCTACTCCCGACTGGTTGTACCCTCGTCAACGTCCGGCGGCAGCACCGCCTCGCCCTCCTTCTTGGCGCGCTTCGAATAAGCGCGCACCGAAAACGGCAGGAAGATAAGATAAGCGAAGACGGAAGCAGTCAGCGTGTACCAGGGGTAACTCACCAAAAGCAGAAAGAACAGGACGACGGCGAGGATAACCGGCAGCACCCTGTCGCCCGGGATCTTGGTGCTTTTGCCGGAATAGACCGGAAGGCGGCTGACCAGCAGGAAGGCGACGAGGACGGTGAAAGCCGCTCCGGCAAAGGCGGCGTGCCGCGTCGGTTCAAGGCCGAGGAAGGACAGGTAGAGCGGCAGCATCACCAAGAGCGCGCCCGCCGGCGCCGGCACGCCGACGAAATATTCGTTCTGCCAGGCCGGCCGGTCCTTCTGCTCGTCCAGCACGTTGAAGCGGGCAAGCCGCATGCCGCAGGCGATGGCGAACAGAAGTGCGGCGATCCAGCCGGGAGAGCCGGCGCGGTCGAGCAGATAGGCGTAGAGCACCAGCGCGGGTGCTACGCCGAAATTGACGATGTCGGCCAGCGAATCCATCTGCGCGCCGAACTTCGAGGTCGCCTTGAGCAGGCGCGCCAGTCGCCCGTCGATGCCGTCGAGGAATGCGGCGAGCAGCACCATGACCGTCGCCGTCTCGAAACGCCCCTCGAAGCCGAAGCGAATGCCGGACAGGCCGGCGCAGATCGCCAGCACCGTCACCAGGTTCGGAAACATCATGCGAAGCGGAATCTCGCGGATGCGCGGCCCGCCCTGGCCGTGCGGCTCGAAGGTCTTGAACGGCGCGCCCACCGGCCGGCTCAAGAAACGCGCACCAACGGCGCGCCCTGGGCGCCGCCGAATTCGGCGATGATCGTCTCGCCGCCGACCGCCGTCTGGCCGATCGCCACGCGCGGCACGGCGGCAAGCGGCAGGTAGACATCGACGCGCGAGCCGAAGCGGATCAGTCCGAATCGCTCGCCGATCGCCAGCGCGCCGCCGGCTTCCGCCCAGCACAGGATGCGCCGCGCCACGAGGCCGGCGACCTGCACGACGGCGATCGGGCCATTGGGGCTGTCGATGACCAGTCCGTTGCGCTCGTTCTCGACGCTCGCCTTGTCGAGTTCGGCATTGAGGAAACTGCCGGGTCGATGCTCGATACGGTCGATGCGGCCGCGCACCGGCGCGCGGTTCACATGGCAGGAAAAGACGTTCATGAACACGGAAATGCGGGTCATCTCGGCCGTGCCCATGCCGAGTTCGCGAGGCGGCACGGCCGGACCGACCGCCGACACGACGCCGTCGGCGGGGCTGATCACCAGCCGGTCGTCGACCGGCGTCACGCGCTCCGGATCGCGGAAGAAGTAGGCGCACCAGGCGGTCAGGATCAGGCCGATCCAGAACAGCGTCGAGGAGAAAAAGCCGAGGACCAGCGTGACCGCCGCGAAGCCCGCAATGAAGGGATAACCCGCGCGGTGAATGGGAACGAACGCGTTTCTTACTGTGTCGACAAGATTCATCGGGGCTGGGGCCGGCTCCGTTTCGGGTCCGGCCTCTCTAGCGGAAACGACCGGCAGCCGCAACGCAACAAAGCGGGAGTTGACGCCTCACCACGGACCGGACGACATGCCAAGGCTTTGAGGTAGCTCCTCTCAAGGCTTCAACGGCGCGCCGGGAATATAGAGCGCGATCGGCCGCACCTCGTAGACGGCGGTCGGATTGGCGCCGCGCAACTGGCGCGCGACCTCGACCGCCGCATCGTCGTCGGCGCAATCCACCACGTAGAAGCCGAGAAGCTGCTCCTTGGTCTCGGCGAAGGGGCCGTCGAGGACGGTGCCCAGGCCCGGCCCACGCAAGGTCCGCGCCTCGACCGTAGGCCCGAGCCGCCCCGCCGGCCCCATGCTGCCCTGCGCGACCAGCCGGTCGTGCACGGCAAGCAGGTCGGTCATCAGCGCCGCGTCCTCCTGCGGAGTCCAGGACTCGACTTCACCCTCGGCGTGATAGGCGAGAATGGCGTAGAACATCAAATACCTCCGTTGGACGACAAGCATATCACGAATTTGCACGGCCTTACGCGAGAGGAAAAATCGCGCGGTCGTTCGAGCCAAGCCCGGAACTCGCTTGTATCTAGTATCGATACGCGATACAAGCAGACATGATCGTGAGCTTTCGCCATAAGGGTCTTGAGGCTTTCTATCAAACGGGCTCGACGCGAGGCATTCAGGCCGCGCATACAGCCAAGCTTGCACGTATCCTCGCAACTCTCGACGCGGCCGCAACGCCGGAGGAATTGGGCCTGCCGACATTCAGGCTGCATCCTCTGAAGGGAAAGCTGAAAGGCTGCTGGTCAATATGGGTCAATGGCAATTGGCGGATAACCTTTCGGTTCGCCGGCCCTGATGTCGAAATGGTTGACTATTTGGATTATCATTGATGGAGCAAATGCCATGATGAAGAACCCTCCTCATCCAGGCGAACTGTTGCGCGAGGACGTGCTGGTGCCGCTTGGCCTTCCGGTGAAGGAGGCGGCAGCGCGATTGAGCATGTCACGCGTCGCTCTTTCGCGCATTTTGAATGGACACGCCGGCATCAGCCCCACTGTCGCGATTCGCCTCGAGCGCGCCGGCGTCAGCACTGCACGGTTCTGGATGAACCTGCAGGCGAATTTCGATCTTGCCAAAGCCATGCAGGAAGAGCAGCCGCCGGTAGAACCGCTGCAGCGGCATGAGCGGTCGCCCGCCTAAAGCGCGTCGCGATCTTTCAGATTCGCTCGCCGCGCTTCAGCCTCTTGTTTTTACGCATGTCTTTGTCCCGAAACCGGTTCCCACTTTCGGGAGACATGCCTTAGGGCCAATCGACATTCAGGATTCAATTCTGCGGTGATGTGTGATTCATGGGTT
>CAZBBT010000115.1:0-8336 GCA_964490065.1 uncultured Mesorhizobium sp. | reverse complement strand
TTCGCCTGCAACGACCTGCTCGCCTACGACGTCGCCATCTGCCTCAACGCCTGGTGCTTCGAGAAGGACAACGCCTTCAATCTGACGAAGGGCAGGGCGCTTCTCGGCGGCTATACGGCGGTGCGCCCGCTCTCCTCGGCGGAAGCCGCGGCGCTGCCGATGCTGGCGCGCGGCTCGGCGCTGCGCTTCATGCTGACCCGTCTCTACGACTGGCTGAACACGCCGGCCGGCAGCCTGGTGGTGAAGAAGGACCCGCTCGAATATCTGCGCCGCATGCGCTTCCACCGAAAGGTGCGCTTCGCCTCGGAATACGGGCTTGAAATGGACGGTGTCCCGGCATGAGGCGGGTCGAGGCCTTCACCGACGGCGCCTGCTCCGGCAATCCCGGCCCCGGCGGCTGGGGCGTTGTGCTGCGCCTGCGCAGCGACGGCCCGAACGACGGCGCCGTGCGCGAACTCTCCGGCGGCGAGGCGCTGACCACCAACAACCGCATGGAACTGACGGCGGCGATCAGCGCGCTCAACGCCATCAAGGACGGCACCACGGTCGATCTCTACACCGACTCGAACTACGTCAAGGACGGCATTTCCGGCTGGATCCGGGGCTGGAAGCGCAACGGCTGGAAGACGGCGGACAGGAAGCCGGTGAAGAACGCCGAGCTCTGGCAGGCGCTGGACGCGGCGCGCGAGCGCCATCAGGTCACCTGGCACTGGGTCAAGGGCCATGCCGGCCATCCCGAAAACGAGCGCGCCGACGAACTGGCTAGGCAGGGCATGGCGCCGTTCAAGAAGAAGCCTGCGGCTGCGTCGGCGCAGCCGGTGGACGAAGCCGGGTCCGTCGGTAAACGCAAGCCGGCCTCAAAGTTGCCACGGCGCTCGACGCAGAGTTATTGATTGCCCCCTCCGTCTCGGGCTTCGCCCGAGCCACCTCCCCCGCTTCGCGGGTGGCGGATAGGCGCCATGCTTGCGGCCGGCGTATCCTCTCCCCCGTCGATCGGGGGAGAGGTGGCTCGGCGAAGCCGAGACGGAGAGGGGGCAACGTCATACGCGATGGTTTTGCCGTTCGCGAGGCAAGGATGCCGGCGGGCAGGTGAGGGGCGGCACCGGCCTGGCGAAATATCGCCCCTGAACTAAAGCTGCCCGAGAATACGCGCGGCGCTCGAGGCGTCCACGCCGGGCCTGGTTTCGACATTGAGCGCCGTCACCTTGCCGTCGTCGACGATCATGGAAAAGCGCTTCGAGCGCAGGCCCATGCCGCTGCCGGAAAAATCGGTGTCGAGGCCGAGCGCCTTGACGAAGTCGCCATTGCCGTCCGCCAGATAGACGATCTTGCCTTCGCCGCCGGTGAAGCGCGCCCAGGCACCCATGACGTGCACGTCGTTGACGGCAACGACCGCGATGGCGTCGACGCCGCGGGCCAGGATGGCGTCATGGTTTTCCAGATAGCCGGGCAGGTGGTTGTTGGAGCAGGTCGGCGTGAAGGCGCCGGGCACCGCGAACAGCACCACCTTCCTGCCGGAGAAAATCTCGGCGGTGGTGAGGTCCTTCGCGCCGTCCTCCGTCATCGTCTTGAATTTCGTATCGGGCAGGTGATCGCCAACGGAAATGGTCATCGCAGTCCTCTTGGGGTGAAGGGAGAAGTCGCGCCGGTGGTAGCCAAATAAGGCGCGCGCGGCAATCGTCGATGGCCGGCTGGCGTACCAGATGGGAAGGATCAGGGATAAGGCAGAAATCCCGCCACCGCTCCGGCCGAGCTGGTCAGCGTGTAGTGCAGCCCGTCGCCGGAGGGCGGCGAAGACGGCCGGTCGAGGATCGGCACCGTGAACTTCACCTTGCCGGGGCTTTCCTCCCGCCTGGGCGGGCCGAACATGTAGTCGTCGGCGCCCGCGACGAAGAAGTCGGCGGCGGCCGGGTCGCCGGGAACGCTGGCTTCCACCACCAGCGTCTCGTGGTCGCCCTCCAGCGGTGTCACGCCGAAATCGGCGCTGGCCTTGGCCGGCAGCGCGGCCAGCGCGGCCTTGACCCTTTCGGCGTCCGCGGCGTTGTCGGGGTCGGCGGCGGGATCGACGGTCAGCCGCGCCTGAACCGGAATGCAGATCGTCTCGCAGACGCCGAGAAAGATATCGGCTTCGATCAGGCTGTCCTGCCCCGGGTCGGTCACGGTGAACGCGATCGGCAGGCCGACGGGATGGTCGTAGCCCGCCCACTGGCCGTAGCCGTCGTCATGGCGCTGCGGTGCGGGGAACGCCATTTCGGCCGCGGACACGTTGGTGCTGCCGGATATATCGAGCTGCGGCGGAACGCCGCTGTCGCCGGGATCGCGCCAGTAGGTCTTCCAGCCCGGCTTGAGTGCGATGTCCAGCACGCCTTCCAGCCGGCCTTTGGCGTCGGGCCTGCCGCTGGTCACGAGGCGGACGCGACCGCCTTCGCTGTCGGCCCAACCGGACGAGGAAGCCCGCGCGGGTCCTCCTGCCGCCAAGGCCAGCACGACGCCGGAAAGAAGAAAAGCGAGGTTTTTCATGCCGGTGATTTGACCGTGCCAATGTGTCGGCGCAACCGTCGCGACCGCACACGCTGCATCATATTTGCGTGACCTTGCGGCGCCCTGGCCGGTCTCCCGGACCTTGGTGCATCTTTCAAGCACGGCGAAAAAGCGTTACGGTTCGCCCATGGACCTCTTGCGCCACAAGAAGGCGGCCGAAAAGTCCGGCTTCCTGGATGATCAGTTCCTCGTCGCCATGCCGGGGATGAAGGACGATCGTTTCGCGCGTTCGGTCATCTACATCTGCGCCCACAGCGACGAGGGCGCCATGGGCCTTATCATCAACCAGCCGCAGCAGATGATGTTTCCCGACCTTCTGGTGCAGCTCGGCATCATGGACGAGCAGGAGGCGATCCGCCTGCCGAGGCAGGCGCGCGATTTCATCGTGCGCAATGGCGGGCCGGTGGATCGCAGCCGAGGCTTTGTCCTGCATACGGGCGACTATCGCGTGGAGTCATCGCTGCCGGTTTCGCAGGGCATCTGCCTGACGGCGACGGTCGACATCCTGCGCGCGATCTCGGCGGGCCGCGGGCCGCGCCACGCGCTGATGGCGCTGGGCTATTCCGGCTGGGGCGCCGGCCAGCTCGAGATCGAGATCGCCGAAAACGGCTGGCTCACCTGCCCGGCAACGCCGGAGCTTTTGTTCGACACCGACATCGAGCGCAAATACGACCGCATCCTCGCTTCGATCGGCATCGACCTGGCGCATCTCAGCGCGGCCGCGGGGCACGCCTGAGCGGTCTTTCCTTCTCCCCGTTTACGGCAGGCAATCGCCTATGGCGGCGCACCCCCACCCCTAACCCCTCCCCACAAGGGGGAGGGGGACTTTGCGGCGGCGCTACAGTCCGCCAGCGCCGATAATTTTCTGGCAGGGCGGCCGTGTCGGCGTCTCCCTCCCCCTTGTGGGGAGGGGACAGGGGTGGGGGTGCGCGACGCTCGAAAATTTCATATGCGTTTTCCCGTGCCCTCCCGGAGGATAGAGCCGGCGCGCCGTCAGCCTGTGGACAGTTTCACAACCCCTCGGACAAATTATCAAGCCTTTTCAATCTGTTAAGGCCGCCGGCTGCCGTCGTCTTTTCACACCCCCCAAGACCTCCCCATACTTGTCCGGCCTGAAACGGAGACCGGAATGGAAGACTGGGAAGGAGAAACGAACTGGAACTGCGATGTGCTGGAGCGCATCGTGGCGCTGCTGTTCGCGCTTGCCAGTCTGGCCGACCTTGCCGCCGGCGCTCCTTACCTTCGCCGCCGGCAGGTGCTGGAGATTCTGAGCCACGGCGAGGTCGAGGCACGCGCCTTCCTCTTCGGCGGCGCGCCGGTTCCGGCCGATATACCGGGAGAGGCCGGTGACGCGAAGCGGCTTGCGGTACGCTTCAGGGCTCTGGCGCTGGTGCTGTGCGCCCTGATGGCGCAGGCCGCGCGGTTCGCTCTTCCTAGCGCCATCGGCTCGCGAGCCGGCCAGCCGTCGCACGGGATTTCCGGGCCGGCGGTTCGCTGGCGGAGTGCCCCGGCGCCGTCCGCGCCCGACACGTCGTAGAGGAAAGGTCCGGGGCTTCGTTGCCCGACTTCTCCTTGGGTCCACCACGGATCGGGAGCGTTCCTTGACAATAGCCAGGGCGGATTTTCCGCAGCGTGGCGATGATGAATCATGTCCAAGCGGTGTCATTCCGGAACATCGGCCAGGTCACGGAATGGATCCCGGCTCTGCGCTCGCAAGCTCGCTGGGCCGGGATGACGAAAAACGTGAAGGCCTGCCGCCCTTCCCCCGAAAAGGAGGGATCAACCGCTACACCGGCACGACCGGATATTGCTCCTTGAGCAGTTTCAGCACGGCGTCGCCGGCAATCGGCGCGCCGAAAGCGAAGCTCTGCACGTATTCGCAGCCCATCTGGCGCAACTCCAGCGCATCGCTCTGGTCGGTGATGCCTTCCGCCACCACCGAAAGCCCGAGTTCGTGCGCCATGTTGATCATGGAGCGCAGAAGCACGGTCCGTTTCGGCGACGTGTCGTCGACGAAACTCTTGTCGATCTTGATCGTGTCGAAGGGAAACCGGGTCAGGTAGGACAGCGACGAATAGCCGGTGCCGAAATCGTCCAGCGACAGGCCGATGCCGAGTTGCTTGAGTTTGGTCAGCACATGCGCGGTCTGCTCGGGATTGTCCATCACCAGCGATTCGGTGAGTTCCAGGCGCAGGCAGCGCGGCTTCAGGTTGGAACGCGCGATCACCGAGCGCACGTCGCTCACCAGGTCGCGGCGGATCAGTTGCCGGCTGGACAGGTTGACCGACATCGAAAGCGGCGCGTCGCCGATCTGCTTCTGCCAGGCCGCGAGATCGTCGGCCGCCTTCTGCATGGCGAAGAGGCCGAGCTGGACGATCAGGCCGCAGCTTTCGGCAACCGGAATGAAATCCGCCGGCGGGATCATGCCGCGGCGCGGATGGTCCCAGCGCAGAAGGGCCTCGAAGCCGGCGACGCTGTTGTCCTCCAGCCGCACGATAGGTTGGTAGGCAAGCGTGAATTCGCGCCGCTCGATGGCGCGGCGCAGATCGGATTCGAACTGCAGCCGGTCGGTGCCGATCGTCCGGAACGCCGGCCGGAACGGCTCGATGCGATCGCCGCCGAAGCGCTTTGCCTGCTGCATGGCAAGCTCGGCGTCCTTCACCAGCTCCTCGGCCGAAGCCTGTTCCGAGGTCCAGGTGATAAGCCCGATGGAGGCGGTGAGCACGATCTCGCGCTTGGCGAAGGTGATCGGCGCGCTGATCGCATGCTTGATGGAATCGGCGATCGTCGCGATGCGGGCGGGGTCCTGCTCCGACAAGAGCATCAGCGCGAACTGGTCGCCGGCGAAGCGCGACAGCGAGTCCTTCGGCTTGAGCAGCCGGTGCAGGCGTCGCGCCACGGTGAGCAGGATGGTGTCGCCGGCGGATATGCCCAGTCCGTCATTGACCTGCTTGAAGCGGTCGATGTCGATGACGAAGACGGTCGGCCGCACCTTTTCCTCGGTGCGCGCGATCGAGATGATCGCCTCCAGCCGGTTCATGAACAGTTCGCGGTTGGGCAGCCCGGTCAAATTGTCGTGGACGGCGTCGTGCAGCAGCCGCTCTTCCGATTTCTTCTGTTCGGTCACGTCCACCATGGTGCCGACGCAGCGGATGACCTCGCCGTCGGAGCCGATCACCGGCCGCGCGCGCAGCGCGAACCAGTGGTAGTGGCCGTCGGCGCCGCGCAGCCGGAAATTCTGCACCACCCGGCCGCGCCTGTGCTCCAGCACGACGTCGAGCGTGGTGCGGAAGGCGTCGCGGTCGTCCGCATGCAGCACCGGCAGCCAGTTGCGGGCCGCGCCCGCCAGGCTGTTCGGCGCCAGGCCGAGCTGCAGGGAAACGTCCGGGCGCGTGACCACGCGGTCGCGCAGCACGTCCCAGTCCCACACCGTGTCGCCGGAGCCGGCCACCGCCAGCGCCTGCCGTTCGAGATCGGAGAACAGCCCCTGGTGCAGCGCGCCGCCGGCGAAGGCGTGCTGCATGACGGTGAAGCCGATCAGGAGGATGATGAGGATCAGCCCACCGCCCAATGCGGGCTGCGCGATGTCGTTGTCGAGCATGCCGGTGATCGCCATCCAGGAGCCGACCATCCAGATCAGCACCATGACCCAACTGGGAACGAGCATGATCGCCCGGTCGTAGCCGCGGATGCCGAGCAGCACGATGAGGCCGAGGCCCGTCAGCGCGGTGGCCGCGAAAGAGAAGCGCGCGATGCCTGCGGCGACCGCCGGATCGATGATGGCGACGCCGGCGATCAGGGCAAGCCCGAGGATCCAGACCAGCGCGCCGTAGCTGAAATGGCCGTGCCAGCGGTTGAGGTTGAGATAGGCGAACAGGAACACCACGAAGGTCGCCGCCAGCGCCACCTCGGTGCCCGCTCGCCACATCTGCTCGTTGCCCGGCGAAATCTCGATGACCTTGTTCAGGAAGCCGAAGTCGACGCAGATATAGGCCAGCACCGCCCAGGCAAGTGCTGCCGTGGCCGGGAACATGGAGGTTCCCTTGACGACGAACAGGATGGTCAGGAAGAGCGCCAGCAGGCCGGCGATGCCGATGACGATGCCGCGGTAGAGCGTGTAGGAATTGACCGTGTCCTTGTAGGCCTCCGGTTCCCACAGATAGACCTGCGGCAGCTTGGGCGAGGCGAGTTCGGCCACGAAGGTAACGACGGCGCCGGGGTTCAGCGTGACGCGGAAGACGTCGGCGTCCGGACTGGTCTGGCGGTCGAGCGCGAAGCCTTCGCTCGGCGTGATGGCGGCGATGCGCGTCGAGCCGAGGTCGGGCCAGAAGATGCCGGAATTGACCAGCCGGAAATGCGGCGCGACGATCAGCCGGTCGATCTGCTGGTCCGTGGTGTTGGCGAGCGCGAAGACGGCCCAGTCGCCGGTCGAGCGCTTGTCGTTGGCTTCCACCTCGATGCGCCGCACGATGCCGTCGGCGCCGGGCGCCGTGGAGACCTGGAAGTTTTCGCCCTGGTTGCGGTAGATTTCCACCGCCTTGGACAGGTCGAGCGCCACGTCGTCGCGGGCGATCTTGATCGGTTCGATGGCGAATGACTGCGAGATGCTGCCGAACAGCACGATCGTCGCGAGGACGAAGGCAAGCAGCGATCGTAGTCTCGCGAAAACAGTCAAAGTCAGCCTTTCTTGCTGGTGCCCGGAACGTCGTCGATGATCCGCGCGTAGAGGTAATGGTCCTGCCAGATGCCGTTGATCCTGAGATAGGACCGAAGCAGTCCTTCGCGCCGGAATCCGGCTTTTTCAAGCACCCGGATCGATCGGATGTTGTCGGGAATACAGGCAGCCTCGACCCGGTGCAACTGCAACCTGTCGAAGGCGAAGCGCACCAGCACGCCGACGGCGTCGGTCATCAGGCCGCGTCCCGCATAGCGTTCGCCGATCCAGTAGCCGATATGCCCGCTCTGCGAGACGCCATGGCGGATATTGCCGAGCGTGATGCCGCCGGCGAGCTTGCCGTGCTCGTTCTCGAAGATGAAAAAGGCGATCGCCGTGCCTTGCGCGTAGTCCTCGCGATAGCGGCCGAGCCGGTGGCGCCAGGCGGCGCGTTCGAATTCGTCCGGCGACCAGCGCGGTTCCCATCTCTCGAGGAAGCCGCGGCTCTCGCCGCGCAGCGCCGACCAGGCGGCATAGTCGTTGGCGAGCGGCACGCGCAGCGTCACCTTGCTGCCCTTCAGCACCGGTAGGTCGCGGCGGAAGAAAGGAAGCGCGAACACGAAAGTGGAGAAGCTTCAGACGGCGAGCCGGCGCGCCGCATGCGCCCCGGGCAGGGCGTCGAGCACCGCTTCGTAGGGCGCCAGCGAGCCGACGGGGCCGACGGCGGTCAGCGTCGGCTTGGTCGAGAAAAGCCTGGCCGACAGGTCCGTCAGCCGGTCAACGGTCAGTTTCGAGAGCCTGTCCATCAACTCTTCCTTGGGTATCGGCCGGCCGAAGAGCAGCAACTGCCTGGCGATCTGGGAAGCGCGGCTGGCGGGGCTCTCGCCGGACATGATGAGGCCGGCGCGATACTGCGCGCGGGCGCGGTCGAGCTCGTCCTGGCCGATCTTCTCACCGGCCCGCTCCAGTTCGCGGATGATGACCGGCACCAGTTCGGCGATGTCGCCCTGGCCGGTCGCGGCATGTACGCCGAAGATGCCGGTGTCGGAGAAGCCCCAGTGGAAGGCGTAGACCGAGTAGCACAGGCCGCGCTTCTCGCGCACCTCCTGGAACAGGCGCGACGACATGCCGCCGCCGAGCA
>CAZBBT010000114.1:0-8340 GCA_964490065.1 uncultured Mesorhizobium sp. | reverse complement strand
CCATCGCGCTCGTGCTTCGCCTGCCCAACCAGATGATCATGCTGGTCGGCCGCGACCTCGGCGAGCCGGAGCGGTTCCGGGCGGTGGTGCGCCGCGCGCTGATGCTGGCCCTCGGCATGATGGGGCTGGGCGGCCTTCTTATCTGGTTCTTCGTCGGCCGTGCCGCGCTCAAGCGCATCGACAACGTCTCGGAGGCCAGCCGGCGCATCATGGGCGGCGATCTCACGGGCCGGTTGCCGGTGACCGGCGCCGGCGACGAATTCGACCGGCTGTCGGGCAACCTCAACGCCATGCTTGCCCGCATCGCCACGCTCAACGAAGGGCTGAAGCAGGTTTCGGACAACATCGCCCACGACCTCAAGACGCCGCTGACGAGGCTGCGCAACCGCGCCGAGGCGGCGTTGGCGGGAAAGCGCAAACCCGCCGACTATCGCGACGTTCTGGAGGCGACGATCGCCGAATCCGATCACCTCATAAAAACCTTCAACGCCATCCTGATGATTTCACGCCTCGAGGCCGGCTACTCGGCCGAGCATCTTGCCAATGTCGACCTCGAGGCCGTCGTCCGCGATGTCGTGGAACTCTACGAGCCGGTCGCCGAAGAGGCGGGCGTTGCGCTGGAAGTCTCGGCGGGCGAGCATCTGTCGATCGACGGCAACCGGGAACTGGTCGCGCAGGCGCTTTCCAACATCGTCGACAACGCCATCAAGTATTCCGTCGATTCGACCGCCGCGCCGAAAGTCCGCGTCTCGCTCCCATGAAGGCAACCGCATTCGCCTCGCGGTCACGGACAACGGGGAAGGCATTCCGGAGGATGCCGACCGCGAACGCGTCACGGAGCGCTTCGTACGCCTGGAAAAGAGCCGTTCCCAGCCTGGCTCGGGGCTCGGTCTGGCGCAGGCCAAGGCGATCATGAAATTTCACAACGGCAGGCTTGATTTGCTGCCCGCCGATCCCGGACTATCCGTGGTCATGGACTTTCCCGAACGGGAAGGCGCTTGACGGAGTTTTGGTCGATGACGGCAGGGGCGGCGCGCAAGTCTCCGCAGAAGGCGCAATGGCTTCTCGCGCCCAAAGCGAGGCTAGCTCCGCTGGACCCCGCCCGCGCGGCCGAAGAGGTCGACGCCGTCGCCTCGGCTGCGGCCGAAGAGGGCCTGTCGCGCCTGGCGAAGCTTCTTGCGGATAAGGGGCCGTTCCGCGAATTCCTCGCTGCCGTCTTCGATCTGTCGCCCTTTTTGCGCGATCTCGCACGGCGGCGACCGCAGATGCTCGACGCGCTGCTGGGTGGGACGGCGGACGCGCGGCTCGCCATCCTCCTGGCCGAGATCGGCGCTCTGGCGAGAGCCGACGCCATGTCGGAGCAGCGGCTCATGATGGATTTACGCCGGCTCAAGACGGAGGCGCATTTTTTGATCGCGCTCGCCGATCTCGCCGGCGAGGCCGATACGGCGGCTACCGTTCGGCGGCTGAGCCGGCTCGCCGACGCCTGCGTGCGCTCTGCTGCCGATTTCCTGCTTCTGGACGCACACCGGCAGGGCAAGCTCGCCTTGCCCGACCCTGCCGATCCCGCTCGGGGGTCGGGCTGGATCCTGCTCGGCATGGGCAAACTCGGCGCACACGAACTGAATTTTTCCTCCGACATCGACCTGATCTCGTTCTTCGATCCCTGCGCCGAGGCCGTTTCCGATCCGCTAGACGCGACCGACCTGTTCTCGCGGCTGACGCGAAGGCTGGTACGCATCCTCCACGACCGCACAGAGCACGGCTATGTCTTCCGCACGGACCTGCGGCTGCGGCCGGACCCCGGCTCGACGCCGCTGGCGATTCCAGTCGAGGCGGCGCTGAATTACTACGAGGGGCGCGGCCAGAACTGGGAGCGTGCCGCCATGATCAAGGCCCGCCCTGTGGCCGGTGATATCGCTGCCGGTGAAGCTTTCCTCAAGGAGTTGCAGCCCTATGTCTGGCGTAAATACATGGACTACGCCGCGATCGCCGATGTCCATTCCATCAAGCGCCAGATCCACGCCCACAAGGGCCATGGCGAGATCGCCGTACGCGGCCACAACGTCAAGCTTGGCCGCGGCGGCATCCGCGAGATCGAGTTCTTCGTCCAGACACAGCAACTGATCGCCGGTGGACGTTTCCCGGAACTGCGCGGCCGCGAGACCGTACCGATGCTGGCCGAACTGGCCGCGCGCGGTTGGATCACCACCGACGCACGCGACGGGTTGAGCAGGCAATACTGGTTCCTGCGCCGGGTCGAGCACGCGATCCAGATGGTTGCCGACGAGCAGACGCACACGATGCCCGAAGACGACGAAGGGTTGGAACGCATCGCCCACATGCTGGGCTTTGCCGATGCGGAAAGTTTTTCATCGGCGTTTCGTGATGCGCTGCATCAGGTCGAGCGTCACTACGCGGCGCTGTTCGAGGCGGCGCCCGAACTGTCGTCCGGCATCGGCAATCTCGTCTTCACCGGCGACGTGGACGATCCCGACACGCTTCAGACGCTGCATCGGCTGGGTTTCCAGCGGCCGAGCGACATATGCCGCGTCATACGCACCTGGCATTTCGGCCGCTACCGCGCCACGCACTCGAAGGAGGCGCGCGAGCGCCTGACCGAGTTGACGCCGGCCCTGCTCGAAGCCTTCGGCCAGACGCGGCGCGCCGACGACGCGCTGATGCGTTTCGATCAGTTCCTGGCAGGCCTTCCGGCCGGCGTGCAACTCTTTTCGCTGCTGCAGTCCAATCCGGCGCTGCTTCGCCTGCTTGCCACCATCATGGGCGCCGCGCCGCGGCTCGCCGAGATCATTACCCGCCGCCCGCATGTCTTCGACGGGCTGCTCGATCCGGCGTTGCTCGCCGAACTGCCCAACCGCGCTTACCTGTCGGCACGGTTGATAGCGTTTCTCGAAGGCAACCGGTCTTACGAGGAGGTGCTCGATCGGCTGCGAATCTTCGCCTCTGAGCAGAAATTCCTCATCGGCGTTCGCCTGCTGGCCGGGTCCATCGATGCCGCGCGCGCCGGCAAGGCCTTTTCCGACCTGGCAGACCTGACGCTCGATGCGGCCTTGAAGGCCGTGGAAGCCGAATTCGCCGTTCGCCACGGCTGTGTGCCGGGAGGCCTCACCGCGCTGCTTGGCATGGGCAAGCTCGGCAGCCGCGAACTGACGGCCGGCTCGGACGTTGATCTGATCCTGCTCTACGATCATGATGTCGCGGCCGAGGAATCGGATGGTGAAAAGCCGCTCGCGCCGTCTCACTACTACGCCCGCATGACACAGCGCCTGATCGCCGCCGTCTCCGCCCCCACGGCGGAAGGCGTGCTTTATGAACTCGATCTCAGGCTACGCCCGTCCGGCAACAAGGGACCCGTCGCCACCCATATCGACGCTTTCAGGAAGTATCAGCGCACCGACGCCTGGACCTGGGAACAGATGGCGCTGGCGCGGGCGCGCACCGTAGCGGGCGACGCGGCGTTTCGCGGCGAAATCGATGCGGAAGTGGAAACCATCCTCGCCCTGCCGCGTGACTTCGCGAAAATCCGCGCCGACGCGGGCGAGATGCGCGCCTTGATCGAAGAGGAAAAGCCGCCGCGCGACTTCTGGGACCTCAAGCTGGTGCCGGGCGGCCTGATCGACCTCGAATTCATCGCCCAGGTCGCGGTCATTACAGGCAAGATCGAGGGCGGAGACCGCACGACGACCACGGCGGACGTGCTTTCACGCCTCGCGCCGGACTTCGCCGACGCCGGCACGCGGGCCGAACTCGGCGCGGCCTGGTCCCTCTATTTGGCGCTGACCCAGATGATCCGGCTCTGTCTCACCGGCGCTTTCGACCGCAAGGACGTACCGCCTGGATTGGCGGACCTTTTGCTGGCGCAGACGGACCTGCCGGATTTCGGTGTGCTGGAAGCTCATCTCAAGGAAACGTCGCGGACGATCCGGGAGGATTTCGACCGCCTGCTTCGTGGCAGGAAGCGTTGACGGCCACTCCTCTCAGGCCGCCTTTTTCACCAGCCGGCTGGCTTTCTTTTTCATCGGGATGCGCACCGAGACGATCGTTCCGGCTCCTTCTGTGGAGCGGATTTTCAGCGCGCCGCCGTGCAACTCTGCCAGAGAGCGTGAAATCGCCAGGCCGAGGCCCGAGCCGGCATGGTTCTTGGAGAACTGGTTCTGCACCTGCTCGAACGGCCGGCCGAGCTTGCCGAGCGCCTCCTTGGGAATGCCGCAGCCATTGTCCTCGATGGTTAGGATCATGGCGCCCGAGGCGTTGCGCGCGCGCACCGTGATGCGACCGCCCTGGCCGGTGAACTTCACCGCGTTGGACAACAGGTTGATGACGATCTGCTTGATGGCGCGGCGGTCGGCGACCAGGCTCATGGTGTCGGCGATGCGCGTCTCCACGGTGATCGACTTCGCCGCCGCTTGCAGCGAGACGACGCGTACGGTCTCCTTTATCAGCGGGCAGAGATCGATCTGCTCGCGGTCCATCGAGAACTGGCCCGCCTCGATCTTCGACATATCGAGTATGTCGTTGATGACGCCGAGCAGGTACTTGCCGCTGCCGTTGATGTCCTTGGCATATTCCTCGTAGCGTTCCGAGCCCAGTGGCCCGAACAGCGCTTGCTCCATCAGTTCCAAAAAGCCGATAATGGCGTTAAACAACGTGCACAATTCGTGCAACATGTTGACTAGGAATTCAAATTTCGCCTGGTTGGCGGCTTCGGCCCGGTCTTTTTCCTTGATGTATTTGCGGTTGAGTTCGACCAATTCGCGGGCACGCTCTTCCTCGGCGCGCCGCGCGAGGCTCAGATCGTGGATCGTCGCCATCAGGCGGCGTTCGCTGTCGACCAGCTTGTCCTGGTGCTGCTTGATCTGGGTGATGTCGGAGCCGACCGAGACGATGCCACCGTCGCGCGTGCGCAATTCGTTGACCTGCAGCCAGCGCCCGTCGGCAAGCTGCCGTTCGAAGGTCACGCCGCCCTTCGGGCCGTTGGCGTTCGCCAATCGGCGCTCGGAAGCAAAGGCCAGCATCTTGTCCTCCAGCCGCGCACGCTGGGTGCCGGGTACCACATCGCGGTCGGAGAGGCCGTTGTCCTGCTGGTATTTCGAATTGCACATCACCAGCCGTTGCTGCGAATCCCACAGCACGAAGGATTCGTTGATGTTCTCGATGGCCGTGCGCAACCGCAGATCCGCTGCTTCCGAACGCAGGGCGAGGTGGCGCTGCTCGGTCACGTCGACCGCGATGCCGATGAGCTGGATTTCCGGTGCTTCCGGGTCCATGACCTGCGCGCGTGCCCGCATCCACACCCACTGGCCGTCGGCGTGCCGCATCCGGAATACCTGGTCGATCTGGTCGATCTCGCGCGCGACGATGCGGTTGGCGAGCTCGAACAGATTGCCGTCCTCCGGGTGGATGATGGCGTCGACCTCGCCGAAGGACAGCATGGTCTCGCATGGTTCGTAGCCCAGCATGTCATACATGGAGCGTGACCAGTACATGCGGCCGCGCACCATATCCCAGTCCCACAGGCCACAGCGGCCGCGCACCAGTGCCATGTCGATGCGCTGGTGCGCTTCGAGATAGATGCGGTCCGCATGTTGCGCCCGCGTCGCCTGGCTGAAATAGGCGTAGAGGATGATGATCAGCACGCCCGACGTCAGCACGAAGAGGGTGACGTTGAGTGAAATGGTGCGGCGCCATTCGGCGAAGACCGCGTCTTCGGAAACCATTACCGCCGAGGCACCGGTTCCGTTTTTCATCAATGCGACGGCGGCGAACCAGTCCTGTCCGCCGATATTGACCTCCATGACGCCGGCCCGCTCGCCGAACAGGAACAGCGGTTGGCCGCCCCTCACCAGATCGTCCAGTATCTGACCTTCCCAGCGCATCGAGCGGGGAGAAACGGCGAGCACCTTGAACTTGGCGTCGGTCAGCGCCAGTACCGCATCGGAACCCAGCCCGCTGGCCCGGCCGAGATCGTCCACCAGCGTTTGACCGTTTTCCCCAATGTCAGCACCCGCCAGCGCCAGTTGTCCGGCCGTCAGCGCAAGCATCGCTCGCGCGTTGCGCTCGGTCTCGTCGTGCCAGTTCATCAGCGACAGGAAGCGGAGTGCGGCAACGACAAGGAGAAAGATGACGATAAGTGTCGGGATCAGTCGACGCAGGAAGGGTTCGGCCGCCAGCAATTTGCGGTAGGCCGGTGCCGCGATGAGGCGCGTGTTGCCGGCAAGACCAAATTTGCGCCGCGCTGCCCCGCGCTTTGCAAAAACAATCCTGTCGGGCGCGCGCCACGCGTCCGCCTTCGCCATCAATGGCTCTCCCCGAAGCACTATTCCGCTTGACGATCCGGCAACGCCGCACTTCCGAATCGCCAGTAAAGAATCAGAGGTGATTCGCCTTGTCCAGAGGGTGAGGGAGAAAAGACCGCCAAGGGGCTAAAATAGCTGCAATCAGGCCAGTGTCCGTTCGACGATGTCGCCGAGGTCGGCCGACAGGTTGCCGGCGTCCCGCATGGAAAGCAGCGCCTCGCGCGCCTTCGCCTGCCGGCCTGGCTCCAGCGATCGCCATGAACGGAACGCCGTTGCCAGCCGCGCAGCCAGTTGCGGGTTGCGCCTGTCGATATCGGTGATCGTCCCGGCCAGGAAACGGTAGCCTACGCCGTCGGCGCGGTGAAAGCCGGTCTGGCTGGCATTCGCAAGCGTGCCGATCAGCGCCCGCACCCGGTTCGGGTTGTTCATCGAGAAAGCGGGATGGGAGGTCAGCGCCTTGACGGTGTCGACCGTATCCGTGCCCGGCGCGCTGGCCTGGATCTGGAACCACTTGTCCATCACCAGCGCGTCGCCGGCGTATGTCTTCTCGAAAGCGGCGAGAGCGCCGGTCGCTTCCGCGGAGCCGCCGTGGCGATGGACAAGAACGGCAAGCGCGGCGGCGCGGTCGGTCATGTTGGCCGCGCCGTGGAAGTGCGCAGAGGCGAATTCCGCTCCGCGGGGCAGCAGCGCGAGATAATCGAGCAGCGTGTTGCGTAGCGCGCGGCGTCCGGCACTCGCCGCGTCCGGACTGAATCCGCCATTGTCGAGCAGGCCGGCATAGAGATCTTCGAATATCTGCCGGTTGGCGGCGGCGATGGCCGTGGCCAGGGCTACCCGCGCGGAAAGGACCGCATCGGGGTCGATGTCGCCGCCCAGGTCGCGAGCGATGTCCGCCTCGCCGGGCAGCGTGAGCGCCAACGCCCGGAATGCAGGCTCGACCGTTTCGTCAGCAGCGATCTGCCCGGCCAGTCCAGGCAGCCGTGGGTCGTATTCGGGCTGAAGGCGGCCGCGTATGCTACGATAGGCAGCGATCAGCGCATCGGTGAGCGAGATATTGAACGCCTGCCAACGCGAGAACAGGTCGCTGTCGTGGCCGGCGAGGAAGAACAAGTCCTCCGGCTTCTGTTCGGCGGAGACCGTGATGGGCGCGGAGAAACCGCGGTTGAGGGACAGGGCAGGGCGGGATGCGATGCCCGAGAAGGTTACCGTGTGCCTGCGCTTGCGGACATGGATGACGCCGTCTTCGACAACGGCGCCTTCGATTGTCGTTGCAATCATATCCTTGCCGTCCTCGCCGACCAGACCGAAGGCCAGCGGAATGTGCATCAGGCGCTTGCGGCTTTCCGACGGAGTGGGCGGGACGGACTGCTCGATGTCGAGGGCCAATTCCTTCGTGGCTGGATCGTAGCGCGAGGTGATCGCGAGATGCGGCGTGCCGGCCTGATGATACCAGAGCGCGAATTGCGAGAGGTCCCTGCCGGAAACATCCTCGAAGACTTTCAGAAAATCCTCGATGGTCGCCGCCTCGCCGTCATGCCGCTCGAAATAGAGGTCCATGCCGGCGCGGAAGGTTTCCGCGCCGAGGATGGTGCGGATCATGCGCACGACCTCGGAGCCCTTCTCGTACACGGTCGCCGTGTAGAAATTGTTGATTTCGCGGTAGCGGCGCGGCCGCACGGGATGGGCCAGCGGCCCCTGATCCTCGGGGAACTGCAAGGTGCGCAGCGTGCGCACTTCCGCGATGCGCTTGACCGCGCGCGAGCGCTGGTCGGCGGAGAATTCGTGGTCGCGGTAGACCGTCAGCCCTTCCTTCAGACAGAGCTGGAACCAGTCGCGGCAAGTGATTCTGTTGCCAGTCCAATTGTGGAAATACTCGTGGGCGATGATCGCCTCGATATTGGCGAAGTCGGCGTCGGTCGCGGTCTCGCGATTGGCCAGCACGTATTTGTCGTTGAAGATGTTGAGGCCCTTGTTCTCCATCGCGCCCATGTTGAAGTCGGACACGGCGACGATGTTGAAGATG
>CAZBBT010000113.1:0-8346 GCA_964490065.1 uncultured Mesorhizobium sp. | reverse complement strand
TTGTCGCGGTTGATGGCGAAATCCGCGCGGATGAAGCCCTTGTCGAAGGCGCCGCCGGTCTCGCTGATTTCGGTGATGCGGTCGAACATCAGCATCGGCGGGTAGGGCAGTTGCGCGTTGCCGGGGCCGAACAACTCGCCCTTGGCGCATGCCAGCAGGTCGTCATAGCCGTAGCTCGATTTCCGATCCGCCATGAACTCCTTGCTCCCTCTGGGCTCTCAGTATGGCCGGCGGGCTCTTTGCCCGCGTTTCGAGCCTTACTAACACAGTCGGCTTCCTGCCGGAAACCGACGTTTGCGCTTAGCCTGCGGGCATGGCCGGGTCAATGCGCGCTATTGATCGTATTCGGCTGACGGAATATATCTGGCGCAATGCCGGCAGGGGCTGGCGGCTGGTCCGCCGCCCGCAGGCGTCGGAAAGGCAGGTTAAGGCAGCCGGATGGATTCGAGCCACCCAAAGCATATTTCCGTGGACAGAAAGGTCCGCGAGGCCGGTTTGCGGCCGACGCGGCAGCGCGTGGCGCTGGCCGAACTGCTATTCGCCAAGGGCGACCGCCACCTTGCGGCCGAGGAGTTGCACGAGGAGGCGCTGGCCGCCGGCGTGCCGGTGTCGCTGGCCACGGTCTACAACGCGCTGCACCAGTTCACGCAGGCGGGCCTGTTGCGCATTCTCGCCGTCGAAGGCTCGAAAACCTATTTCGACACCAACACCTCCGACCACCACCACTTCTATGTCGAGGGCGAGAACCGCGTTTTCGACATCGAGACCGGCCCGGTCACCGTCGGCAATCTGCCGCGGCCGCCGGACGGCATGGAGATCGTCAACGTCGACGTGGTGGTGCGCCTGCGCTCCAAGAGCGGTCGCTGACACTACCGGGGGTGCCGCAAGGGAATATCCCGGCGGCGCCTTCAGATGAAGATCAGTCCTTGATCTTTTCGCCGGGGTAGGCGCCCCACAGCAGCGACTGGTCGAGCCAGCCGGTGTGACCGCCCAGCGTGATCTCGCACCATTGGCCGTCGCAGGATTTTATCGTGCCCATCACTCCGGGCTCGATCAGCGCGACGACGCCGGCGCCTTTCTCGGGCTCGCCCAGAAGCTTGATGGTGCTGTCCTTGCCGCGCTGCCAGGGCGCAACCAGCGCCGTGCGCTTGCCCGAAAGCAGCGACTGGTTGATCCAGCCTTCCGAGCCGTCGGCATCCCGCACCTTTCGCCAGGTGTCGTATTCCTGCACGATCTCCATCGGCAGGCCCGCCTTCGTGTACATCCAGTCGACCGAGTAGTTCAGGCCCGGTCCTATGCGGGAATTCACCCGCCCCGATTTCAGGCTGACGAAACGCGGCAGCGGCAGGCCGCTGGGACCGAGTGTCACCGTCTGGGCGGCGCTCTGGGCCGAGGCCTGCGGCGTGCCGATTGTCATTCCCAGCAGGACCGCCCCGAGGGCAAGGTGAAGCGACGCACGACCGGGCACTTTGGTTCCCTTTGTTTGCGGGAGCCCCGGCCGGCAATGCGCGGCGGCGCGCCCTTTTTCTTTGTCTTCCGTTGCCCCGCTTGTTACATGAGGCGAGCGGGCAGCGACCGGTTTCCAGTTTCGCCCGTCTTGGTTAAAGAGGTCTCAACAGACCCGGAATCGAGGTGGGAATGGCCGGCAAAAAGAAACCTCTCGTCGTCATCACGCGCAAGCTGCCGGATCCGGTCGAAACGCGGATGCGCGAGCTGTTCGATGCGCGCCTCAACGTCGAGGACCGGCCGATGACGCAGCCCGAACTGGTGGCGGCGGTCAAGGAAGCCGACGTGCTGGTGCCCACAATCACCGACACGATCGACGCCGCGCTGATCGCCCAGGCCGGCGAGAACCTCAAGCTGATCGCGAATTTCGGCAACGGCGTCGACAAGATCGACGTCGCGGCGGCCGCGAAGAAGGGCATCACCGTCACCAACACGCCGAACGTGCTGACCGAGGATACGGCCGACATGACCATGGCCCTGATGCTGGCCGTGCCGCGCCGGCTGGCGGAGGGCGCCAACGTGCTGCCGGGCGAGAAGAAATGGGCGGGCTGGTCGCCCACCTGGATGCTCGGCCGGCGCATCTGGGGCAAGCGACTGGGCATCGTCGGCATGGGCCGCATCGGCACCGCCGTGGCGCGCCGTGCCAAGGCCTTCGGCCTCTCCATTCATTATCACAACCGCCATCGCGTCATGCAGGCCGTCGAGGACGAGCTGGAGGCGACCTATTGGGAAAGCCTCGACCAGATGCTGGCCCGCATGGACATCATCTCGGTCAACTGCCCCTCGACGCCGGCCACCTTTCATCTGCTGTCGGCGCGGCGGCTGGCGCTGCTGCAGCCCAACGCCTACATCGTGAATACCGCGCGCGGCGACATCATCGACGAGGAGTCGCTGGTCAAGCTGATCCAGGACGGCAGGATCGCCGGCGCCGGCCTCGACGTCTACGAGCACGAGCCGGCGCTGAACGCCAAGCTGCTGAAGCTGGCCGCCAGAGGCAAGGTGGTGCTCCTGCCGCATATGGGTTCGGCCACGCTCGAAGGCCGCATCGACATGGGCGAGAAGGTCATCATCAACATCCGCGCCTTCTTCGATGGCCACCGCCCGCCGGATCGGGTGTTGCCGCTGAGGGTGTAATTCTCGGCATTGCAACTTGGCGGCAGAAACGGCGGCCTGGCGTGGTTTATTCCCACTCGGACATGCCTTAGGTTGCCGCAGCCACGGTAGGGGAATGGGCGCGAGGAGATCGAAATGAGGAGGCTTGTTCTTGGTCTGGTGCTTGGGGTCCTCCTGTGGCCGGCGGTTTCCTCTGCAGGAGACGGTTTCGAGGTGGTGGCGCTGGGCGCGCGGGGCGGCATCCAGGACGGCAATCTCAGTGCCTATCTGGTGCGGCCCGCAAACAGCGACGCGGCCGTCACCTGCGACGCCGGCGCTCTCGTCAACGGCCTGAAGGCGGCGGACGAGAAGGGCGTCTTCGATGGCGTCGAGGTGCCGGACGATTCGCCTAACGGCCGCATCGGCTTCGTGCTCACCGAGCGGATCAAGGGCTATCTCGTCAGCCACGCCCATCTCGACCATCTCGCCGGCCTGGTCGCCGCCTCGCCGGACGACAGCGCCAAGCCGATCTATGCGCTGCCGTCGGTAAACGAGCGGATCGAGCGCAGCATCTTCAACTGGGAGGCCTGGCCGAATTTCGGCGACCGGGGCAAGGCGCCGGCGTTGAAGAAGTACCAATACCGCGATCTCGGGCCGGGCAAAAAGATGCCGCTGGACGGCACCACGATGCAGGTTACGGCCTTCCCGCTCAGCCATGGCGGCGTGGAATCCACCGCCTTCCTGATCGAAAGCGGTGACGACGCGCTCCTGTGCTTCGGCGACACCGGGCCTGACGCGGTGGAGAAAACGACGCGGATCGCGGATGTCTGGGAGGCGGTCGCCGGCAAGGTCAAGGCCGGCCAGCTTCACGGCATCATCATCGAGACTTCCTATACCAACGCGCAGCCCGACGATAAGCTGTTCGGCCATCTGACGCCGAACTGGCTGTTGAAGTCGCTGCACGGCCTTGCCGAAAAAGCCGGCGGACCGGACGCATTGAAGGACCTGCCCGTTATCATCAGCCACATCAAATATTCGCTGAAGAAGGGCGACCAGCCGCAGGTGCAGATCCTGAAGGAACTCGAAGGCGGCAACGATCTGGGCGTAAAGTTCATCATTCCCGAGCAGGGCGACCACTGGCGTCTTTGAGCCAACGCGGTTTCAGGTGTTCCGCCGCTTGATTGTGCCGTCGGTGCTCACCGAGATCGTGTAGCCGTGGAAAGCGCCGAAGTGCCGGCTTGCGAGTTTCATCGCCACCGGCGTCTCCCATCCCATCTCCCTCGCCACGATCAGCCCGAGCAGCAGGATGGCGTCCGGTTCGTGCAGCACGAGGGCTGCCGGCGCACGGCCGTTCTCGACCAGTTCGAGCAGCACGGCCGACGCCGATGACGAGCCGATCGTGCCGCGCAGGAACAGCACCTTGCCGGCGATCGATTCGCCCTGCTGTGGATGGCGGACGTCTACGATGCGGCCGGTCCTGGGATCGACCCCGCCCCAGAAGCTGATGGGGGCCGTGAGGACGAGGGCTTCGCCTGTGGCGGCATCGCCGGGGACGAGAATTTCGGGGGCAATGGTTGAACTAGCCTGCCGATTTTCCTGAAGCGTATCGGCCGTGACACCCCCACCCCTAGCCCCTCCCCGCAAGGGGGAGGGGGACAAGGGCGCGGCAGCTTCTCCTCCCCCCAAGGGCGTAAGATGCGGGGAGGGGTTAGGGGTGGGGGTACTCTTCCCTTCGCTATCAAACGCGACATCCGAAAATACCGGCCGCCCTGCCACGGCACTCTCCACGCACTCCGCCAGCGAGCCATACATCACGCCATAGCCGGTGTTGCCCGGCGCGTAGTGGGCGAATTTTCCCGAATTGGTCATCAGCACGCCGCCGGCGAGGTCCGGCAGGATCGGCGTCACAACCACGCAGGTGTCGGCGACGATGGTCACGCCCGCCACTTCCAGCACCTTGCGTCGCCCGGATTTTTCCAGCTCGGTCAGCGCATGGCGCCCGGTGCAGGCATAGATCGGCACTTTCGCCTTTCGCCCGGCCATCAGGCGCTCCAGCGCATCGAATTCGGCGATGGACAGATGCGGGCTGCCGATGGCGACGGCGTCGATCCTCTCGGTGCTGTCTGCGGTGGAAAGATCCATTCGCGCAGCCGCGACCATGCCCGGCGTGACAAGGATGACCGATTCCGGTTGCTCGCGGCCGAGCGCCGTGTCGGCATCCGGCGCTTCCGGCGTGACGCCGGCGATGTGGAACAGGCCGACCGCGCCGGAGGAAGCGGCCGCCGCGCCGAACGCCTTCAGCGCATCCTCGCCGGGATGTTCGTCCACGCCGGTGACGACGGCGACCGTATCGCCTGTCTCGCGGCCATACAGGCTGCCGAGCACCGGCCAGGCGGTTTCCGAGCGCAGGAAGGCTCGGGGCAGGGCGGAGACGTCGAACACCAGCCGCGCGCGCCGGTTCTCCGGCCGATGCAGGCCGTAATCCGGCGCGCGGCCGGCAATGGCGCAGGCAATGTCGAGGAAATCGCCATAGCGATTGGTGCGCGCGCCGAGCACCGAATTGCAGAAGACGACGGCGTTGGATTCGCCCCAGGCCACGTCGCTGCCGAAGGCGGGCCTATGTCCCGCTTGGTAGGGCGCGCAGGTCCAGCTCGGTTCGCAGCCGAGCGCTCGATAGGCGTCCATCATGCGCCGCGCCATGGCCCGCTCGTGTCCCTCGAGCCGTACCTTGGAGCAGCCCGTCAGGTCGAGGGCGCCGACATTGAGCGTGGCGCGCACCGCCGCCCTGGCACCGCCCTCGACCAGCCTTTCGGCGAACAGCGTGCCGGAATCGCCATGGTAGAGCGCGCCGTCGATATGGGCGGAGGCTATTCGAAGCAGCCGCGGCGCGCCCATCAGCCGGGCCGTTTCAGCCACGATGCGCATGGCGATGGCCGCGCCTTCGCCATGCCGCCCGGCGGCGAGGGCCTGTTCCTCGGCGCTGAGAGCGAGGCTCACGGGGCTTTTCTCTTGTAGCGGATCGTGTCGAAGCGGGCGGCCAGCGCGTCGTAGAGCAGCAGCCGGCCGATCAGCGGCTCGCCGATGCCGGTCATCAGCTTGATCGCCTCCATCGCCTGCAACGTGCCGATGACGCCGGTGAGCGCACCGAGGATACCGGCCTCGGCGCAGGACGGCACCAGTCCCGCCGGCGGCGGCTCGGGGAACAGGTCGCGATAGGAAGGGTTCTGCTCGCCATCCGCGCTCGTCTCGAAGGGTTTCAGCACCGTCACCGAGCCGTCGAAACGGCCGACCGCCGCATGCACCAGCGGCTTTTTCTCCCGTTCGCAGGCGTCGGCGACCGCATAGCGCGTGTCGAAATTGTCCGAGCCGTCGACGACCAAATCGTAGCCGGCGACGAGGGCAGGGGCGTTCACGGCCGTCAGCCTGAAATCGTGCAGTTCGACCGTCACATGCGGGTTGATGCGGCCGATGGCCGCTTTCGCGCTCTTGCCCTTGGACTGTCCGATGCTGTCCGTGCCGTGGATCACCTGCCGTTGCAGGTTGGACAGCGACACGGTATCGTCGTCGACGATGCCCAGCGTGCCGACGCCGGCGGCGGCGAGGTATTCCAGCGCCGGCGCGCCGAGCCCGCCGGCGCCAATCACCAGCACGCGTGTGCGCTTGAGCCTTTGCTGACCCGCGCCGCCAATCTCCGGCAGCACGATATGGCGCGCATAGCGCTCGAGTTCCTGGTCGGTAAGGGGCGGGGCGGTGGTGTCCATGGGTGGAGAATAGAGCGCAAAAATTCCTTCGTCATCCCGGCCGCTGCCGGGCGACCGCAGGCCGCGAGGCGAGAGCCGGGACCCATTCCGGAACGTCGCCGAGGTCACGAATGGGTCCCGGGTCTGCGTGTTCGCTGCGCTCACACTCCGCCCGGGATGACGCCGCCGCGGTCTCAAGCTCCCTCCGTCGTCGTCACCGCCCCATGATCCACCGTCAGGAACTGCGCCCGGCCCTTGAGGCTGGAAAACAACGCGGCGTCGGTGCCGGTCATGAAGGTCTGGCCGCCGAGTTCCTCGATGATGGAAAACAGCGCCGCGCGGCGGCCGGCATCGAGATGCGCGGCGATCTCGTCGAGCAGGAGAATCGGCGCCATGCCGGCCATCTCGCCGGTCAGCCGCGCATGCGACAGGGCGATGCCGACCAGCAGCGCCTTCTGCTCGCCGGTGGAGCAGAGTTCCGCCGGCATGTCCTTCGGCCGGTGCCGCACCACGAGGTCGGAGCGATGCGGGCCGTCCAGCGTGCGCCCGGCGGCGCGGTCGCGCCCTCGGCCCTCCGCGAGCGCATGGCGGAATTTCTCCTCGATCTCGATCGCGGGCAGATGCGCGGCGTCGGCTTCCAGGTCGCCGGCAATGCCGATGTCGGCCTGCGGGAACGGCCCGTCGCCGGGCAATCTCTCGATCATGGCGGCGAGCAGCCGCACCAGTTCCGCGCGCGCGGCGGCGATCGCCACGCCGGTCTCGACCATCTGCGCCTCGATCGCGTCGAACCAGGCGTCGTCGCGCGAATTTTCGGCGAGCAGCCGGTTGCGGCCGCGCATCGCCTTCTCGTAGTCGAGCGCGCGCTGGCCGTGATGCGGATCGATCGCCAGCACCAGCCGGTCGAGGAAGCGGCGGCGGTCGCCGGCCGGTCCGCGGAACAGCGAGTCCATCGCGGGCGTCAGCCACACCACGCGCAACCATTCGAGAAGATCGTCGGCGGAGCGTGCGGTTGCTCCGTTGATGCGCACCTTGCGGCCGCCCTCGGTTTCGCCGCCGGCGATGCCGGTGCCGATCTCGACGTCGCCCATCTCGCCCGCGAGGCTGGCATGGACGGCGAAACCGCCGTCGCCGGCTTCGCGCCCGACCTCGCCATAGGTGGCGCGGCGCAGCCCACGGCCGGGGGTGAGCAGGGAAACCGCTTCCAGAAGGTTGGTCTTGCCGGCGCCGTTGTCGCCGGTCAGCACGACCGCGCCGGGGGCAAGGTCGAGGGAAAGCGCCGCGTAGTTGCGGAAATTGGTGAGCGTCAGCTTCCGTATATGAACCTTGCCGGTATTCATAGCGCGGCTCGCCGCAGCGCCTTCGCTCTAAGACTTTCTCGGGCACCCCCCTCAGGCCTGCCGGCCATCTCCCCCTCAGGGGGAGAGATTGGCAGTTTCCGTATTGTCGCCCATTCTGCGACGTTGGCGCCTGGCGGAAGGCGACGCGACGGCTGATCTCCCCCCTTGAGGGGGAGATGGCCGGTAGGCCAGAGGGGGGTGAGCGCCATGGGTAGGAGGATTAGTCCTACGCCTACACCCGCATCGGCATCAGCACGTAGAGCGTGTTCTCGTCGCTGGTGTCGTGGATGAGCGTCGGCGAGCCGGCATCCGCCAGCATGAATTTCGCCTCGCTGCCGGTGAGCTGGGCGGCGACGTCGAGCAGGTAGCGCGCGTTGAAGCCGATCTCGATCGGGTCGGATGAATAGTCGGCGGCGAGTTCTTCCGTGGCGCTGCCGGAATCGGGATTGTTGACGGCGAGCGTGAGCTGTCCCTCGGCGATGGAGAGTTTCACCGCCCGCCCGCGCTCCGACGAGATGGTGGAGACGCGGTCGACGGCGGCGGCGAAAGTCTGCCGGTCGATGACGAGCTTCTTGTCGTTGCCGGTCGGGATGACGCGCTGGTAGTCCGGGAAGGTACCGTCGATCAGCTTGGAGGTGAGCACCACCGAGCCGATGGTGAAGCGGATCTTG
>CAZBBT010000112.1:0-8368 GCA_964490065.1 uncultured Mesorhizobium sp. | reverse complement strand
ACGCGGTCGGCGCCGAGGGCAAGCTGATCGAGGCGGCGATGTGCTACACCGGCGATATCCTCGACCCGGCGCGCGCCAAATACGACCTCAAATACTATGTCGGGCTTGCCAGGGAACTGGAGGCCGCCGGCGCGCACATCATCGCCGTCAAGGATATGGCCGGCCTTCTGAAGCCGAATGCTGCGCGTGCCCTGTTCAAGGCGCTGCGCGAGGCGACCGACCTGCCGATCCATTTCCACACCCACGACACGTCAGGCCTCTCCGCCGCGACCGTGCTGGCGGCCGTGGAGGCGGGCGTCGATGCCATCGACGCGGCGATGGACTCCTTCTCCGGCAACACCTCGCAGCCCTGCCTGGGCTCGATCGTGGAGGCGCTGCGCGGGACGGAACGCGATCCCGGCCTCGACCCGGCCTGGATCAGGAAAATCTCGTTCTACTGGGAGGCCGTGCGCAACCAGTACGCCGCCTTCGAGAGCGATCTCAAGGGGCCGGCCTCGGAGGTCTACCTGCACGAGATGCCGGGCGGCCAGTTCACCAATCTGAAGGAGCAGGCGCGCTCGCTGGGACTCGAGACGCGCTGGCATGAGGTGGCGCAGGCCTATCATGACGTCAACCTGATGTTCGGCGATATCGTCAAGGTCACGCCGTCGTCCAAGGTGGTCGGCGACATGGCCTTGATGATGGTCAGCCAGGATCTTTCCGTCGCCGATGTCGAGAACCCGGCGAAGGACATCGCCTTCCCGGATTCGGTCGTTTCCATGCTGCGCGGCGATCTCGGCCAGTCGCCGGGCGGCTGGCCCGCGGCCTTGCAGAAGAAGGCGCTGAAAGGCGAAAAGCCCTATGCGGTGCGGCCGGGCTCCCTGCTCAAGCCGGCCGACCTGAAAAAGAGCCGGAAGGAGATCGAGGAGAAAGTCGGCCGCAAGCTGACCGAGCAGGAATTCGCCTCCTGGCTGATGTATCCGAAGGTGTTTTCCGATTTCGCCGCCGCCCAGGAGACCTACGGTCCCGTCAGCGTGCTGCCGACGCCGACCTATTTCTACGGCATGAGCCAGCAGGACGAGATCTTCGTCGATATCGAGAAGGGCAAGACGCTGGTCATCCGCTGCCTCGCCGTCGGCGACGTGGACGACAAGGGCATGGTCACCGTGTTCTTCGAGCTGAACGGCCAGCCGCGCCGCGTCAAGGTGCCGGACCGGGCGCATGGCGCGTCCGCGACGAAAGTCCGCCGCAAGGCCGAACCCGGCAACGAGGCGCAACTCGGCGCGCCGATGCCGGGCGTCGTCTCGGGCGTTTCGGTTGCCGCCGGCCAGGCGGTCAAGTCCGGCGACGTTCTTCTGTCCATCGAGGCGATGAAGATGGAGACGGCGCTGCACGCCGAGCGCGACGGCGTGATCGCCGAGGTTCTGGTGCGCCCCGGCGACCAGATCGACGCCAAGGACCTCCTGCTGGTCTACGCATAGGCCGGGCCTGGCAGTCTTCTGCAATGACGCCGGCGAGAGCCTCGCCCCGCCCTGCTGGCTTTCTGATGCGCGATCGGCCGCGCCTACGAGAAGAAGCCGTCGGCGATCATCGCCGGCAAGGCGATCGCCAGGCCGCACGCGACCACCGCCCAGCCGACCACGATGACGACATCGGCGATCCTGCGAGCCGGCGCTGCGACGCGGGCGACCGTGTCCGCGGTCTCGCGGTTCCTGGCAAAGCGCCTCCAGAATGCCAGTTGGAAGGCAAGGATGCTGCGGATCATCAGCGCCCACACCGCCAGGAAGCCGACGAGAACCACGGCGAAGAAGACGATCTTGACGACCGTCTCCGCCCCTGCTGGGTGTCGCGGACCGAGGACGGCTTCGAGGGCGCCGCCGATGACCATGAACGCCACGATCGCGGCTACGACACCCCCGCACACGAAGCCGAACGTCCTGGTGGAAGGCAGCGCGAAACGCATTGGCCTGTGTCTCCCCGATAGGCGCTCGAAAGGTCTCGATGCCCTGGCCAAGCTCCGGCTCGACCGGCGGACGCGTCATCGTGGCGTTTTTGAACCGCCGGTACAATCCTCGGCCCGGCCCGGCGCGGCGGGTGATCCCTGAATGCCCGGAGCTTTGTTTCATAGCCGTTACATGCGCATCGGCGTTTCACCATAAGCCGGTTACGCCACGCGTTTATCTTCATTTCATTCCGAAATGAAAACATCCGAAGGGGAACGGCGATGGCCACCACGATTCTTTTCCGGCGCGCGCAGGCGTCGCGGCGACTTTCAGGCCAACCGGGGCTCCCCCGGCGGGCCGGTTATCGCAGGCAGGCCGGCGATCGTCCGGTGACGCTGCTGACGACGCTCGCCGTCGGCGCGCTGGCCGGCATGATGTTTGCGCCGGCGGGCGGCACCGCCTTCGCCTCGTTCGATTCGCCGGCCATCGCCGCCGCCGGAGCACGCACGACCCCGAAGACCTCGCGCCTGCCGAAAGCAACGACCGTGCCGGCTGCAAGGACCAGACCGGAGATGACGGCTGCGCCGAGCGCCTGTACGCCGCCGGCCAGCCCGATCCACAAGGGGCCGATAGCCTATGTGTGACCACCGCTGCGATCGGCTGATCGTATCGGTTTTCTGATCCTCCCCGCGCCGTCTCAGGCGTTTCTGCTCCCGCAGCTTCGGCTCGCGGGAGCCTTTTTGTTTGCTTTCCTCAAAGGGGACCTTTTCGGACAAGGCGAGAGGGTCGACCCCCGGCGTCCGTCTTCGGCAGCACGAGGACAGGCTGTGCGATTCCCGACCTCGTGAGCGACTGAAAGGAGCGGAGAGTGTCGGGTTGCCAAGCCTCGACAATGGAGGCCGGTCGCCACGGTGTGGAAAGAACGAGGCGCGCGACGTCTCCTTGGGCGGGTCGGAAGCCTTGTTTCCGTTGCATTTTCCGGAACGGCAAAAGAATTTCTCCTCCCGCTCAATCCACACCCTCCGCACCTCCCCCATACTTTTCGCGCCTGAAACGGAGACCGGAATGGAAGACTGGGACGGAAATGCGAACTGGAACCGCGATGTGCTGGAGCGCATCGTGGCGCTGTTGTTCGCGCTTGCCTACCTGGCCGACCTTGCCGCCGGCGCTCCTTTCTTTCGCCGCCGACGGGTGCTGGAGATTCTGAGCCACGGCGAGGTCGAGGCACGCGCCTTCCTCTTCGGCGGCGCGCCGGTGCCGTCCGATGCGTTGGAGGATACCGGCGACGCGGCACGCCTCGCAGTCCGCTTCCGGGCGCTGGCGCTGGTTCTGTGCGCCCTGCTGGCGCAGGTCGCGCGGTTCGCTCCGCCCGGTGCGACCAACGCACAAGCCAGTCAGCCGACGCACGAGGTTTCCCGGCCGGCAATTCGTTGGCTGGACGCCGCCCGCCGCCCGCACTCGACACGTCCTGAGGAAGAGACCGCTTCGTCGGACTCGGCATTCGTGCCTGAACAGCGGACTTTCAGAACCTGACGCGGAAAACTGCGTCGTCGGGAATGCGAAGCTGCGCGCTATCCTTCCCGGCAAGGTCAGGGGCGGGATGCGCCGACATAGGCGACTGCCCTGATGCCTCAAGAAGAAGGGAACGCCTTTGCACGCTCCTCAAAAACATGCAGACATGGCGGCGCCGCAAGCGGAGCGGCCGGAGGGACCATGGCCGACATCACCGTTCAGCGTATTTCCCGGCGCGGCATCTGGGGCTGGATGCTGTTCGACTGGGCGGCGCAGCCCTTCTTCACCGTCGTCACCACCTTCATCTTCGGCCCCTATTTCGTCTCGCGACTGACCGGCGACCCGGCCATGGGGCAGGCGGTGTGGGGTTACGGGCTGGCGGCGGCCGGCTTCGTCATCGCCATCCTTTCGCCGGTTCTCGGCTCCATCGCCGACCAGACCGGCCCTCGGAAACCGTGGATCGCCTTTTTCGCCGCGATAAAGATCACAACGCTCTGCCTGCTCTGGCTGGCGGCGCCCGGCTCGAACCTATGGCTCGTCGTGCTCGCCTTCTCGCTGGCTTCGGTGGCGGCGGAGTTCTCCACCGTCTTCAACGATTCCATGATGCCCAGGCTGGTGCCGAAGCAGGACATCGGCCGCGTCTCCAACGTCGCCTGGGGGCTGGGCTATCTCGGCGGCATGATCGTGCTGATCTTCGTCGTTGCCTTCCTGGCCGGCTCGCCGGAGACGGGAAAAACCATCATCGGAACGACGCCGCTGTTCGGCCTCGACCCGAAGCTCGGCGAGGACGCCCGCGCCACCGGCCCGCTCGCCGCACTTTGGTACTTCGTCTTCATCCTGCCGATGTTCCTCTTCACGCCCGATGCCGCGAAGGGGATGCCGGTCGGCCCGGCGGTGCACGAGGGACTGGCGGAACTGAAGACCACGCTCGGCGAGGTGCGCAAGCGCGCCGGCATCTTTCGTTTCCTGATCGCCCGCATGATCTACCAGGACGGCGTCAACGCGCTGCTCTCGCTCGGCGGTGCCTTCGCGGCGGCCATGTTCGGCTGGTCGATCACCGAGATCGGCATGTTCGGCATCATCCTGAACGTCGTCGCCATCTTCGGCTGCTGGATCGCCGCCCGGCTCGACACCGGCCTCGGCTCCAAGGCCGTGGTCGTCGTCTCGCTCGTCATGCTGGCGCTCGCCACCGTCGGCATCGTCTCGACCGGGCCGGGCTTCACCCTGTTCGGTCTGCTGCAATTGTCGGCCGTCGATTCCGGCGGCCTGTTCGGCACGGCGGCGGAGAAGGCCTACATCGTCTACGGCCTGCTGATCGGACTGGCGTTCGGCCCGGTGCAAGCCTCGTCGCGCTCCTACATGGCTCGTTCTGTGACGCCAGAGGAATCCGGACGCTATTTCGGCATCTATGCCCTGGCCGGCCGCGCCACCAGCTTCGCCGCGCCCTTCCTCGTCGCCACCGTGACGGCGCTGTCCGGCTCGCCGCGGCTCGGCATGGCGACGATCATCCTGTTCCTGGGCGGTGGCCTGTGGATTCTAGCCGGCACGCCGTATCCCGCGGACAGGAAGGCGGTATAGGCCGCCCCGGACAAAGAGGTTTCTGCCGGGTCGCTTCAAGTTTGACGAGGGATATCCCTGGCCTTCACGCCGCCCTGGCCATGAATTCCGGGTTCTGCTTGACCAGCGCAACCTTCAGCTTCTCCATGGCGCGCGCCTCGATCTGGCGGACGCGCTCCTTGGAGATGCCGAGGGTCGAGCCCAGTTCTTCCAGCGTGGCGCCCCGGTCGGTCAGGCGGCGCTCCTCGATGATCCTGAGTTCCCGCTCGTTGAGGGCGGAAAGGGCGGCGCGCAGCCAGCCGGCGCGGCGCTCCAGGTCGATCGCCTCACCGGCGACCTCGTCGGGCAGCGGCTCGTCGTCGACCAGGAAGTCCTGCCGCTCGGCCGCGCCGTTGTCGTCGGCAAGCGGCGCGTTGAGCGAGGAATCCGGCGCCGAGAGGCGCGAATCCATCATCGCCACATCCGCCTCGGACACGCCGAGCGCGGCCGAGACCTCGCGGTACAGCGCGCCGTTGGACAGGGGCTCCGCGCCGTTGGCCAGCCTAGCGCGCAGCCGGCGCAGGTTGAAGAACAGGGCCTTCTGGGCCGAGGAGGTGCCGCCACGGACGATCGACCAGTTGCGCAAGATATAATCCTGCATGGAGGCCCGGATCCACCAGGTGGCATAGGTGGAGAAGCGCACCTCGCGCTCCGGCTCGAAACGGGCGGCGGCTTCGAGCAGGCCGACATGGCCCTCCTGCACCAGGTCGCCGACGGGAAGGCCGAAATGGCGGAACTTAGCCGCCATGGCGATGACGAGGCGCATATGGGCGAGCGTGATGCGGTTGAGCGCCTGCTGGTCGTGATGTTCCTTCCAGCGGAGCGCGAGGTCGTGCTCCTCCTGGCGCTGAAGGTAGGGCGCCTGCATCGCCGTGCGGATGAAGCTGCGTCCGGCACCGTCCTGCATCATCCGTCGCTTCCTTCCTTGCCGAATTTCCGGAGTCCGTCTTTCGGGAAGACCGGCCACGGGGTTGAAACGACACCGGGCCGCCCTAGAACGGAATAAAACGAGGCACGCCGGAGAATGTTCCGACGGCGGGCGGTGCGCGACGCGTTTCCTGACTGGCATCGTGCGGAATGCGCAATTTATGGAATTATGTTCTCCCAAACGGGGCGAATTGAAATTCCATTTCTTAATCGGCGGGCCGGCTTCTGCCAGATTCCGCGCTTCGCGCCGGCCGGCTGCCGGCTTCAATCAGGACCACATAAAATGAAACGCATGCTCACTCTCTTCGCCGCCGGCGCGCTGTCGCTGCTGTCGGTCGCAGCCGCCCAGGCCGGCGCCGATTTCGACAAGATCAAGCAGTCCGGCGTCTTCCGCATCGGCACGGAAGGCACATACCCGCCCTTCACCTATCATGACGGCAGCAACCAGCTTGTCGGCTTCGACGTGGAGATCGGGCGCGAGATCGCCAAGCGGCTCGGCGTCGAAGCGAAGTTCATGGAAGGCAAGTGGGACGGGCTGATCGCCGGCCTCGACGCCGACCGCTACGACGCCGTCATCAACCAGGTCGGCATCACCGAGGAGCGCAAGAAGAAATACGCCTTCTCCGATCCCTACATCGCTTCCAAGGCGGTGCTGCTCGTGCGCGGCGACAATTCCGACATCAAGAGCTTCGCCGACCTCAAGGGCAAGAAGTCGGCGCAGTCGCTGACTTCCAATTTCGGCAAGCTGGCCGAGCAGAACGGCGCCGAACTGGTCGGCACGGACGGCTTCGACCAGTCGATCCAGCTCGTGCTGACGGGCCGGGCCGACGCCACCATCAACGACAGCCTGTCCTTCTACGATTTCAAGAAGCACAAGCCCGACGCCGAAGTGAAGATCGCCGCGCAGGAAGAAGACGCCGACCATTCGGGCGTCATCGTGCGCAAGGGCGATGCGGAGCTGGTGGCGGCGATCAACAAGGCGCTGGCCGATATCAAGGCCGACGGCACCTACAAGAAGATCGCCGATACCTATTTCGGCCAGGACGTGTCGCAGTAAACGGCGGCGACGGAACCCCCGGCATCGCCGCGGGCATCAAAGCGCGACAAGCCGGGGTTCACCGGTCCATTCGAACAAAAAAGCCGGGCGTCCGCCCGGCTTTTCGATTCATGCGACCAAGCGGCCGTCAGGCCGGCAGGATGGCGCCTTCCAGCGTGGTGAGCTGGTGCAGGAAGGCTTCGGCCTTGGTGCGCGTCTCGTCGTCCTTGGCGTCCTCGACGTCTTCCTTCGCCTCCTGGATGCGGCGGGCGATGTCGGCGCGGTCGATGTTCTTCACCGAGACGGCCGATTCGGCCAGAAGCGTGCAACCCGACGGCAGGATGTCGGCAAAGCCGCCGAACACCACATAGCGCTCCTCGCTGCCGGACGCGGCCTTCACCGTGACGACGCCCGGCGTGATCGTGGTCATCACCGGCGCGTGCTGCGCCATCACCGTCATCTCGCCCTCGGCGCCGGGAATGACGACGGACTCGACGTCTTCCGATACGAGCAGGCGCTCGGGGGAGACGAGTTCGAACTGGAAGGATTGAGCCATGTTGTCAGGGGAGTAGGGCAGTAAGGCAGTAGGGCAGTAGGGGAAGAAACTCCCTTGCGCTCAACCGCCTTTTTCCCTCTTCCGCTCTCCCTATTGCCTTACTGCCTTGTTGCCCTAATGCCTACGCCGCTTCCGCCGCGAGACGCTGCGCCTTCTCGACCGCCTCGTCGATGTTGCCGACCATGTAGAAGGCGGCTTCCGGCAGGTGATCGTAATCGCCGTTGCAAAGGCCCTTGAAGCCCTTGATCGTGTCGGCCAGTTCGACCAGCTTGCCCGGCGAGCCGGTGAATACCTCGGCGACGAAGAAGGGCTGCGACAGGAAGCGCTCGATCTTGCGGGCGCGGGCGACGGTCTGCTTGTCCTCTTCGGAAAGCTCGTCCATGCCCAGGATGGCGATGATGTCCTGCAGCGACTTGTAGCGCTGCAGGATCGACTGCACCTGGCGCGCGACCTGGTAGTGCTCCTCGCCGACGACCATCGGGTCGAGCATGCGCGAGGTGGAGTCCAGCGGATCGACCGCAGGATAGATGCCCTTTTCCGAGATGGCGCGGTTGAGCACCGTGGTGGCGTCGAGGTGGGCGAACGAGGTCGCCGGCGCCGGGTCGGTCAGGTCGTCGGCCGGCACGTAGATCGCCTGCACCGAGGTGATCGAGCCCTTGGTCGTCGTGGTGATGCGCTCCTGCAGCGCGCCCATGTCGGTGGCGAGCGTCGGCTGGTAGCCCACCGCGGAGGGGATGCGGCCGAGCAGCGCCGACACTTCCGAACCCGCCTGGGTGAAGCGGAAGATGTTGTCGACGAAGAACAGCACGTCCTGGCCCT
>CAZBBT010000111.1:0-8481 GCA_964490065.1 uncultured Mesorhizobium sp. | reverse complement strand
CCGCAAGGCTACAACTACACGGTCGAGCGCTTCGGCAAATACGTCAAGACGCTCAGCCCGGGCCTGAACATCATCAACCCGATCTTCGAGCGCATCGGCGCCAAGATGAACATGATGGAGCAGGTGCTCGACGTTCCCACGCAGGAGATCATCACCAAGGACAACGCCATCGTCGGCGTCGATGGCGTCGCTTTCTACCAGGTGCTGAATGCGCCGCAGGCCGCCTACCAGGTCGCCGGGCTGCAGAACGCGCTCCTGAACCTCACCATGACCAACATCCGCACCGTCATGGGTTCGATGGTGCTGGACGAGTTGCTCTCCAACCGCGACGCCATCAACGAGCGGTTGCTGCGCGTCGTCGACGAGGCGGCGCACCCCTGGGGTCTCAAGATCACCCGTATCGAGATCAAGGACATCAACCCGCCGGCCAATCTGGTCGATTCGATGGCCCGGCAGATGATGGCCGAACGCGACAAGCGCGCCCAGATCCTCACCGCGGAGGGCTTGAAACAGTCGCAGATCCTGGAGGCCGAAGGCCGCCGTGAGGCCGCCTTCCGCGACGCCGAGGCGCGCGAGCGCGCGGCGGAAGCGGAGGCGAAGGCCACGCAGGTCGTCTCGGAGGCCATTTCGCGCGGCGACGTGCAGGCGCTCAACTATTTCGTGGCGCAGAAATACACCGAGGCGCTGACCAGGATCGGCTCCGCCGGCAACTCCAAGATCGTGCTGATGCCGCTCGAGGCCTCCTCGCTGATCGGCACGCTGGGCGGCATCGGCGAGATCGCCCGCGAAGTGTTCAAGGGCGACGGCTCCGGCGGCGCTCCGCGGCAGGCGGCACGGCCGCCGCTTGTGCGGCCCGGCGACAACTGAGCGAGAGCAGGAGGTCGCCATGATCGACCGCATCGTCTCGGAACTCGGGCCGTGGAACTGGATGGTCCTCGGCTTCGTGCTGATCGTCCTGGAAATCGTCGCGCCGGGCGTGTTCCTGCTATGGATCGGCATCGCCGCCCTGGCGGTGGGCGCGATTTCGCTCTTCGTGTGGGACGCCGGCTTCTGGACCTGGCAGGTGCAGGTGCTCCTCTTCCTCGTCCTGTCGCTGGTTTCGGCCTATGCCGGCAAGAAGCTGGTCGGCTCGCGCAAGGACAGTTCCGACCAGCCGCTGCTCAACCGCCGCGGCGTACAGTTGATCGGCCGCACCGCGACGCTGACCGAACCGATCAGCAACGGCCGCGGCCGCATCCGCTTGGGCGACACGCTGTGGCGCGTTTCCGGTCCCGACCTGCCGGCCGGCGCGCAGGTCAGGGTGACGGGCGCCGCCGAAACCGATCTCGAACTGGTGGTGGAACCGGTTCCGTAGGAGCGAACGAAAGGCGTGGCGGCGTCGCCTCAGGCGGCGCCGATGCGCAGCAGGTCGTGGAAATGCACCACACCCGCCGGCCTGTCGCCTTCGAGCACCACCAGGGCGCTGATGTTGTACTTGTTGAGCAGCGCGATCGCCGCGCCCGCGAACATCTGCGGTTCGATGGTCTTGGGCGTGCGGGTCATGACCTCGTCGACGGTCGTCTCGGCCAGGTTGCGGTGGAGGTTGCGCGCCAGGTCGCCGTCGGTGACGATGCCGGCCAGCCGGCCCTCGCCGTCCACCACGCACACGCAGCCGACTTTCTTCTGCGCCAGCGTCATCACCGCCTCGGGCATTTTCGTGCCGAGCCTGGCCAGCGGGATCTGATCGCCGGTGCGCATGATCTCCGACACCCGCGTCAGGTTGGCGCCGAGCTGGCCGCCGGGGTGGAAGGTGCGGAAATGATCGGGCGTGAAGCCGCGCGCCTCGAGCAGCGCGATCGCCAGGGCGTCGCCCATGACGAGTTGCAGCAGCGTCGAGGTGGTCGGCGCCAGGCCGTGCGGACAGGCCTCCGCCACGCGCGGCAGGGCGAGCACCACGTCCGCCTCGCGCGCCAGAGCGGAGGTCTCGCCAGCCGTCACCGCGATCAGCGGAATCGAGAACCGCCGCGAATAGGAGATGATCCCCTTCAGTTCCTGCGTTTCGCCCGACCACGACATGGCGATGATGGCATCGTCGCGCGCGATCATGCCGAGGTCGCCGTGATTGGCCTCGACCGGATGCACGAAGAAAGCCGGCGTGCCTGTCGAGGCAAGCGTCGCCGCGATCTTGGAGCCGATATGGCCGCTTTTTCCGACGCCGGTGACGATGACGCGGCCGCTTATGCCCGACAGCAGGCCGACCGCCTGCGCGAACGGTTCGGCAAGGCCGTTGTCCAGCGCCGCCGCCAGCGCCTCGATGCCGGCGCGCTCGGTGGCGACCGTGCGCAGGGCCGATTCGATCGCGGCCTGCCGGTCCGGCTGCTTCTTCATGCCCGCATCCATGGCTGACGCGCTTAGCGCCTCGCCCCGGTTTTGTCCAATCCTATCGTTTCCGCCAAGGCTTCGGCATCGCTCTTTCAACCCTCCGTTAACCATCGCCGTTTACGGTCCGGTAAGCATGGCGCGCCTGCGCCGCAGGGGTCACGATGCCGCGTTGCCAGCCGAAAATTCGATCGCGCCAGCAGGGCGAAGCGCTGTTCGCCCTGCTGGCCGCGACCGGCGCCGCCGCGCTTGCCATGTCGGCACCGCTGGCGGCGCAGGAACTCGGCCTGCGCGGCGAGGTGGCCGAATCGACCGTGCTTCAGGACCAGGCCAGGGACGGCATCACGACGGGCGCGCTCGCCGGTGCGACCACGGAAGACGACCCTGCGCCAACGACGGCTCCGGTCTACCAGCCGATCAGCCCCGGCGGCGTGCCGGACCAGCCGGATGCGGCGACAGGCGCGGCCGCCGGTGCAACTCCATCGGACACGCTTTCCGATGTGCCTGCCGACGGCTTTGCGGACATATCTCAACCGATCCCGCGAACCAGCCGAACGGGTGAGACCCAACCGCCAACCGACGATGCCGCCGGCGCCGGCACGGCGGGCAATCGGACGGCCGCGGAATCCGCCACAACGGCGGTCGAAGACGATGCCGTCGACGCGACGGAGAGCGAAACGAACCGCCGTGTCCGCACCATCGACAGCGAGGAGCGGCAGCCGCTCGATCCCGGCGCCGAACGCACCGGCGCCATCGAGGGATCGACCCCGAATCCCGAGGACGACCCGTTCGCGCCGGTCGGCTTCCGGGTGGGCACTTTCATCCTGCGCCCGTCGATCGAGGAAGGCATCACCGCCACGACCAACGCCGATGCCAGCGCCGGCGGCGAGTCCGCGGTGCTTTCCGAGACGACGCTGCGCCTCAACGCGACCTCGGATTGGGCACTGAACTCCGCGACGTTCGACGCTTACGGCACCTTCCGCAAGACGTTGTCGGGCCAGGAAATCCAGGACACGCGCGGCGGCATCGACGGCACGCTCAATCTCGACCTCGATAGAGACTGGCGGGCCATTGCCAGGCTTGGCTATGAAGCCGGGCCCGAATCGGCGTCCTCGCCGGTCGTCATCGGCAACACGACCTCGCAACCGCTGCACCAGGTCATCACCGGCGGTCTCGGCATCGAAAAGGATATCGGCAAGGCGCGCCTTGCCCTCACCGGCACCGTCGAGCGCGACCTCTACGGCGATGCCGACCTCGAGGGCGGAGGCACGCTGTCGCAGAAGGACCGCAACTCCACGCTCTATGCCGCGACGCTGCGCGGCGGTTATCAGATCTCGCCCGCCCTGACGCCTTTCGTCGAGGCCGAGGTCGGCCGTCGCGTCTACGACGAGCGCGCCGACGCCAGCGGCTTCGAACGCTCTGCCGACCGGTTGGGCCTTCGCGCCGGAACCGTGATCGACCTGGGCGAAAAATTCAATGGCGAGGTTTCAGCCGGCTGGATCCGCGAGACGCCCGACGACGAACGCCTGCCGGCCATTTCCGGCCCCTCGCTCAACGCCGACCTGAAATGGTCGCCCGAGCGCGGCACCACGGTTGGAATGACCGCCACCAGTACCGTCGAGGGCACGACAACGGCCGGTGAAAGCGGTTCGATCCTCTATTCGGGACGGTTGTCGGTCGAACGCCGGATCCGCGCCAACCTCACCGCCAACGCCTCGGTCGGCGCGGACTGGCGCGACTATTCCGGCACCAACGGTCACGACCGCATCCTGAGCGCCGAAACGGGACTGACCTGGTGGCTGAACCGTTACGCCGGCATCACCACCCGCGCCCGCTATGAGCAGCAGACCAGCAACCTGCCCGGCCGCGACTACGACGCGACAAGCGTTTTCCTCGGACTGAAGGTCCAGCGCTGAGCGGGGTCCCCGGCAGGCCGGGAGAACTATCGCCTCAGCTCGCCACGCGGCGCGCCCGAGGCCCCAATTCGTCCAGCAGGGTACGAATGACGCTCGCCATATTGTGATTGATGTCGCTGCGCCACAGCGCAAAGGCGACATTGGCCTCGATGAACCCTTCCGGCGAGCCGCAGTCGAAGGTGCGGCCCTGGTAATGGTAGCCGTAGAAGGCCTGCGCCTTCTGCAGTTTCAGCATCGCATCGGTGAGCTGGATTTCGTTGCCGGCGCCTTTTTCCTGGCCCTCCAGGATGGTGAAGATATCCGGCTGCAGGATATAGCGGCCGTTGATATAGAGGTTCGACGGGGCGGTGCCAGGCTTGGGCTTCTCCACCATTTCGGTGATGCGGAAGCCGGTGTGGGCGGCCTCGCCGCGGCCGACGATGCCGTATTTGTGCGTCTCGGCCGGGTCGCACTCCTGCACGGCGATGATGTTGTTGCCGGTCTCCTCGTAGAGCTCGACCATTTCCTTCATGCAGCTTTTCTCCGACTGCATGATCATGTCGGGCAAAAGCAGCGCGAACGGTTCGTCGCCGACCAGTTCGCGTGCGCACCACACCGCGTGACCGAGGCCGAGCGGCACCTGCTGGCGGGTGAAACTGGTCTGTCCCGGCGACGGCTGCAACCGTTGCAGACGGTCGAGCTGGTCGCCTTTGCCGCGCTGGGCGAGCGTGTCGTAGAGTTCGAACTGGACGTCGAAGTGATCCTCGATGACGGCCTTGTTGCGGCCGGTGACGAAGATGAAGTGCTCGATGCCGGCTTCTCTCGCTTCGTCGACGACGTACTGGATCACCGGCTTGTCGACCACCGTCAGCATTTCCTTGGGGATCGCCTTGGTGGCGGGGAGGAAGCGTGTGCCGAGGCCGGCGACCGGAAAGACTGCCTTGCGAACTCTTTTCATGAAGCCGATTATCCGTTGGACGCTGCGAACTGCTCCTTTGTGGGACATTTTCGCGCCGAAATCGAGAGGTAGAAGGATTGCCACATAAGCGTAGCCTATAAGCGCCGAGGGGCTTTTTCGTTCCCGAGAGAGTGATGGTAAACCTAATCCTAACGGGTTCGGTGAAGAATGATCTTCCTGCGATGAAGTAAGGAGGAAAAGATGGGCCTTCGCGCCACCGCCGGGAAGCTTGCCACTGCCGCCGCCGCGGCCTGCCTTTCGCTGGCCCTGCTGATGCCGGCGCAGCACGCTTTCGCCGATTCCGGTTTCCGCCACTGGGTGGCCAGTTTCCGCACCGTGGCCGTGAAGAACGGCGTTTCCGGAGCCATTTACGATCGGGCTTTCCGCGGCATAACCGACATCGATGCGGAGGTGCTCGAAAAGGCGCGCTACCAGCCGGAATTCAAGGCTCCGGCCTGGAACTATTTCGACAATCGCGTCCACGATCAGTCGGTCGCCAACGGCCAGGCGATGGCACGCAAATGGAAGCCCTGGCTCGACCGCATCGAGCAGCGCTACGGCGTCGACCGCTATATCCTGCTCGCCATCTGGTCGATGGAATCGAACTATGGCGAGACGCTGAAGCGCGACGACATCATGCGCTCCGTGGTGCGCTCGCTGGCAACGCTGGGCTATGCCGACAAGAAGCGCTCGAAATACGCCCGCACCCAGTTGATCGCGGCGCTGAAGATCCTGCAGAGAGGCGACATCGACGAGAGCCATCTCCAGGGCTCCTGGGCCGGCGCGATGGGCCACACCCAGTTCATACCGACCAGCTATCAAGCCTATGCCGTCGACATGGACGGCAACGGCAAGCGCGACATCTGGAACTCCGTGCCGGATGCACTGGCCACGGCCGCCAACCTGCTGCGCAAGAACGGATGGCGGACCGGCGAGACCTGGGGTTACGAGGTGACGTTGCCGAACGGGCGCAAGTTCCCCGGCGGCTCGATGTCGCTGGCGAAATGGGAATCCATCGGCGTCAGGCGCGCCCGCGACAAGCCGTTTCCGGATAGATCGATGAAGGCGGAACTGAAGGCGCTGGACGGCCGCGACGGCCCCGCCTTCCTGATGACCAAGAATTTCTTCGTCATCAAGCGCTACAACAACGCCGACAAATACGCGCTGGCCGTCGGCCTGCTCGCCGACGAGATCGCCGGCTATGGCGGGCTGGTGCAAGACTGGGACCGACCGTTCACCAAGCTGTCATTCGAGGAGAAGCTGGAATTGCAGCAGAGGCTTGCCAGGCGTGGCCTCTATGATGGCAAGTTCGACGGCAAGATCGGCGACGGCTCGAAATCCGCCATCATGACCTATCAGGCGCAGATGGGCTTGACCCAGAACGGCTACCCCAGCATGGAAGTGCTGAAGTGGCTGCGCAAGAAGTAGGCTGGCCGCAGGAGGTCGCTTGATAAGGGCGAAGCGTACATCGTTAGTCCTGTGGCGTCTGCCCCTGCTTCTATTCGCGGCGGCCGTGCTGCTGGGCACGGTTGCCGTCGATACTCCGGCTGTCGCGCAGGAACGCAACGGCTTCGGCTGGTCGTTGCGCGATCTGCTTTTTCCCAGGCGCAGGGAACGCATCGAGCCGCCCGTCAGGATCGAGAGGCCACAGCCGAAGAAGAGGAAAGCCGCGCCCCGTCAGCCCGCCGAACCGCCGGCGCCGACCGTCGAAAAGGCGCCGGACGCACGCGTCGTGCTGGTCGTCGGCGACTTCATGGCGAGCGGCCTTGCGGAAGGGCTCGAAGCCGTCTTCGCCGAGAACCCCGCCGTCACCGTCGTCAATCGCAGCAAGGGGTCGTCGGGTTTCGTGCGCGACGACTTCTATGACTGGCCGGCCGAAATCGACGGCATCATAGAACAGGAAAAGCCGTTCGCGGTGGTGGTCATGCTGGGATCGAACGATCGTCAGCAAATGCAGATCGGGGACACCAGCGAGCCTCCCCGCTCCGACAAGTGGACAAGGGAATACAAGGCGCGCACACACAAATTCGGCAAGACGATCTCGGCCCACAAGATACCCTTCCTGTGGGTCGGCCAGCCGGCCTTCAAGTCCGGCAAGATGACCTCGGACATGCTGGCCTTCAACGATATCTACCGCGTCGCGGCGGAAGCGAGCGGAGGCGAATTCATCGATGTGTGGGACGGCTTCGTCAACGAGAACGGCGCTTTCGTCTCGACCGGGCCGGATATCAACGGCCAACCCGTCAGGCTCCGCTCCGACGACGGCATCAACATGACCCGCGCCGGCAAGCGAAAGCTCGCCTTCTACGCGGAAAAGCCGCTGCTGAAGATCCTTGGCTTGACGGCGCCGGATGGCAATCCCGCGCATCTGGCGCCGGCAGGCCTTCCCGCCGTCGTCAGCCCGGACGGGACACCCGCTCCCGTCATGATCGACCGCACCCCGCCGATGCTGCTCAACGATCCCGCGCTGGACGGCGGCACCGAATTGCTTGGCGCTGCACCTCTACCAACCCCTGCCGTTCCCGCGCTGGACGGCAAGCCCGGCGTGGAGAATGCGGCCGCCGGGGAACAGCCGGGCCGCGCCGACGACTTTTCCTGGCCGCCGCGCGCGCCGTCGAGCGCTACTGCATCCGGGTCGACCCCGGAAACGACGACGGCGATCAGCCGGTAGGAATTATCGCGCGTCTCAGCCCGGCAGCACCGTCGAGCCCATCAGCGCCTCGTCGATGGCGCGTGCCGCCTGCCTGCCTTCGCGGATCGCCCACACCACCAGCGACTGGCCGCGCCGGACGTCGCCGGCCGCCCAGAGCCTGTCGACGCTGGTCTTGTAGTCGCGATCATTGGCGGCCACGTTGCGCGAACGGCGGGCATCCGTTGCGATGTCCATCTTGCCGTCAAGCTCTTCCACCAGGCCGTCGCCCAGCGGACCGGCGAAGCCGATGGCGATGAAGGCGAGATCGGCGCGGATGACGAATTCGGTGCCCGCGACCGGCTTGCGCTTCTCGTCGACCTCACAGCAGCGCACGCCGGTCAGCTGGCCCTCCTCGCCGATGAACTCCAGCGTCGCCACCTGGAATTCGCGCTCGGCGCCTTCGGCCTGGCTGGAGGAGGTGCGCATCTTGGTCGCCCAGTAGGGCCACACGGCAAGCTTGTCTTCCTTTTCCGGCGGCTGCGGCCGGATGTCGAGCTGGGTGACGCGCACCGCACCCTGGCGAAACGCCGTGCCGACGCAGTCGGAAGCGGTGTCGCCGCCGCCGACGACGACACCAG
>CAZBBT010000110.1:0-8513 GCA_964490065.1 uncultured Mesorhizobium sp. | reverse complement strand
TGGAGATGATCCAGGCGGCGGCCAATTTCGGCTTCAAGGTCTATTACGGCGACGGGACCCGGCTCGACATACTGCACGCGGCGGGGGCCGGCAGCGCCCGCGCGGTGCTCGTATGTGTCGACAGGCCGGAAGCGGCGGTGCGCATCGCCGGACTGGTCAAGGCCGAGTTCCCGCAGGCGCTGGTGCTGGCGCGCGCCTTCGACCGCGGCACCTCGCTGCAGCTCGTGCGCGCCGGCGTGGACTACCAGTTGCGCGAGACCTTCGAATCGGCGCTGGTCTTCGGCGGCTCGGCGCTCGAGGCGATGGGTGTCGACCCCGACGAAGTGGCCGAGGTTGTCGAGGATGTGCGGCGGCGCGACGAGGCCCGCTTCGAACTCCAGCTCGCCGGCAACATCCAGGACGGCCGGCTCTATTTCAAGGGCAACATGAACACGCCGGTGCCGGCGCCGGTGGCGCAGCCGCGCTGGCGCGGCCGGGCGCTGAACGAGGAAACGGCCGACGTCCTGAACACGCCGCAGGAGTAAGGGAAAAATGACGACACTGGACGAACGTGCGCTGGACGTTGCCGCTTTCTGGCGCGAGGCCGGCGCGGATGCCTGGTTCGAGAAGAACGCCGCCTTCGACGACGATTTCCGCAGCCGCTTCCTGGACCTGCATTATGCCGCCGCGCGGCGCGAGCTCGATTCCTGGTCGGACCATGCCGAAGGCTCGCTGGCGCTGATGATCCTGCTCGACCAGTTCCCCCGCAATTGCTTCCGCGGCACCGGTCACATGTTCGCGACCGATCCGCTGGCGCGCCATTTCGCCGCCAAGGCGGTGGCCGCCGGGCACGACATGGAACTGGATGAGGCGCTGCGCGCCTTCATCTACCTGCCGTTCGAGCATTCCGAGGATATGGCCGACCAGGAACGCTCGGTCGCGCTGTTCGAGGCGAACTGCCAGTCGAACCTGAAATGGGCGATCGACCACCGTGACATCATCGCCCGGTTCGGCCGGTTCCCGCACCGCAACCCGGCGCTCGGCCGCGAGACGACGGCGGAAGAGCAGGCTTTTCTCGATGGCGGCGGCTTCTCCGGCTGAACCGTCGGCCTCAGCCCTTCCACCAGCCCTGCCCGCCCGGCAGCTTCTCGATGCCGGCGGCATCGACCGAAGACAGCCTTTCGGCGACCGTCCGGCCCGATATGACCAGGTCCGGAGCGATCTCGGCGAGCGGAGCCAGGACGAAAGCGCGTTCCGTCATGCGCGGATGCGGCACTTCGAGCCCGACCTCATGGATGGTCCGTTCGCCGAAGACCAGGATGTCGAGGTCGATCAGCCGCGGACCCCAGCGCTCTTCCCGGACCCGCTTCAGCCGGCGTTCCGCTTCCAGGCACAGGTCAAGCAGGGCGCGAGGCGACGACGAGGTGGACAATTCCGCGGCGGCGTTGAGGAAATCCGGCTGATCGGTCTTGCCCCATGGCGGCGTGCGGTAGAGCGACGAAACGGCGACAACGGAAACCCGCGCGTCGGCATCCAGCCATTTCAGCGCCGCGCCCATCGATTTCGCCGGGTCGCCGAGATTGCCGCCCAGGCTGAGATAGACTCTTGATCCCCTCATGATTGCGGCCGAACCACGCTGACCTCGACGCGGGCGAGCATAGCATCCGTCATCGCCAGCGCATCCACGTTGATTGCGACATCGTGGACGCGAAAAAGCTGCGCGCCCTTGAGCCGCAGGATCACGCTGGTGGCGGCGGTGCCGGCCGCCCGGTCGGCGGGGTCGCGGCCGGTCGCGGCGCCGACGAAACGTTTGCGCGAGGTTCCGGCCATCAGCGGAAAACCGAGCACGTGAAGCTCTTCGAACCGGGCCATGAGGTCGAGGTTTTCCTCCGGCGTCTCCTTGGCGAAGCCGAAGCCGGGATCGAGCACGATACGCTCGTCCGGCACGCCGGCCGCGCGGGCAATTTCCAATGAACGCTTGAGGAAAACGATCTGGTCCTCGACGACGTCCGGCAGTTTCTCCCGGCCGCGCCCGGTGTGCATGATGACCAGCCCGGCCCCGGTTTCCGCGGCTACCCTGGCGATGTCCGGTTCGCGCTGCAGGCCCCAGACATCGTTGACGATATGCGCACCGGCCTCGACCGCCAGCCTCGCGGTCTCGGCGCGAAACGTATCGACCGAGATCAGAGCCTCGCCGCGACGCGCCAGTTCCGCGATGACGGGCAGGATGCGGCGCTGTTCCTCCTCAGCCGAAATGGGCACCGCGTCGGGCTTCGTCGATTCGCCGCCGACATCGACGATCGCCGCGCCTTCGGCCGCCATGCTGCCCGCCTGCGCCAGCGCGCGTTCCGGCACGTCGAACAGGCCGCCGTCGGAGAAGGAGTCCGGCGTCACGTTGAGAATGCCCATGACCACGGCCTTGCCGCCGAGGTCCAGGTGACGCCCATGCGCCAGTTGCCATCGTCTTATCATCGTCAGGACCATTGTTGGCGATGCGCGCGGCGAACGGCCAGGATTTCCGTTGCGCCGCGACTGGCCGTATCGCAAGGTGGAACCGGAGGCAACACGGATGAAGTGGCTGATCCCATGCGCCGTGGCGCTCACGGCCTGCACGACCGCGCCGGCAACGAGCGTCAATGTCGTCAAAAGCTATTCCTATTATCGGGTCGGCGGCCGCACGCTGGACGAGATCGAAGACCAGTTGGCGAAACGTGGACCGAAAGTGAAAACCACCGGTCTTCGACACCCCGGCGCCACCCGCATGTCGTTCTCGACCCGCATCGGCTATGCCGAGAGCGCGAACGCCTGCCATATCGCGTCGGCGACGGTAACGGTAAAGGCCAAAGTCATCCTGCCGGTCTGGCGCCAGCGCCGGCGCTCGGAGGAGGATGTGCGCATCTTCTGGGACACGCTGTCTGCCGACATCAAGCGGCATGAGGAACGCCACGTCGAAATCGCCAGGAACCACGCCCGCGAGCTGGAAGACGCCTTGAAGGCGAGCGGACGGCAGAAGGATTGCCAGATCGCGGCAGCCAGGGCGAAGGAGATAACCCAGCGCATCCTGGCCAAGCACGACCGGGCGCAGGCGCGGTTCGATAGGGTCGAAGGCATCAATTTCGAAAGCCGCATCCTGCGGCTGCTGCAATACCGCATCGAGCGCATCGAAAGCGGCCAGTTGCCCGGCTGAGCGTCCGGCAGCACTGGGCCAACGCGGTCACGATCGGGGCACACGCAGCGCCTTGGCTCGACATACCGCACCGCGTCTGCTAGGTCCGGCGCCGCTGTTTCAGGAAACGCGTGCCGGTTGGTAGTCCGGCGGTCCGCCAGGATCCGAAACCCCGCAGCCCCGCGAGGTCCCAGTAAAAGCCGGAATATCTGGCCCGGCCTGTCGATTTGCGGCAGGCACGACCGACATTGTTCCGGAACCGTTTGCTGAAGATTGATATGGGATCAATGGATCAGGCTGTGGATCATAAAGCCGCGTCGCCCTCCGTCGCCCCGCTGACGGAAAGCGAAAAGAACGTCATCATTGCCGGCGTGCTTCTGGCGATGCTGCTCGCCGCGCTCGACCAGACCATCGTCGCGCCAGCCATGCCGACCATCGCCGGCATGCTGGGCGATGCCGAATACCTGCCCTGGATCGTCACCGGCTATTTGCTTACCGCCACCGCGATGGCACCGCTCTACGGCAAGATATCCGACGTGTATGGCCGACGGTCGACGATCCAGGCGGCGATCCTGATCTTTCTCGCCGGATCGGTGATAAGCGCGCTGGCGCCGAACATGCTGATGCTCATCGTCGGGCGCGCGGTTCAGGGCGTGGGCGGCGGCGGCCTGTTCGCCCTGTCGCAAACGGTGATCGGCGACCTCGTGCCGCCGAAGGAACGCGCCCGTTACGCCGCCTGGATATCGGGGACCTGGGCCGTGGCCAGCATAGCCGGGCCTCTGCTGGGCGGAGCATTCGCCGAGCATTTGCACTGGTCGCTGATCTTCTGGATCAACCTGCCGCTCGGACTGGTTGCCATGGCGATCATCAACAATCCGCTCAAGAAGCTGCCCAAGGCGGCCCGCAAGCACAGCATCGACAGCCTGGGCGCGCTCCTGCTGATCGTTGCCACCGCGCTGCTGCTGCTGGCGCTCAACTGGGGCGGCAGCGCCTATGATTGGACCTCGCCGGAAATCGTCGGCCTGCTTGTCGGTTCCGTGGCTTTCTGGACGGCCTTTACCTTCAGGCTGCTGCGCGCCGCCGAGCCGCTGATTTCACTGGAAGTTCTTGCCAACCGCATCATCCTGACCGGCGCGCTGGCGGTCTTCATGCTGCAGGCATCCAATGTCGGCCTCTCCGTCTACCTGCCGGTCTATCTGCAATCCTACCTCGGGCTCACGGCGGGCGAATCCGGCATCGCGCTGCTCGGACTCCTGCTTGGCACCGTCGCAGGCGCCACGACCAGCGGCAAGCTGATCCCGCGCTTCGTCCATTACAAGCGAATCGCGCTGTTCGGCGTGGCTTTCGCCGGCATCTGTCTTGTTGTGCTGGCGCTTGTCGCCGGCAGCGCCTCGATCCTCGTAATCGAAGTGCTGACCGCGCTGATCGGCTTCGGCAGCGGCACCACCTTCCCGGTGGGCACCGTGTCGGTGCAGAACGCGGTCGACCGGGCGCATCTGGGCGTCGCCACCGGCGTTCTGACCTTCCTGCGCTCGCTGGGCGCGGCGCTCGGCGTCGCCGTGCTCGGCGCCGTGGCGCTCGGCTACGGCCTGCCTCTGACCGGCGAGGGCCATGCTGCGGCTGGGCAAGCCGTCTCGTCGATTGCCGCGTTCGCGGCGATTTTCCTCGTTGCGGCGGCCATGTTGGTGGCCTCGTTCGTCATGCTGGTGCTGATGCCGGAAAAGCCGCTGCGCGGCGGCGCTCCGGCGGATGCCCCGATGGTGGAATAGCCTGATACGCCCGCGCCTCGAAATGGCGTATAGCCGTTTTCCGCCCCGATCGTTAATCTTTGCAAGCTATCGTGGCCCTGTCCAACGATGGTGGGGAACATGGCGAAGGACAAGGCAACCGAAGAACCGGTGGTGCTCTGGACACCCTGGGGCATGGAAAGAACCTGGCGGCCAGGCGAGAGGTTCGCCGCCCTGCGGCGGCTGGCGCTGCGGCTGAAAAGCGTGCGCAAACCGGCGGGAGCCAGGCGCAGGCCGTCGCTGAACTGACATCGTCAGCCGCCGTAGTAGTTCATCACGGCGTGACGCGCCTCGGCGAAGAACAGCCAGCGCTCGACCAGGACGCCCGTGACGTGGCTCAGCAGCGCCAGGCCGGCGACTGTCGCTGCAAAGCCGGTCGGCGCTCCTACAAGCAACAGCATACCGAGCAACAGGAACGGAACGGCACCGCCGAGCGACATGGCGATCATCCAAAGCTTGTCCGCGTGCTTGCGCGCTACGCGAAAGCCCATTTCGCGCGTCAGATAGTTCTGCGTCGCGTGCGGACGCTCGAACAGGCGCACGCGGCCGATGGCACCAAGGCCGGTTGCGCTTTCCGGCGTCGATAGCGACGGTTGCGCCTGCATGCGCTGCCGCCATGCCCGTTTCACCAGCCACGCCGCGAGCAGCGTCGCCATGGCGGCAAGCGGTAGCCAGAGCGTGCCATCGCCACCGCAGAAAGCAAAGAAACTCGCCGCGGCCGTACCGGTGGAGAGCGAAAACAGCAGATAGCAGGCCGGCGTCAACCTGCTGTGCCATGCCTGCACCGATTTCAGCGAGGCGTAGATCATCGCCGTGCAGAACACCGTGCCGAGGCAGAGCGCCGACCCGATCAGCCCCAGCAAGGGCAGATAACGGCTCTCGATAACGCAAAGCCATGCCGAGACGGCCAGCGGCACGAAGGTGACGACGGCCATGACGCCCTCGCGCGACAGCCAGCTCGAGCGCCATTGCGAAAACGCCCGCCAGGCGCGCTGCGGATTGCCGAGATGCAGCGTGGAGGTCGAGAGCCCGCCGGCGATCAGTATCAGCGCGAGGAACCAGGCGATCTTTGTCGCAAGGGCTGCCGGATCGAGCAGGCCGAGGCCAAGCACGAAAGCCAGTCCGTAGCCGAGGCCGGACAGGGTAGTGAAGACGATGATGGAGGGCGCGGGGTGCACGGATCAGATCCTGTCCAGCATGCCGTCGAGCCAGGCGAAGAAACCCTTCGCCCCCTCGGTATTTTCGGCAAGCGGCGGGGCGCTCGCCGCCAGCGGCTTTCGCGCGCGCGGCGGCAGGTATTTGTTGACCGGCCGGGTCCCCTGCTCCGGCATGAGGTCGACGCCGCCGCGTTCGGCGACCATGATCGAGACGGCCGAAGCGGGATCGGCAAGGTCGCCGAAGTGGCGGGCATTGGCCGGGCAGGTGCGCACGCAGGCGGGCTGCCGGTCCCTCTCGTCAAGGGTCTCGTTGTAGATGCGGTCGATGCAGAGCGTGCATTTCTTCATCACGCCGGCGGCCAGATCCATTTCGCGGGCGCCATAAGGGCAGGCCCAGGCGCACAGGCCGCAGCCGATGCACATGTCCTCGTCCACCAGAACGATGCCGTCCTCGGAGCGCTTGTATGACGCCCCGGTCGGACAGACGGTGACGCAGGGCGCGTCCTCGCAATGCAGGCAGGATTTCGGGAAATGCACGATGCGAGCCTCGCCCGCCTCGCCGACCACTTCGCCGCCCTCCGGCACCACCTCGAACGTGTGCACCCGGTTCAGCCAGGCGCCGGAGACATCGGCGCCATAGGGATGCTGGTCGGAAAGGGCCGCGCCGTAGCCACCGGTGTTCCATTCCTTGCAGTTGACCACGCAGGCATGGCAGCCGACGCAGACATCGAGATCGATGACCAGGCCGAGCTTTTTCGGCGTGGGGAGCGTAGGAAGCGAGGTCATCGCGCCCACTCCTGGCCGTAGCGCAGTTCTTCAGGGTGCGGCTCCGGCTCCGGTTGCGCGAGAGCCGAAAAATGCGGTTCGCTGATCTCGCCCGGCTCCGCCTTTTCGATCTTCACGCGCAGATCGTACCAGGCCGCCTGCCCTGTCACCGGATCGGAGTTCGACCAGCGCATGCCGTCTTTGCGCGCAGGCAGAAGTTCAGCGATCAAATGGTTCATCAGGAAACCTTTTCTTGCCTCAGGCGCGTCCTTGTCCAACGCCCAGGCTCCTGCCCGCTTGCCGATGGCGTTCCACGTCCACAGGGTCGAGGCGTTGACCGCCTCCATGCGCGCCACCTCGACCTTGATGCGGCCGTGATGCGAGATCACCCACGCCCAATCGCCATCGTTCAGGCCAAGCTCGTCGCAGATGAGCCCCGGAACATAGAGAGGATTTTTCGTGTGTATCTGCCGAAGCCAGGCGTTCATCGAACCCCAGGAATGGTACATCGCCATCGGCCGCTGGGTGATGGCGTGGTAGGGATATTCGTCACGGTCGACCATCGCCTCGCCGAACGGCCGATACCAGTCCGGCAGGGGGTCGAACGTATCGAAGATGCGCTGGCGATGCGTTTCCGGCGCCACCGGCTCGCGCAACCCTTCCGCCGCCAATCGGAATTTCTGAAGCGATTCCTGGTAGAGTTGGAACGTCACGGGCTGCGGCGTGTCGAAGAAGCCCATGCGCACGGCGAAGTCCTGGTAGGCCTGGTTGGCGTGCTTGAAGAACTGCGCTTCCATCGGGATATGCGCCGAGAAGAAGGAGCCGTTGTCGATATAGCGCTGCAACTGGTCAGGATTGGCCGCTCCCCGCCCTGCCCGGTCGCCCTTCAAGCCGCGGAATCCGGCCAGCGGCCCAATGCCCGGCCGCCGCTCGTGGCGCACGATGTAGTCGGCATAATCCTTGTAAAGGGGCTTGCCCAGGCTGTCGGCGAATCCTGGGAGCCTCAGTCGCGCGCCAAGCTCGAGCAGGACCGTCTGGAAACCCCGCACGTCGCGGTCCGGCTCCAGCACCGGCCAGCGTATGGCGTCCTGCACCGCGTCCGGACGAACTCGCGCTCCACGACGGCGAGCACTACAGGCAGGCTCTCGGACCGCAGAGTCTGGCCCCCATCACCGATTAACGAGCCGAACACGGCTGTATCAATGAAAGCATCCCGACTTGCCCCACGGGCGCTGCCTGGAGCGGCTCTCGTACTGCTAGTGGTTTGTCTGATCGCGCCGGGTGCGGCCCTTGCGCAGCAGCGGCCACCTGAGCGTCAGATTCGGACGTACATCCCCCCGGATCAGCTCGTATCGTTCCTGCCGTCGACTCCGTTCGACCAGTTCATCGAGTTCCTGAACCCGATTTTCGAGCGCGTCACGAAGAAGACGATCGTTGATCCGGAGAGCGTTCCCGGTCCTATCGGTATCGCGATCGCGGGCATGCACTTCCTGGATGCATTCGAGCTGGTACTCGAGTATAACGGGCTGGTCTACCGCGAGACGGATCGCTTCTTCATCGTCGAGGACGCTCCGGCCGATGCCGTTGTATCTCCCACGGGTGCGCCGGCAGGTCCAATGGCTTCGCGCGCCGCCGGAGGCGCCGCGGCAGGACCCGCAA
>CAZBBT010000109.1:0-8992 GCA_964490065.1 uncultured Mesorhizobium sp. | reverse complement strand
GATCTTGCCGGCGAAGCCGACGATGCGCATCTTGAGGCCCTTGAGATCCTCGACCGTGTTGATTTCCTTGCGGTACCAGCCGCCCATCTGCACGCCGGTGTTGCCGGCGGCGAGACCGTAAAGACCTTTCGAGTTGAAGAACTCGTTGAGCAGGTCCTGACCGCCGCCATAATAGAGCCAGGCGTTCATCTGCCGGTAGTTGAGGCTGAACGGCACGGCGGTTGCCAGCGCCCAGGTCGGGTCCTTGCCCCAGAAGTAATAGCAGGCCGTGTGGCACATCTCGACGGTGCCGGCGGCCGTGGCGTCCATCGCCTGCAGGCCGGGCACGATCTCGCCGGCCGCGAAGACCTGGATGTCGAAATTGCCGTCGGTGGAGTTCTTGACGAAGTCTGCCATGGTCTGGGCCGCGCCGAAGATCGTGTCGAGCGATTTCGGGAACGACGAGGTACAGCGCCAGGTGATCTTGGGCATCGACTGCGCGATGGCCGGGGCCGACAGCGTGGCTGCGGCAACGGTGCCTGCGCCGGCAACGCCGGCCTTGCGGATGAAACTGCGACGATCCATTCCATGTCCTCCCATTGCGGATCAGGTTCCGCCCGGCCGCCCTGGTTTTTTTCGGCAGTCGGGCTGGACCAACAATACACACGATGATGGATTATACCAGCGCTACGAAAGGCGCCTGCGCAAGACCGAAACGCATACGAAAAAGCCCCGCAGCGGCAACGCTGCGGGGCTGATATGAGCGGTACGGAAGCGAGCTTACAATTTCCCCGCGCGCTGCTGGATCATCATGAAGGTGTCGAAATTGTATTCGGCCACCTGATCCCACAAATAGGCCTCCTTGCGGAAGGCGACGATCGAGTCCCAGATCTCCTTGAAGTCCGCGTTCGAGGCCATCATCTCGTCATAGGTCTTGTTGGCGGCATCGAAGCAGGCGGCCAGGATTTCCTGGCTGAAAGGCCTGAGCTGCGCGCCCTTGGCGACCAGCGAGCGGACCGCGGTCGGGTTGAGGTAATCGTACTTCTGCAGCATGTTGGCGTCTTCGGCCTGGGCCGCGGTGCGCAGCAGCGACTTGTAGGCCGCCGGCAGCGCCTCGTATTTTTCCTTGCCGAACAGGAAATGCACGGTCGGACCGCCTTCCCAGAAGCCGGGATAGTAGTAATAGGGCGCGACCTTGTAGAAGCCGAGCTTCTCATCGTCATAGGGGCCGACCCACTCGGCTGCGTCGATGGTGCCCTTCTCCAGCGCCGGGTAGACGTCGCCGCCGGCGAGCTGCTGCGGCACCAGGCCAAGCTGTTCCATCACCTTGCCGGCGAAGCCGCCGATGCGCATCTTCAAGCCCTTGAGGTCGGCGACCGTGTTGATTTCCTTGCGGAACCAGCCGCCCATCTGGGTGCCGGTGTTGCCGCCCGGCAGGCCGAACAGGCCCTGCTTGGCGAGGAACTTGTTGAACAGGTCGATACCGCCGCCCTGATACTGCCAGGCGTTGCGGCCGCGCGCGTTGAGCGCGAAGGGAACGTCCGAGCCGAGCGCCCAGGTCGGGTCCTTGCCCCAGAAATAGTAGCAGACGGTGTGGGCCGCCTCGACCGTGCCGGCCGTCACCGCATCCGCAGCCTGCAGGCCGGGGACGAGTTCGCCCGCCGCGAAGACCTGGATCTGGAAATTGCCGTCGGTCGCTTCCGAGATCATCTTCGAGAAGACCTCGGCGCCGCCATAGATGGTGTCGAGCGACTTCGGGAAAGACGAGGTCATGCGCCAGGTGATCTTCGGATTGGACTGGGCAATGGCCGGAGCGGCCAGCGTGGTTGCAACGGCGGCGGCACCCGCGCCGGTGGCGCCTGCCTTGCGAATGAATGAACGACGATCCATGAATTCTCCTCCTGTCGGATCAAACGTGACGCCAGGAAAATCATTGCATTCCATGGGTCGACGGGCGCGGACAATACACGGCATGCGCGTGCAGTCCAGCGCCGTGGATCGGTCCAACCGCGTTCCTGACGGCAATTTTTTTGGGTATGGCAAACGCCACTACGACTATGGTCTAACGAAAGCTGGCGTGGTCCAGCATGCGGCGCGAACTTGCCGTGGCGGAGTGCCTTGCAATCGCCTATTTTATGGACACAACACCGCAGCAGGTCAGACGCCAGGAACAAAAATGCTTCAGCCGCTCGTCGCCGTTTCCACCGATGTCAAGCAGTTCGAGAACTACACCTGGCATGCGGCTCCGCAACAGTATCTCGAGGCGGCGATCTCGTCCGCCGGGGTGCTGCCGGTGCTGGTGCCGTCCTTCGGCGACCGGCTCGACCTCGACGAACTGCTTTCGTCGGTCGACGGCGTAATGATGACCGGCTCCAAGTCGAACGTGCATCCTTCGCTCTATGGCGGCGACGCCAGCGACAAGAACGGCCCCTATGACGAGGCGCGCGACGCCACCACCCTGCCGCTCATCCGCAAGGCGGTCGAGCGCGGCGTGCCGCTGCTCGCGATCTGCCGCGGCATCCAGGAGATGAACGTGGCGCTCGGCGGCACGCTCGGCACCGAGATCCAGGAGCGCCCCGGCTCGCTCGACCACCGCGCGCCGGTCAGCGACATGCAGGACGAGCGCTTCGCCATCCGCCAAACCGTGTCGATCAAGCCGGGAAGCTGCCTTGCCGGCGTGTTCGGCGCGGGCGACATCCTGGTCAACTCCGTGCACCGCCAGGCCGTCGACCGGCTGGGACCGAAATTGCAGGTCGAGGCGGTCGCCGAGGACGGCACGGTGGAGGCCGTCTCGGTCAGGGATTCCCGCGCCTTCGCGGTGGGCGTCCAGTGGCATCCCGAATACTGGGTGAAATCCGACAGCGCCTCGCAGAAGGTATTCAAGGCTTTTGGCGACGCGGTGCGGGCGCATGCCGCGGCAAGGCTCGGCGCGCGGACGGCTGCGGAGTAGAAACCCCGCTATTCAGCCGAAAGCGACAGCAGCGGCGTCGCCGGCGCATAGGAGAGATATCCTTCGCCGTCGGCAATCGAGAAGGCGACGACCTTTTCCCCGTCATCTCGACCGAAGGTGACCGTGCCGTCGGTGCCTTCGCGCCAGCGCGTGGCGCGCGCGATGCCGGGCAGCAGCGCATCGCAGCCGGGATCGAGCGTCAGGGGAAAAGAACCGTCGGGGCGGACGGCGCCGCGGGTGAGCCGGCAGTTCTCGACGCCATCGGCGACCAGCCTGTAGACGCCCTCGTCCCGCGAAGGGTCGGGTGCGGCCAAGGCATTCTGCCCTCCACCGTGGAAAAGATGCGTCCCGCCATAGAGCGCGACGCCGGTAGCCAACGCCAGAATCAGCTTCATCCCGAAAGCCGCACCTCCGATTGCACGGAACGGAGAATGGGCGCTTATGGATAACGGGTGGTTAAGACGCCGCCGCCAGCGTCAGTCAGTGTGGCGACGGGCCTCGACATGCGTCGTCTCGGGCACCGGCGTCAGCGCCCTGCCCTCGGTGAACCAGGCAATCAAATTGTCGACCACCAGATCCGCCATGGCGCGGCGCGTGTATTCGGAGGCCGAGCCGACATGTGGCAAGAGCACCGTGTTCGGCGCGTCGAGCAGCGCCTGCGGCACGTTCGGCTCGTCGGCGAAGACGTCGAGCCCGGCGGCGGCGATGATGCCGCTTGAAAGGGCTGCGGCAAGGGCTGCCTCATCCACGGTCGAGCCGCGGCCGATATTGACGAACACGCCGCCAGAGCCGAGCGCCGCCAATATCTCGGCATTGACCGCCTTGGCGGTCTCGGGTGTGCCCGGCGCTACCGAGATCAGCGTGTCGACCGCCGAAGCCAGACCCCTCAAGGTAGAATGATAGGTGTAGCCCAGCCCCTCGACCGGGCGGCGGTTGTGGTAAGCGATTGAAAGGCCGAAGGCCTCCAGCCGGCGGGCGACGGCGAGGCCGATGCGCCCCATGCCGAAAATGCCGATCTTGCGGTCGCGCAGGGTGAGCGGGGTCAGCCGGTAGTTGCCGTCGCGCTTCCAGCGGCCATCGCGCAGCCAGGCTTCTGCCCTGGTCAATTCGCGGATGGTGTTGAGGAGCAGACCGATCGTGGTGTCGGCGACCTCTTCCGTCAGCACGTCCGGCGTATTGGTGACCATGACGCCGTTCTCGCCGGCCCAGCGGGCGTCGACGCCGTCATAGCCGACGCCGAAATTGGCGACGATTTCAGCCGCGGGCAGCGCCGCCATGAAGGCGGGATCGATCATGCCGCCGCCGATCGCCGGCGAGGCCGCAACGCCGCGCACCGTGGCTTTCATCTCCTCGGTGACAAGTGCCGGATCGATCCGATCGAGGCCCAGCATCCTGAACGTCTTGCCGATGCGCTTGACGGAATGTTCATGCAGCTTGCCCGGCACGAGGACGGTGACGGTTTTGAGATCGGCGGGCATGGCAGGCTTCTTTCGTATGGAGAGGAAATCTCGGATGCGCTCAATCTCGGGCGCGCTCGAACCTCAGGCGCGCTCGACGGGACGACCGGTGGACTGGCGCACATGCAGTTCCGGCTTGATGAGGTCCTGCGAGATATGGACCGGCTCGCCGGCCAGCTTGTCGAGCAGCGCGCTGGCGGCGCGGCGGCCGACCTCGCGCTGGCCGTTCCAGACGGTGGTGAGCGCCGGCGTGGCGATGGCCGCCTCCTCCAGATCGTCGTAGCCGGTGACGGAAATATCGACACCGGGCACCAGCCCGGCGCGGGCGATGCCGTTCATCAGGCCGATGGCGACGAGGTCGTTCCAGCAGCAGGCGGCGGTCGGCCTGTCCTTCAGCGCCAGGAACTGGCCGGCCGCTTCGAAGCCCGCCTGCTTGGTGCGCGGTCCGGGAATGCGCCAGGTCGGCTTGATCTCCAGCCCGGCCGCCTGCATGGCGTTGACGTAGCCCTGATAGCGGTCTCGCCCGGTGGAGGTCTGGTCGGTGCCGCCGACCATTGCGATGCGGGTATGGCCAAGCGAAATCAGGTGGTTGGTGGCGAGCGCCGTGCCATAGGCGTCGTCGCCGCGGAACACCGGCACGTGCGAACCCTCGACGTCGCGCGCGATCAGCACCGCCGGCAAGCCGTTACCCTCGGCGGTGATGATGTCGGTCGACGGCGTGCCGATGGCCGGCGACATGATGACGCCGTCGGCGCCGAGTTGCAGCAGCGTGTCGATGAAGGTGCGCTGCTTGTCGAGCTGGTCGTAGTGGTTGGAGAGAATGAAGGTCTGCCGGCTGCGGTCGAGCTCGTGCTCGATGGAACGCAGGATCTCGGCATAGAACGGGTTCATGATGTCGTGCACGACGACGCCGACGATGCCGGAGCGCGAGGTGCGCAGCGAGGCGGCGCGCCGGTTGTAGATATAGCCGATCTCGCGGGCATGCTCCTTGATCTTCTCGCGCGTGGTGCCTGCCACCAGCGGACTGTCGCGCAGCGCCAATGAGACAGTGGCGGTCGAGACACCGAGCGCGTCCGCGATCGTCGACAGCTTGATCTTCTGTGCCAGCGTGCAGCCTCCCCGACCGCGTTTTTAAACAGTTTAAACGCGGCTTATGCCACCCTTGCCGGGGCAAATCAAAGCTTTTTCGCCAGCACGCCGGTCTCGGCATCGAGCGTGGCGCGGTTCTTCACGCGCAGTTGCCGCTCGCGATGGATAATGTAGAGGCCGCTCAGGACGATGATGGCGGCGCCGACCAGCGTCCAGCGGTCCGGAAGCTGGTGGAAGACCAGCCAGCCGAAACCGATCATCCACACCATCTGCGAATAGGGATAGGGCGCCAGCGCCGTCGTGGTGGCCAGCCGGTAGGCCTGGATCAGCAGGTAATGGCCGAGGCCGCCATAGACGCCGAGCATGAGCAGGATGAGCCACTGCCAGCCGTCCTGAGGCAGGGAGAGGGAGAAGGAAAATGCCGGCAGCAGAAGCACGACGGGCGCCAGCGCCGAGAACAGGATCAGGCTCTCGGCACTTTCATGCGCGCCCATGCGCCGGGTCATGATGACATAGAAGGAATTGGACAGCATCGAACCCAGCGCCAGCAGATGGCCGACGCCGAACACGCCGATCCCCGGCCTTGTGATGGCCAGCACGCCGACAAAGCCGATCAGGATCGCCGTCCAGCGGCGCCAGCCGGCCCATTCGCCGAGCAGCGGACCGGCCAGCGCGGTGATCACCATCGGCCCGAAGAAATAGATCGAGGTCGTCTCGGCGAGTTGCAGCGTGCGCAGCGCCCAGATGTTGCAGACCGTCGAGCCGAACAGGAAGACGCCGCGCAGCACATGCGCCGGCAGGTTCTTCGGCCGGAACCGCGCCGGATGCCGCCAGCCGCGCAGGAACACCAGCACGACGACGATGTGGACGGCGAACCGCATCCAGGCGACGAACAGCACCGACACGCCGGCCAGCACGAGATATTTGCTGCTGGTATCGAGGAAGGAGAAAAACAGATAGCTCGACAGCATGAGCGCCATCGCCGCGGGCGGCGTCGCGCTTTCGTCCGTCATTCGCGGGGCGTTCACTCTGGCGGGCCGTTCGCTGTGCTCTACCCGCCGTCTTTGGAACAATCGTCCCGGCCCGGCAAGCCGCAAGACGCGACTTTGGCGTCATGTCAGACAAATCGGCTCCGTGGGCCAATCAGCTCTGCATCTTCGCGCCCTTGGTGATCTTGTCGACCAGCTTCTTCCCGGCACGCAGCGCGATGCCCACCACCCTGGCGTCGTCCGGCGCGAATTGCTCGAACACGGCGCGGTTGGCCGCATCGTGCCCGGTCGAAAACATCTCCTCGACATAGAGCGACGTCGTCACGCCGCGTTCCAGCGCGCGCCTGTGGATGGCGGAAAGCGTCGCCTGATCGGCCGACAGCACGATGACCGGCTGGATCGACATGGGGTTGTAGAGATTGCCTGCGCGGTCGCGATAAGGTTCGCCGATGACGGCGGGAAACTGCGCCACGATACCGCTGACCAGAAAGGCGGCCACATTGAGCTTCTGCCAGACCGCGAGGTCGTCGCGCAGGACGATTGCAATCTTGGTGTCGAACATGAAAGACTCCTGCCGTGGATAGGATGGCGAAGTCCCTAGACCGGCCGGCCCAGCGGGGTCTTGGACGTTTGTGCGCGGACGGCACCGGCGACCGCATCATCGCGGCGCCCGCGCTGGGCGGCATCGAGCGGATCGAAGGCCGGTTCTCCGGCACCGCCTACGATCCGCACCGCCACGACACCTACGCGATCGGCGTGACGCTGCACGGCGTCCAGACCTTCCGTTATCGCGGCAGGACCCATTACAGCCTTCCAGGCCAGATCATGGTGCTGCATCCCGACGAGGTGCATGACGGCGGTGCTGCCACCGAGGCCGGCCTGCGCTACCGGATGCTCTATCTGGAGCCGTCGCTGCTGGCCGAGAGCCTCGACCGGGCTGGCCGCTCCCTGCCCTTCGTCAAGGAAGGCGTCGTCAGCGATAACCGTTTGCGCGACGCCCTGCTGGCGGCGCTGGGTCCGCTCGACGAGCCGCTGGACGATCTTTTCCTCGACGATTTCGTCGCCCGCCTCGCCGACGGCCTGGCCAGGCATTCCGGGGAACCGGCGGCTGCGCCGACAGCGCCGTGCCTTCGCTCCGTCAGGCTGGCGCGAGACCACCTGGAAGCCAACGCGCTGCGCCAGGTCGATTCCAGGGAACTGGAGGCCGTGACCGGCCTGGACCGTTTCCGGCTGTCGCGCCACTTCCGCGCCGTCTACGCGACCAGTCCGCACCGCTTTCAACTGATGCGCCGGCTACAACGCGCGCGCCGGATGATACAGGCCGGCGAAGCGCTGGCCGAGATCGCGCCCGCCACCGGCTTCAGCGACCAAAGCCACTTCAACCGTCATTTCAAGAAAGCGTTCGGCATGACGCCGGGGCGCTGGGCGACGCTGGTGCGCGCCTAGAGCAGCGGGCGTTCCGATGAACGCGGCCCCGCTGCTCTCGGTTTCCTGGCCGCATTTGTGCGGACGCCAGGCGATTCCGTCTGGCGGCGAAAATACTCCAGTCAGGGGTGAGCGGCCGATGCGGCCTCGACTTCCTCGACCTCGTCCTCGAACGCCTCGAGTTCCTCGGCCGACAGGTTCGCCTCGATCCGGGCCAACATCTTGAACAGCGTCTTCTGTTCCTTCTTGTCGAGACCCCTGAGCGCCTGCTTCTCGGTCTTCTTCACCGATTTCTCTATGGCGCGGATGGTCTCGCGGCCGGCGTCGGTCAGGAAGATATGCGCTTGGCGCGCGTCCGAATTCGAGGCGCGCTTTTCGAGAAAACCCTGCGCCTGAAGCCGGTTGATGGTCTTGGTGATGGTCGGCGGCCTGACGCCGAGCCGGTCGGCGAGATTGCCCGGCGTCTGACCGTCCTCGCGGTCGAGCGCCAGCATGATCTGATCCTGCCCGGCATAGAAGCCGTGCGCCAGAAGACGCGAGGCGAGCGCGGTGCGCGCCAGCCTCGCCGCCGAATGCAGCCGGCTCATCGTCGCGGCCCTATCAGCCTTGGCCATGGTCGTCCCTCTCCTTGACCGCGCCTGCCGCACAATAGCGGCGTCGGACGCATTGGCAATCAACGCCGCCGGAACCCGGCCGGCAATCGCTTTGCCGGCAAGCAGGCAGCGTCGCAGCGGCTCATGGCAGAGTTTTGTTTCAGTTAGATGACAAAGTAATTTTTCGCAGCCCGAAAAGGACCGCCATTCGGTTCGGCAGGCGCCTTTTTCGTTCCATGTTTCCGCTGTGAGGCCCACCATTCGCCTGGCGGTTTTGTGACGTGCAAATCCACCGGCGGCATCCTATATGGAGGCCGAATTCCCATTTCGAGGCCGTCATGAGCGAAGCATCCCCGCAAATCCCCGTCACCGTGCTGACCGGCTATCTCGGTTCAGGCAAGACGACGCTGCTCAACCGCATCCTGTCGGAGAACCACGGCAGGCGCTACGCCGTCATCGTCAACGAATTCGGCGAGATCGGCATCGACAACGACCTGATCGTGGAATCCG
>CAZBBT010000108.1:0-9066 GCA_964490065.1 uncultured Mesorhizobium sp. | reverse complement strand
GCCAGAACGAGATGTTGTTCATGCGCGGGAAGGCCATGTCCGGCGCGCCGATCATGATCGGCACCATCCAGTTGGCGAAGCCGCCGATCAGCGCCGGCATGACCATGAAGAAGATCATGATCAGGCCGTGGGCGGAGGTGAAGGCGTTGTACATGCTCTTGCCGCCGTCGACGGCGGCGGCCGGATCCATGCCGTAGACCATCTGCGCCAGACCGGTGAAGATCTGTATGCCCGGCTCGGACAGTTCCATGCGCATCATCACCGAGAGGAAGCCGCCGATGCAGCCCGAGATGATCGCGAAGATCAGGTAGAGCGTGCCGATGTCCTTGTGGTTGGTCGAATACACCCAGCGAACCCAGCCGTGATACGGCTTGTGATCGTGATCGTCGTGCGCTGCAGCGTGAGCCATCTTCCGCTCCGTTCCTATCTTGCTTGCCGCGGCATCAATTGCCGGCGGCGGCTACCTTGCTGGTTCCGTCGACCTCTGCCATCAGCGCCTTGTTGGCGCCTTGGAGATCGGCCTTGGCCGCGGTCAGCCAGCTCTCGTACTGCTCGTCCGACACGACCCGGATGGCGATCGGCATGAAGGCATGGTCCTTGCCGCACAGTTCGGAGCACTGGCCGTAATAGAGGCCTTCCTTCTCGGGCTTGAACCATATCTCGTTGATGCGTCCGGGCACCGCATCGGTCTTGACGCCGAAGGCCGGCATGGCGAAGGCGTGGATGACGTCGGTCGCCGTCACCAGCACGCGGGTCAGCTTGTTGACCGGAACGACCAGTTCGTTGTCGACGGTAAGCAGGCGCGGATAAACCGCCTTGTCTTCCTTGCCGGCGGCGGCGCGATCCTCTTCGGCCAGGATGGCCGAGTTGAAGGAGAGCGGGTCCTCAACCTGGTATTCGTAGTCCCAGTTCCACTGGTTGGCCGTCGCCTTGACGGTGAGCGCGGCGTCCTCGGTCGGCGTGTATTGCGCCGTGAGCAACTGGAAGGACGGGACGGCGATGAACAGCAGCACGATCACCGGACCCACGGTCCAGATCACCTCGATCAGCGTGTTGTGGCTGGTGCGCGAGGCGGTCGGATTGACGCTCGCGCGGAACTTGAAGATGCACCAGGCCAGGAGCACGAGAACCAGGAGAGTGATCGGCCCGATGAACCAGAGCGTGTAATGCTCGAACCAGGTCATCTGGCGCATGATGTCGGTGGCGGCCGGCTGGAAATTCATTTCCCAGGGCTTGGGCTGCGCGGCATAGGCGGCGGAAGCCCCTGCCAATACCGCAGCAGCAGCGCCGATGCCTGCAAACAACTTCGTCATCGCGTTCATCATCTCCCCCGCGACCTGGCCGCAAGAATACCAACCGGATCCGGAACGGGAATCCCGGACCATCAATGATCGGTTCAAACCATACTCTTTTCCCTGCCGCAAGGAAGGAGCGCCCGAAACCATGCGGCATTTTTGCGCGCGAGCGACCGACGGTCGTGCAGGACGTGGCACATCGCCGAAGCCGGCGCCTTTCCGGCAATTCGGCGGATTCCGGGTGACAGAACCGCATTGCGGCCGCATTCAGGCGCAATTGAGCGCTGGCGGGCGCTTTTCCTCGGCCCGGCCGAGGCTTAAAGTTCCGTGATTCGGCAATGGAGCCTCCATGATCCATCGGTTTTCGAATATCCTGACCAAGGTTTTCGCCGTGGCCATCCTGTCGATTGCCGCGACAGCGGCCACCCAGGCGGCGCAGCCCAGCGGCACGGTCAAATCCACCCATGGCGCCTGGTCGATCATCTGCGACACGCCGGCCGGCGCGACGTCCGAGCAATGCGTGATGATGCAGAACGTCGTCGCCGAGGACCGCCCGGAGATGGGGCTTTCGGTCGTGGTGCTGCGCACCGCCGACAACAAGGCCGAGATCCTGCGCGTGCTGGCGCCGCTCGGCGTGCTCCTGCCCAACGGGCTCGGCCTCAACGTCGACGGCAAGGACATCGGTCGCGCCTATTTCGTGCGCTGCTTCCAGGACGGCTGCTACGCCGAGGTGATCCTCGAAAAGCCGCTTCTGGACACGCTCAAGAACGGCAAGTCGGCGACCTTCATCGTCTTCCAGACGCCGGAGGAAGGCATCGGCATCCCGGTCGATCTCAAGGGTTTCGCCGACGGCTTCGCCGCCCTGCCCTGAGGACGGCTGCAGCGTTCATTTCCGCCTGTCCTGTTTCGCGCGCATTGCGACCGAAACGCCGATGCCGCCGGCCATGCCGATGCCGACTCCCGCGATCGCGTATGTCGTACCGAACGGCAGGCCGGCGAAGAAGCCGATCATGGTGCCGATCACGATCCAGCTCTGTGGTTTCAATGGTTATTCCGCGGACCGCTTGCCAAGGGTGCAAACGTGGCCCTGCGCCTCTATATAGTCCAATGATACCGTGCCAATGACGGAGCCAGGCATTGCGTTCCAACCTGACCGAACAATTCGACATTTCCGACGACCGCATCAAGACGATCGTGGCCGACGCCGTCAACGGCGCCGATGACGGCGAGCTCTTCCTCGAATACAGCGAGAGCGAGGCGCTGATGTTCGACAACGGCCGGCTGAAGACGGCCAATTTCAACACCGACCAGGGTTTCGGGCTGCGCGTCGTTGCAGGCGAATCCAGCGGCTACGCCCATGCGAGCGAGCTTTCGGAGGCGGCGCTGCTGCGCGCCTCGGCCGCCGTCTCCACCGTCAAGGACGGCTATTCGGGCACGCTGGCGGCCGCGCCGCCGCGCACCAACCGCCATCTCTACGGCGACGAGAATCCGATCCCCTCGCCTTCGTTCGAGGCCAAGGCCAAGCTGCTGCAGGAAATCGACGCCTGGGTTCGCGCCGAGGACCCGCGCGTGCGCCAGGTCACGGCCTCGCTCGCTTCCTCCTGGCAGCATGTCGAGATCGTGCGCGCCGACGGCCAGGTCGTGCGCGACATCCGCCCGCTGGTCAGGGTGAACGTCGCCGTCGTGGTCGGCGACGGCGACCGGCAGGAGAGCGGCTCCTACGGCATGGGCGGCCGCACCGGCTTCGGCGAGTTCCTGGTCGAAGACAACTGGAAATTCGCTGCCAAGGAGGCGCTGAGGCAGGCGCTGGTCAATCTGGAAGCCGTGCCGGCGCCGGCCGGCACCTTCGACATCGTGCTCTCCTCGGGCTGGCCGGGCGTCATGCTGCACGAGGCGGTCGGTCACGGGCTTGAGGGCGACTTCAACCGCAAGAAGACTTCAGCCTTCGCAGGGCTGATGGGCCAGCAGGTGGCGGCCAAGGGCGTTACCGTGGTGGACGACGGCACCATCGCCGAGCGGCGCGGCTCGCTGACGGTGGACGACGAGGGCACGCCGACCAACCGCACGGTGCTGATCGAGGACGGCAAGCTCGTCGGCTACATGCAGGACCGCCAGAACGCCCGGCTGATGGGCATGAAGGCGACCGGCAACGGCCGGCGGGAGGGCTACGCGCACCAGCCGATGCCGCGCATGACCAACACCTACATGACCGCCGGCGACCATACGCCGGAAGAGATCATCGCCTCGGTGAAGAAGGGCATCTACGCCGTCTCCTTCGGCGGCGGGCAGGTCGACATCACGTCCGGAAAATTCGTGTTCGGCTGCACCGAAGCCTACATGATCGAGAACGGCAAGGTGACCCAGCCGATCAAGGGCGCCATGCTGATCGGCAACGGGCCGGACGCCATGCACAGGGTCGCCATGGTCGGTAACGACATGAAGCTCGACACCGGCATCGGCATGTGCGGCAAGGCCGGCCAGGGCGTTCCCGTGGGCGTCGGCCAGCCTCACCTCAGGATGAACCAGATGACGGTGGGCGGCACGCAGGTTTAAGCCCACGCCCGCTTGCGGTAGCCATACGGGCAGCTTGCCGGAAGCCGGTCCGCACCCTTAGGGTCGCCCTTTCGCAAGCGGGAGGAACGCATGGCGGTTATCCGGACGGGCGACGGCGTCGTGACGCATATCAACGTCTTCACCACGACGCCGGACAAGCAGCAGGCGCTGGTCGATTCACTGACCGGAACGGTGAAGGCGGCAAGCGAGGTCCCCGGCTGGATCTCGGCCAGCATCCACAAAAGCTTCGACGGCACGCATGTCGTCAACTATGTCCAGTTCGAGAGCCATGAAGCCGCGCAGAGGGTGACGCGGCACCTGCTGGCAGCCGGCTTCATCCAGCGCAACACGGCGCTTGGCCGCGTTGCCCCCGGTCAGTACGAGGTCGTCCACACTCTCGAGAAAGGCCAGACCTGAAGACGATCAGAGCCAGGAAGCCGAGGTCTTCGGCAACCTGTCGTCGGGGTCAACGACTTCGAGGCTGGGCGCTCCAGGCGCATTCCATCGCCACAGCGCCACGCATGTACCGCCCGGCGACATGAAGGACGGATAGATCACGCCGTCGGCACCTTCCGCGAGCAGGCGCTGGCGCAGGCGATGCGTCTCCGGCACTTTTCCGTGGTCCATCCTATCGCGCCATTCGCAGGCGTGGATGCTCGCGTCGATGCCGCGTGCCGCCAGTTCCATTTGATCGGTCAAATCCACCAGTTGCGCGCCGTCGAGCCGAAATTGCGCGATCAGCGCAGGGTGCTGGACAAAGCCCTGATTGTATTCGGCCCAGGCGGTCGAAAGCTCGCGGGCCGCATAGATGGTCGGCACGCCGACCGGGTTCCAGCGGCCGCCGAAGCGCGCCGCCCCCTCCCCCGACAGCGGCAGGTGCGCCCAGCGCGGCACGAAGGCGCGCCACAGCGTAAGCGGCTGCCCGTCAGGCATAGACGCCGGAACGCACGGCCTCCAGATAGGCAAGCACCTTGTCGGCCTTGCCTTCGCCGACGAGGTCATAGGCGGTCTTGCCGGCCCAGCCGGGGATCGGCTGGTGCTTGAACCAGATAGCGGCGCGCTCGTCGCTGCCCGCCATCTCACCGGCCATAGCAAGAATGCGCACGACCGGGCTCAACGCCGCGTCGGCCTTGCGTGCTCCAGCCTTCGCGGCGAGCGTGTTGCGAGCGACGCCGATCAGCGCCGCCAGTTCGGACAGGGTGACGCCCAGCAGTTCCGCCACGCGCCGCGCGGACAGGAACGGCGCCTTGTCGTCGCCGAAACGGGTCGCCGGAATGTCGAGGAGTGCGGTTGCCATGATGCACTCTCCTTACATCAATTTATCTACCAGTGTCAAAATAGGCGCAAATAATGCTCATTTCAAGTGCAGCCGCTTCACCGCCTCCGCCGCGGCTTCTCCAGCAACGCGACCGCCTCGACATGAGGCGACCACAGAAACTGATCGACCGGCGTGACGCCGTTCAGACGATAGCCGCCCTCCAGCAGGATCGTGAGATCCCGCGCCAACGTCACCGGGTTGCAGGAGACGGCGGCAACGAGCGGCACGTCCGAACGCGCGATCTGCTTCGACTGGTCCTCGGCCCCGGCGCGCGGCGGATCGAAGACGATGCCGTCGAAAGCGTTCAGTTCCTTGAAGGTGAGCGGGCGGCGAAACAGGTCGCGCTTCTCGGTCGTCACGCGTTTCAACCCCTTGGCGAAGCGGAAGCCATGGTCGAGCGCGGCAAGGGCTGCCGCATCGCTCTCCACGGCATGGACCTCCGACCGGCCTGCCAGTCTCAGCGCAAAACTGCCGCAACCGGAGAACAGGTCGGCGACGCGCTTCGCCTTGCCGAGATGGGCGGTCACGAGATCGGCCATCGCCTGTTCGGCCTCTCCGGTCGCCTGGAGGAAGACGCCTGGCGGCACCGTCACGGAAACCTCGCCGAACAGCACCACCGGCTTTCGCGGCTCGACGATGATCTCGCCATCGGCCGACAGTCGCGAAAATCCTTCGCGGATGGCGAAATCGGCCGCCGCGCGGCGCTGCGCCTCGCTCAGCCTGCCACCGCCGGATGCGGCCACGTCAAGACCCGATGCGGTCGCGGTCACAGCCAGATGGAACGGCGCGGGCGTGGCGCAGACCAGGCCGGCCAGGCTGCGCAACCTGCCGAAGGCCGCGACGATCTCGGGACGCAGGATCGGGCATTCCTCGATCGGCACGATCTCGGACGACAGGGGCCGGTTGAAGCCGACCACCATGCCTGCCTCCGTGCGGCGCGCGGCGAAGGTGGCGCGCCTGCGCGCGGCTTCGGCGCAAGGGACAAGCGGTGCCACGACCGTTTCGATCCGCCGGCCGCGCAGCACCTGAACGACGCGCTCGCGCTTCCAGTCGCGATAGGCCGTTTCTTCCATATGCTGCAAGGCGCAGCCGCCGCAGGTGGTGAAATGTCGACAGGCCGGCGCGACGCGCAGCGGCGACGGTTCCAGCACGGCCAGCAGATCGGCGCGATCCTTGTGGCGCGCTGCCGTCACCGTCTCGCCCGGCAGGGTGTAGGGGATAAAGACGTCGCCACTTTCGGTATGGGCAACGCCGTCGCCCTGGGCGCCGAGCCGATCGACCGTGAAACGCGTCGTCATCGATCCTTGATCCCACCGAGCAGAAATTCGCGGTTTCCGTCGCCGCCCTCGATCGGTGACGGGACGAAGCCGAGCGCCCGCCAGCCAGGCTGAGCATCAAGCCATGCCGCCAGGTCGGCGGCGATCCGCTCGGCATCGGCCGGATTCTTCAGCAGTCCGCCCTTGCCGATCCCCTCCCTGCCCGCCTCGAATTGCGGCTTGACCAGCAGGACGGCGCGCGCACCCGACGCGGCCAGCGCGAGCGCGGGCGGCAGCGCCAGCTTCAGCGAGATGAAGGAGACATCCGAGACGATGAAATCGGGAGCAGTTCCAGCCAGATCGTCAGCCGTCAGGTCGCGGGCGTTCAGCCCTTCGATCGAAGCAACGCGCGGGTCTGCCGCCACCAACGCGGCCAACTGCCCATGGCCGACATCGATCGCCGTGACGTGTGCCGCGCCGCGCTCCAGCAGCACCTGCGTGAACCCGCCGGTCGAAGCGCCGATGTCCAGGGCATTGCAGCCTGCGGGATCGAAGCCGAAGCAATCCAGCCCTGCGATCAACTTCAGCGCCGCGCGCGAGACATAGGCGCGCGCCGGATCATCGACATCGACAACAGCGTTCGATCCGACCGGCTGGCCGGGCTTGCTTACGACCGTACCGTCGACGCTGACCGTGCCCCGCTCCACCGCGTCGCGGGCGCGCGAGCGGCTGGCGAACAGGCCGCGCTCGACGAGCAATTCGTCGAGCCGCTGGCGCGTGCTGGCTGGCTGGGTGGACGTCATCGCCCTTCCATGACGAAAGGCACGGCGGAAGGCAAGCGGGTCGCTACGGCAGGTCGGCTATGAGGCTGGAAGAACGGGAGGCTCGATGACGGAGGGAGAAGCGTTCCGTCCAGACCGGCCGGCCTCGGGCAGGAGATCATCAAGGACGACGACGAAGCGCGGCTTCTGATCATATGAGAACCCGCCGCGTATGTCGCCGATGTTCTCGGCCACGATCCTCATGGCCGCCTGTTCCAGCTTCCGGTCGTAACGCGCACCCGCCCAGGCCGGTATCGCGACCAGTGCAAACACGAGGGATACGCAGACCGATTTTCCCATGGTTTTGTCCCTGCCTGCGGGCGAGGTAGCAGGAAGGACTGAACAGACCGCCAACCGGCACGGTAAGCAAAACGCCAAAGATCAGCGTAAACAGCCGGTTAGTGTCGAATTCTGAGAAAACGATTCGGCTGCTTCAGCAAACGATTCAAGCCGCTCATGCTTTGAATCAAGCGCGCTGTACATGGTCGACGCGGCCGAGGGCGGCGAATACCGTCCGCACGATTCCGGCGGCGTCGAGGCCGGCCTCGGCGTACATCCGCTCCGGCTTGGCATGCTCGACGAAAGCGTCCGGCAGCACCAGCGGCCGCACTTTCAGGCCGCTTTCGAGCAGGCCCTCATGGGCGAGGAAATGCAGCACCTGGGCTGCAAAGCCGCCGATCGATCCCTCCTCGACGGTGAGCAGGATCTCGTGCGAGCGCGCCAGACGGCGCACAAGGTCGGTATCCAGCGGCTTGGCGAAGCGGGCGTCGGCGACTGTCGTGGAAAGGCCCGCCGCGCCGAGTTCCTCCGCCGCCAGCAGGCAGTCGGCCAGCCGCGTGCCGAAGGACAACAGCGCCACCTTGGTCCCTTCCCGGACGATGCGGCCCTTGCCGATTTCGAGCGGCGAGCCGCGATCCGGCAGGTCGACGCCGACGCCGTTGCCGCGCGGATAGCGGAAGGATATCGGCCCCTCGTCGTAGTCGGCAGCCGTGCGCACCATGTGCCTGAGCTCCGCCTCGTCGCTCGCAGCCATCACGACGAAGCCGGGCAAGGTCGCGAGATAGGCCGTGTCGAAAGCGCCGCAGTGGGTCGGCCCGTCGGCGCCGACGAAGCCGGCCCGGTCGATCGGGAAGCGAACGGGGAGCTTCTGGATCGCCACGTCGTGCACCACCTGGTCGTAGGCTCGCTGCAGGAAGGTCGAATAGATCGCGGCGAAGGGCTTGTAGCCTTCGCTGGCCAGTCCGGCGGCGAAGGTGACGGCATGCTGCTCGGCGATGCCGACATCGAAGGTGCGGCGCGGAAACACCTCGCCGAACAGGTCGAGGCCGGTGCCGGTCGGCATCGCTGCCGTTACCGCGACGATGCGGTCGTCCTCGACCGCCTCGCGGATCAGGCTTTCGGCAAAGACGTTGGTGTAGCTCGGCGCATTGGCCGGCGCCTTCGCCTGCGCGCCGGTGATGACGTCGAACCTGTTGACGCCGTGATATTTGTCGGCAGCCGCCTCGGCCGGCGCATAGCCCTTGCCCTTCTGAGTGACGACATGGATCAGCACCGGGCCGTCGCCATGGTCGCGCACGTTCTTCAGCACCGGGATCAGGTGTTCCAGATTGTGCCCGTCGATCGGGCCGATGTGGTAGAAGCCCATCTCCTCGAACAGCGTACCGCCAGTGACGTAACCGCGCGCATGCTCGACCGCGCGGGTGATGGCGCGATCGGCCTTCTTGCCCAGATAGGCGGTGAGTTTCTTGCCGAAGTCGCGCAGGCCGAGATAGGCGCTGCCCGACGCCAGCCGTGCCAGATAGGCGCTCATGGCGCCCGTCGGC
>CAZBBT010000107.1:0-9072 GCA_964490065.1 uncultured Mesorhizobium sp. | reverse complement strand
GCGATGTCCTCGCCGATCAGCACTTCGCTCGCGGCAGGCGCGTCGCTGCTTGTCTCCTCGTCCTCGCCCAGCGCGCGCTTTTCGCCGAGCGCGGCGATGATCGCCTCGCGCAGGTCCGGCAGGCCCTGGCCATGCTCGGCCGAGATCGGCACCGGCTCGCCAAGTCCGAGTTCCCAGGATTCGAGGAAGCCGGCTTGCGAGCCGCGCGCTTCGGCCTTGTTGGCGACAAGCACGACAGGCTTGCCCGAGCGCCGCACGATCTCGGCGAAGGCACGGTCGTCCGGCACCAGGCCTGCCTTGGCATCGATCAGGAAGAAGACGAGATCGGCTTCACGGATGGCGATCTCGGTCTGCGCCCGCATCCTTCCGGGCAGGGACGCTGCCGGCGCGTCCTCGAAGCCGGCCGTGTCGATCACGTCGAAGGCGAGGTCGTAAAGCTTTGCCGGATGGATGCGCCGGTCGCGGGTGACGCCCGGCGTGTCGTCGACAAGCGCCAGCTTCCTGCCGGCCAGGCGGTTGAAGAGCGTCGATTTGCCGACGTTAGGCCGGCCGATGATGGCGACGGTGAAGCTCATCGGCAATCACGAGGCGTCGCCCGTCGGGGCGTCGCCCGAGCCGCGGATCAGCTCGGCCATCAGCGTCGCGCGCTGGCGCAGATTGCGCGGCGCGGCTTCGTCGGCGGAAATCTGCCCGAACAGCTTCAGCGCGTCGGCCGCCTTGCCGTCCTTCCAGGCGGAAAGGCCGAGCGCCTCGCGCGCGCTGTGGCGCAGCGGATTGGTGTCGGCGGTCAGCGCTTCGACGCGGCTGGAGACGTCGGCGAAGGTGCCGTGATCGACCAGCAGCAGCCCGGCGCGGAGCCGCGCCATGTCGCGGATGCCGGAAGGGATGTCGGTGTCGGTGGCGACCGCGTCGAAATCCTTGACCGCGCCGTCGAAATCGCCCTTGTCGGCCTTGACGGTCGCCGCGCGCATTCTGGCCAGCACCGGATAGGCGCCATAGCCGTCCTGCTCGAGCTTGTCGAAGGCTGCGATCGCCTCGTCGGTCTTGCCGTCATTGGCAAGCTGGAGCGCGGCCAGGAAGGCGTCGCCCGAGGCGTTGGCGCGGCTCTTGTCCCAATATTGGTAGCCGACATAGGCGGCCGTGCCGACAACGACCAGGATGGCGATGCCGATCACGATCGCGCCGTAGCGCTCCCAGAGCGCTTTCGCCTTGTCGCTGCGAAGCTCTTCGTTGACTTCGCGGATGAAGCTGTCGTCCGACATCGATGAAACCGTTCCTGCCGCCGCGCCTTTGGTGAGCCCGCCTTGTAGCGTAATTTTGCCGGCAGGGAAGGGGCGAGGGCAGGAAATCTGGCTGGGGGCCAGGCGGACCGACCGCCAGGATCGCTATTCACGATCCTGCCTGAGGTTGCGTTGCGCGCTTGCCGCCGGAAGCCGAGCCGCGTTACGCGGGATCGGCTTCATGGGCGCTACGCTCGATGAAGCGTCGGTCGATATCCGGCAATGGCTGGTCGTCGAGCGTCGCCTCGAAGGCGCGCAGACGCTTGTAGATCGACAGAAGCTCGACGATCGTCGGCCATGCGTTCACAAGATACTGGAACGACGTGCTGACCTGACCGAAGGCGGTCAATATCTGCTGCCATATGCCCAGGGTGATCTTACCCGCGGCGATCGTCGGAATCATGATTACGCTGGAGAAGATCGCATCAGCCTGTCCGAAGCCGGACCGGAAGGCATTGAAATAGGCATAGTGAAAATAGAGCCGGAAATAATTACGGCGAACATTGTCGAACAATTCGGCAACGGTCGGCGGTCGCGCCCGATCGGCGTTATCCTCACCGTAGACGAGTTCCTTGCGATAGGCCGCCTCGACCCGCTGGTTGCGGAATTCGAGACCGGGCAGCTTGATGCCCACCAGGGCAAGCAGTCCGGTTCCGAACACCGCCCAGACGAGCGCCGCCACCACGAGCGAATAGGGAACGGGGCCGACCAGCGGAAGCTCGGTGATGTTGGAGGACAGATCCGCCAGAACCGGCAGGAAGGCGATCAGGGTCAGGATCGCGTCGGCGAAGGCGACGCCAAGGCCTTCCATGGTGGTCGAAAAGCGCATCGTATCTTCCTGGACGCGCTGCGAGGCGCCTTCGATGTGGCGAAGGCGCTCCCAGTTCGCCATGTAGAAGTCGTTCATGGCCGTGCGCCAGCGGAAGATGTAGTGGCTCACGAAGAAACGTGTCAGGACGAACAGGCTGACATACGTCATGCCGATCCAGGCATAGACCCAGAACAGATTGTAGAGTTCGCCCTGCGACACCGAGCCGGCCGTGGTTATCGCCTTCTGGAAAAGGTCGAAGAAGGGCCGCCGCCAGTTATTTACGGCGACATAGAGCTCAACGGAGAGATAGGTTGAAAACAGGATGAGCGCCGAGCCGAGGATAGACCAGTTCAGCCAGCGGTGCGGCGCGTAGAATCGCCAGAATAGATAAAACACCGCCAGCATGGCCGCGAAGTAGATATAGAACCAGATGAAGGGGCCGGACCAGAAGATCGGAACGCCAAGTATCGGCGGTGCCGCTGGATCCGCCGGCCCCAGACCGAAGACCGCGCCCAAATCTCTCCCGGCGATGAACCAGAACAGGATCCCGAACAGGGCCCAAACGGCGGCCGAGATGAAGAACAGTTTTGGCCTGGGAAAAAAGGATACGAACACTCGGGCGATTCCTTCGGCGCGGGCGCGGCGTTTCGATTCGCGCGCATAAAGTCACAGTTTTTGCGGCAAAGAAATGGTTTGCGGGCCTATCGGCGCATTACTTTATCGTCATCTGCGGCGCATTTCCCGGTGCCGCGTCCGGCGGTTCGGCTTTGCGCGCCGACCAGGCGAGCGCGCCGGAAGCCAGGAGCACCGCTGCTGCCAGCAGTGACGGTGCGAAGAAGGAGCCCGAGCGCTCCGCCAGCACGCCGGCGACGATCGGCCCGAGGATCTGGCCGATGCCGAAGAAGGCGGTCATCAGCGCGAACACCCGGCGCGGCGCCAATGGTGCAAGCTGCCGCCCTTCCTGAAGTCCGAGCGCGGTGACGGCGATGAAGGTGCCACCGAGCAGCACGCCGGCGACCAGGGGGCCGGCGTGGCCGCCCACGACCACGCTGGCCGCGACACCCACCGCCTCGGTCAGGCAGCCGGCGGCGTAGGCTGCATAGACGCCGATCCGCGCGGCTATCCTTTGCCACAGCCAGACCGAGGGGAATCCGGACAGGCCGGCGACCAGCCACACCACAGTCTCGAACACGCGCCCGGCGCCGTCCTGCCGCACGATGGCGACCAGGAAGGTGGCGGTGACGACATAGCCGAAGCCGAACAGGCCATAGGAGACGATCATCCTGGTCAGCGCCCGGCTCTTGGGCAGGCGCGGCTCGCGCCCATCGGCGCCGCTGCCGAGCGGGCCGCGGTCGATCATCAGCGCCACGGCAACGAAGGCGAGGGCGGAAAGGCCGGCGGACCAGAACCAGCCGGCCGTCCAGTCGGCGCTGTGGCTGACCAGGACCGCCATCAGCGCCGAGGAGACGGCGATGCCGAAACCCACGCCGCCGAAATGCAGCGCCTGCAGATCGTTGCGCGAGGCGGCGGCGAGATGGCTGAAGACGATCGAGGCCAGGAACACCATGACGAAAGCGCTGACGACCCCGGCGAGAAAGCGGATGAGAAGAAAGGCGGTGAGATTTTCCGTAAAGCCCATCGCGGCGGCGAGCACGGTGCTCAGCGCAAGTGCCGCCAGCATCAGCGTCCGTTCGCGGCCGTGCGCCCAGCCGCCGGCGGCGGCGAAGGCGCCGACGAGATAGCCGAGATAGTTGGCGGATGCGATCAGCCCGGCGCTCGCGGCCGAAAGATGCAGCGCCTGCATCATGCCCGGCAGGATCGGCGTATAGACGAAACGGCCGATGCCCATGGCTGCCGCCATGGCGAGCATGCCGGCAAGTGCGAAACGGAACGGGTGGGCCGGTGCGTTCATTGCAGCGCACACTATCGATGCTGCACCTGCAAACAACCCGTTTTGCATTGGGCCAAGGTCCGGTTGAAGGATGGAAAGCGGGATCGGTGGGAGCTATGGTGACGTTTCTCGAAACAGCATGACAGGCAGGGACCCATGACCACCCATCAGCGTGACTTCTCCGCTTCCATCGACCCGGTGAAGCTCGGTCGGCTGGCCGAGGTGGCGGTGAAGGTCGGGCTGCAGTTGCAGCCGGGGCAGGATCTGGTGCTGACGTCTTCGATCGCGGCGCTGCCGCTGACGAGAAAGATCGTCGAGCACGCCTACAAGGCCGGTGCCGGGCTGGTGACGCCGATCTTCTCCGACGACGAGATCACGCTGGCGCGCTTCCGCCACGGCCAGGGCGACGGCTTCGACCGCGCGGCCGGCTGGCTTTACGAGGGCATGGCGAAGGCGTTTTCCAACAATGCCGCACGGCTCGCCGTGCGCGGCGACAATCCTTCGCTGCTGTCCGGCCAGGACCCTGCCAAGGTGGCTCGCGCCAACAAGGCCAATTCCGTCGCCTACCAGCCGGCGCTGGAGAAGATCACCGGCTTCGACATCAACTGGAACATCGTCGCCTATCCCGAACTGGACTGGGCGAGGCAGGTGTTTCCGGGCGAGAGCGAGGACGTCGCCGTCGCAAAGCTGGCGGATGCGATCTTCGCGGCCAGCCGTGTCGACGGCGACGATCCGATCGGCGCCTGGAAAGCGCACAACGCCGAACTGGAGAAGCGTTCGACCTGGCTGAACGGCCATGCCTTCCATGCGCTGCATTTCACCGGGCCGGGCACCGACCTCACGGTGGGGCTGGCCGACGGCCACGAATGGATGGGCGGCGCCTCGACGGCCAGGAACGGCATCACCTGCAACCCGAACATCCCGACCGAGGAGGTGTTCACCACGCCGCATGCGCGCCGCGTCTCCGGCCACGTATCGAGCACCAAGCCGCTGTCCTACCAGGGCACGCTGATCGACGAGATTTCCGTGCGCTTCGAGGAGGGCCGCATCGTCGAGGCACGTGCGGCGAAGGGCGATGACGTGCTGCAGAAGGTGCTCGACACCGACGAGGGATCGCGGCGGCTCGGCGAGGTGGCGCTGGTGCCCAATTCCTCGCCGATCTCGAAGAGCGGCATCCTGTTCTACAACACGCTGTTCGACGAGAACGCGTCCTGCCACATCGCGCTCGGCCAGTGCTACGCCAAGTGCTTCGTCGACGGTACGAAGCTGACGCCGGCCGAGATCGCCCGGCGCGGCGGCAACAAGAGCTTCATCCATATCGACTGGATGATCGGCTCGGGAGAGATCGACATAGACGGGGTCCACGAGGATGGCCGCAGGGTGCCGGTGATGCGCAAGGGCGAGTGGGTCTGAGATTATGGCTCCCGATATTGCGGTCAGGCGAGTCTACGAACCGGCGCAAGAATCCGACGGCCGGCGCGTGCTTGTCGACCGGTTGTGGCCGCGCGGTGTCAGCAAGGGCGAGGCGAAACTCGACCTGTGGCTGAAGGACATCGCGCCGAGCGACGAATTGCGCAACTGGTTCGGCCACGATCCGGAGCGCTGGGAGGAATTCCAGAAACGCTACCGCGAAGAGCTGAAGGACAAGGGCGACGCGGTCGGGGAACTGAAAGGCCTGCTCGCCAAGGGCAAGGTGACGCTGCTCTACGGCGCGCATGACGAGCAGCACAACAATGCCGTGGCATTGGCGCGGTGGCTGCGCGAGAAAACGTAGTGTGACATGGCGCGGCGCTACCCCGGTGCGCCGGCCACCGAACTCCTGACGACGAGATCGACCGGCCACACTTCGCCGCGTGCGCCGTCTTCCAATCCCGAGATGCGCGCCGCCAGCCGCTCGGCAACGCGCGCGCCGGCGGCGCGAATGGACGAGCGCGTCGTCGACAGCGGCACGGAGAAATTCTCCGGCTTCAGCCAGGGGAACACGTCGTCATGCGCGATCAGCGAGAGATCGCCGGGGATGGAGAGGTCGAGATCGCGCAAGGCGCGCACGACGCCGAGCGCCATGATGAGACTGGAGCACAGGATCGCCGTCGGCGGCTCGCCGCCTTCCAGCACCCGCCGCGCGGCGCGATAGCCGTTCTCTTCCGTCATCGGGATCGAGATATGGCGGTGCTCGTCGAGCGCCAGTCCGGCGCCGGCCATCGCCCGGCGCACGCCGCGCTCGCGGTGGATGGCGAAGGTTTCGCGCGCATCGCCGTTGATGAGCGCGATGCGGCGATGGCCGAGCTGGATCAGCAGACGCGCCGCCTCGTGGAAGGCGCCGTCATTGTCGATGTCGGTGAACGGATAGTCGAAGCCGAGGCCTTCGCTGCGGCCATGTACGAGGTAGGGCAGCCCGAGCGTGTTGAGCAGCGCCACGCGCCTGTCTTTCGGACGCGGCGAGGAAATATAGACCGCGTCGACCTGGCGGTTGGCGACGATGCGCCGGTAGGTCGTCTCCTGGTCGTCGGCGTCGGCGGGTGACAGCACCAGGTCCAGTTCATGCGAGCGGGCATAATCGCCCAGCCCCGACAGGAACTCGACGAAATGCGGATCGATGTCGACGGCGGACCCGGTCGGCAGCACATAGCCGATCATGCCGGACTTGCCGGTCGCCAGCCGCCGCGCGCTGGGGTTCGGGCGGTAGCCGTGGCGCTTGGCGGCGTCCATGACGCGCCGCCGCGTGTCCTCGTTGACCTCCGGATAGCCGTTGAGCGCGCGGCTCACCGTCGTCTGAGAAAGCTCCAGCATCCGGGAGAGCTGTTTGAGATTCACCAGGGGCCTCCAAGCCTCAAAGCGCTTTCAAATAAGGTGGTGCAACAGGGTAAGGGCACCTGTTCGTGTTTGTCCGACAATAAACCTTGAAGTTGATGCTTTGAAGCGTAAATCCCTACTGCATCGCCAAAAATAACGTTGCGGCGCACATTTCTAGCGACCACTGAAGAAATTAAATCGATTAATGGCCAGCGCCTCTTGACTCTCCGTCAATTCGGTGGCGAACTGAAAAAAGCCAAAGCGCTTTGGATGCTCCCATCGAAAGGTTGCGGTTTCTTCCTTGTAGGAGCACAGTCGAGGCGGCGTCGGCGGCGGAATGGAGGTTCCGTCGGCAAAACGATCCACGGGAGGAATGCGTATGAAGAAGATGCTTTTTCTGGGCGCGGCGCTGGTCGCCCTCGCCCTCAGCGCGCCCGCGCAGGCTGACCTGAAGTTTAAGCCCGGCGAGGATTCCCGCTTCCACTGGGACAATTACGAAGCGCTGAAGATGGTCGACCTCAAGGGTGAGACGCTGACCGTCTTCGGTCCTTGGCGCGGCGAGGACGAAAAGCTCGTCCGCTCCGTGCTCGACTATTTCACCGAGGCCACGGGCGTCGATCTCAAATATTCGTCCTCCGAGAATTACGAGCAGCAGATCGTCATCGACACCCAGGCCGGCAGCCCGCCCAACGTCGCCATCCTGCCGCAGCCCGGCCTGATCCAGGATCTCGCCTCCAAGGGCCTGCTCACCCCGCTCGGCGACGACGTCGCCGCCTTCGTCAAGGACAATTACGGCGCCGGCCAGTCCTGGGTCGACCTCGGCACCTATGCCGGCAAGGACGGCGCCAAGGCGTTCTACGCCTTCCCCTACAAGGCGGACCTGAAGTCGCTGGTCTGGTACTCGCCCGACAATTTCGACGAGGCCGGCTACGAGGTGCCGACCACCTGGGAAGACATGATGAAGCTGTCGGACCAGATCGTCGCCGATGGCGGCACGCCCTGGTGCATCGGATTGGGTTCCGGCGGCGCCACCGGCTGGCCGGCGACCGACTGGGTCGAGGACATCATGCTGCGCACCCAGCCGGCGGACGTCTACGACAAGTGGACGAAGAACGAGATTCCATTCAACGATCCGGCCGTGGTCAACGCGCTGCAGATTTTCGCCGACATCGCCACCAACGACAAATATGTCGACGGCGGCAAGGCGGCGGTGGCCGCGACCGACTTCCGCGACAGCCCGAAGGGCCTCTTCTCGGTGCCGCCGAAGTGCTATCTGCACCGGCAGGCGTCCTTCATCTCGTCCTTCTTCCCGGAAGGGACCAAACTCGGCGTCGATGCCGACTTCTTCTACCTGCCGCCGATGGCCGCCAAGCCCGATCTCGGCAAGCCGGTGCTGGGCGCCGGCACCTTCGCCATGATTACCAAGGACTCCAAGGCCGCGCGCGAGTTCATAAAATTCCTCGAAATGCCGCTCGCGCATGAGATCTGGATGGCGCAATCCGGCCTGCTGACCCCGCTCAAGACGGTCAACAAGGACGCCTACGCCAACGACCAGTTGAAGAAGCAGGGTGAGATTCTCACCAACGCCACCACCTTCCGCTTCGACGGTTCGGACCTGATGCCGGGCAAGATCGGCGCCGGCGCCTTCTGGACCGGCATGGTCGACCTGGTCGGCGGCAAACCGGCCAAGGACGTCGCTACCGACATCCAGAAGAGTTGGGACGCCATCAAGTAGGCGTTTCGCATTTCGCAGCCTCCCAGGCGCGCTGGCCCGGACCTTCGGGTCCGGGTCGGACCGGGTGACGACGGCTGCGCCTGCAGGAAGACAGAAGCTGGCAACCGGGGGAGGGACCCATGGCGGCTCAGATTTTCTCGGCCATTCTCGTCATCGTCATAGGGGTCGGCGGCTGCGTCGCCTATTTCTGGGGCGCCAACAAGCTGCTCGACATGATCTTTCCCGCGCACGGCGTTTCGGGTGCCGCGGCGGTCGACAATCTGCGCCGGCAAGGCCTGATCCGCCCGTGGCTGTTCATCGGCCCGGCCATGATCATCCTGACCGTCTACCTGATCTACCCCGTGGTCGACACGCTGTGGCTGTCCTTCCATGACCGCGGCGGCCAGAACTTCGTCGGCCTCGCCAACTACGAGTGGGCCGTCGGCGACCGCGAATTCCGCAGTTCGATACTCAACAACATATTGTGGCTCGCAGTCGTGCCGGCCGCCTGCACCTTCCTCGGCCTGATCATCGCCGTGCTCACCGACCGCATCTGGTGGGGCACCATCGCCAAGAGCCTGAT
>CAZBBT010000106.1:0-9239 GCA_964490065.1 uncultured Mesorhizobium sp. | reverse complement strand
AAGGGCACCACGCTGACCAAGGAAATGTTCCTCAACCACCTCTATGGCGGCATGGACGAGCCGGAATTGAAGATCATCGACGTCTTCATCTGCAAGTTGCGCAAGAAACTCGACGCCGCGTCCGGCGGCCAGAACTACATCGAGACGGTGTGGGGCCGGGGATACGTGCTGCGCGAGCCCGAGGAAATCCGCGAAAGCGCCTGAGATCACGTGAATAGCGAGTAGCGAATAGGAGAGAGGAGGCCAAAGAGCCTTCCCGTTTTGCTCCTATTGGCTACTCGCTATTCGTTTTCTTACGCCGCATCCGGCAGTGACCGGAACCGTTCCAGCAATTGCGGCCGGTTGAACGGCTTGAGCAGATAGCCTTGAGCGCCGGCGCGCTTGGCGCGCATGATCGCGCCAATGTCGACTTCGACCAACGAAATCAGGATTTGCGGTACGACCGGGCTCTCGACGGTCCGGATGCGGCGAATGAAATCGACCGCCTCCATGTCGGGCAGGTTCCCGTCGACGACGATGACGTCGGGCATCTCGGTGGCGCACATCTCGATGGCGTCGAGGCCGTTATCCGACTCGATGACGACCATTTCGGTGCCGAGAATGCGTTTGGCAACCTTTCTGATGACGCTCGAATCGTCGACGAACATGCAGCGTTTCATTTCCGGGTCCTCTTTGCCACCCCACGAGGCCACCCCGCAAGCCGGAAGGCTCGGGCCTATCGACCGACTATAGGCCGTTCAGGTAAAAAAGCCGAAAAGCGTTTGGGTAAAATTTTTGCAAAGAAAACGGGGCCGTAACGGACCTTTACAATTTTTACGTGTGCTGTCGGGGCGGAAGGCCGGCCGGCATAGCTTCCGGGAAGGATCAAATGGGGCGAGCGAGAATTTTCAGGCGGCGCTGAGCACGATCTCGTCGGCCGTCGCATGGATCGACACTTCCATGCCGGCCTCGCGTGCCAGAAGCAGCGTGTAGTAGGGCTGCACCGAGTGGGCGTCGATGGGCTCCTCGGGCCTATGGCCCGAATGCAGTTCCAGGAATTTCGGCGGCACCCTGAGCATCGGCCCGCTGGCGGACAGTGTGAAGCGAGGCTGGTTCTCGAGATCCTCGAGTTTCACGGCAAGCTTGCCACCGCGCGGGATGGCGGCGTTCGCCACGAGAATGAGATTGAGCAGCAGCTTGACTTTGTTCTTGGGCAGGAGCGCGCGGGTGCCGGTCCAGGTCAATTCCGGCTTTTCGTTCTTGAAGAAAGCGACGGCAACGGCTTCCGCGTCACCGGTGTCGATGAGCATTCCCGCGGATCCGGCGGCGCCGAAGGCGATACGGGCGAACTGCAGTCGCGCCGAGGCATTCCTGGCGCTCTGGCGGATCAGGTTCATGGCGTCTTCGTCGGCGCCGCCTTCATCGAGCAGTTCCAGGCCGTTGTTGATGGCGCCGACGGGCGAAATGATGTCATGGCAAACCCTGCTGCACAGCAGCGCGGCAAGATCCGCGGGGGACAGGGAAAAAAGGTCGGCCATAGATAAAGGTCCTTGCAAAATTCAAACAACATCAAGCGGATGACCGTACCCTCGGACAATCGCGTCGATACCGTTTTCTCGCCGCACCCCTGATACACAGTGTCCGCCGGTGCGGCAAGAAATCCAAAAAAAGCCCGTTGCAAATGTGTGTTCGCGCAGAATGGCGGAAAGCCGGCGCCAATGTCGATACCGGCCTTCGAACCGCCATCTTCATGTGAAAGCTTAATGGTTGAAAAAGGATTACGGCATAATTTGCCCGTAAGGCATATGGAAGCAGCCATCGAAGAGCTGCGATGTGCGAGGCGTCGGCGAAAGTGCTCCCTGACGGAGATTGGAAGCATGATTGCCCGATTCTGCGGCCTGAGCCTGGTCCGCGCCCTTTTCCTGACGATTGCTCTTGCAGGCCTGTTCGCCTTCGCGCCCATGCGGGCCGAGGCGCAAGAATACACCGCACAGGAGATCATCGATTCGGGCCACCGTTTCTTTGGTTCGACATCCGGAGGGCTGGCCTCGGTAGTGGAGAAGGTGTTCGCCTCCTACGGCCTGCCGAACGGCTACCTGCTCGGCGAGGAGGGATCTGGCGCGCTGATCGGTGGTCTCACCTATGGCGAGGGCACGCTCTACACTAAGAACGCCGGCGACCATAAGGTGTTCTGGCAGGGGCCTTCGCTCGGCTGGGATTTCGGCGGCGAAGGTTCGCGCGTGATGATGCTGGTCTACAATCTCGACGATGTGGGCAGTCTTTACAACCGGTTCGGCGGTGTGGCCGGTTCGGCCTATGTCGTGGCCGGCGTCGGCTTCAACGTGCTGAAGGCCGGGAACATCCTTCTGGTTCCGATCCGCACCGGCGTCGGCGCCCGCCTGGGAATCAATCTCGGCTATCTCAAGCTGACCCAGGAGCCGACCTGGAATCCGTTCTGAGGTCGGCTGCGCCATGCCGGCTCTTGCCGCGCGGCCGGATTTGCGCCATGCGGTGGGGCACGGCCGCTCCGCAGTGAGCGGCGATGGGAACGACGGGTAAGGCGCCTTGGTCCAGTCCATACTGTTCTTTGCGCTGGGCGTGCTCGCCTGCGGTTTTGTCGTCGTGCTGTTCGCGCCGGCCGCGTGGCGGCGGGCTGGCCGGCTGACGCGCCGCCGCATTGAGGCGACGCTGCCGCTCACGCCGGCCGAAATCCAGGCCGAGAAGGACGGTGTGCGTGCCGAGTTCGCCATGGCGATACGGCGGCTCGAAATCGAGGTCCAGGCATTGCGTGAAAAGGCCGCGACACAACTGGTCGAGATCAATCGCGGCCAGGAGGCAGCCAGGCAGGCACGCGCTCGACAGGAGGCCGGCGACACCGCATTGGCCGAAGCGGAAGCACGCAACAGCGAATTGCGGGCTGAACTCGGTCAGCGCGAAAACCAACTGCAGCAAGTGGCGCAAAGCCTGGCGCAAGCCGAGAAAATGATCGAGGTTCGCGCCGACGAACTGGAAAAACTGGGCCAGATGTACGACGAGGCGAGCTTTTCCTCATCCAACCGGCAGATCGAACTGGTGGCGCGCGAATCCGAACTCGAGCAGATCAGGGGAGATACCGCCGCGCTGCGTGCCGAGCGCAAGGAGGCGGACAAACGCCAGCAGGAAGCCATGTCGGAGGCAAGGGCGGCGCGCGAAGCCCTGAAAGGGGAGCAGAAACGGAACGCCGATCTCGACAAGAAATTGGAACGGCTTCTGGCCACGCTGGCCGACCGCGAGGAGAAGCTCGACCGGCGCGACCGAGAACTTGCGCGATTGCGCGGGAAAGAGAAGGGCGCCGTCGGTTCGGCACACGATGCAGCGCAGAACGGAGTTCCGCCAGGCGCGGGAGATGCGGCCATGCGCGAGGAGATGCAGAATCTCGCCGCGCAGGTTGTCGATCTGGTCATCAGGCTGGAAGGTCCGGGTTCGCCTGCCGTTCAGGCGCTGGCCGGTCCGGCGGCGCATGAACGCCCCGACACTGCACCGATCAGCCTCGCCGACCGGGTGCGGGCATTGCTGAATCCGACCGACTGACTCTAGACCCGGTCTGGCGACGGCAAAAAGTGATGCAACGCAACGGCCGATGCAGCAGCGACGTTCAGGCTGTCCACTCCTTCGGCCATGGCGATGCGCAGCGTCTTCATGCGCGCCATCAGATTCTCGGGCAGGCCGGTGCCTTCCGTGCCGAGGTAGAGCGCCACCCGTTCGCCATATGAGGCCAGTCTGAGTTTGGTCGTGCCGCGCGGCGAGAGCGCAAACGCCTCGAAGCTGCCGGCGGCCAGCGCGGCGGCAAGATCGGCGGTGTCGTCGAAGATCGCGTAGGGCACGCGCAGCACCGAACCGGTCGAAACGCGGATCGCCTTGCGGTAGAGCGGATCGCAGCAACTCCGGTCTAGAAAGAGAGCATCGACACCGAAAGCGGCGGCGTTGCGGAAGATCGAACCGACATTGTCGTGGTTGGCGATGCCGATCAGGACGATCGCAACAGCGCGGCGCGGCAGGGCTGCGAGAAGCGCTGCGGCATGCTGTGGCGCAGGCTTGCGGCCGATCGCCAATATGCCGCGGTGGATCGGAAAGCCGGCAATCCGATCCATCACGGCGCTCGATGCGATATAGACCGGCAGGCCAGATGGGGCCTTCTGCAGAGTATCCGTGAGCCCCGCAATCCGGTTCTGCAGTACCAGCGCCGACTCGGCTTCGAAGCGGCTCGATGAAAACAGCGCATCGAGCACCACCTTGCCCTCGGCCACGAACCTTCCCTGGCGGCCGGTCAGGTCACGCTCGCGTATGTCGATATAGGCGGCCACGCGCGGGTCGGCCGGATCGTCGATCGGGATGAGTTGCATGGTGCGCCCGGACTAGGTTCCTGCCGGGCTTGCGGCGGTCTGGCGCTCCCGTCAAGTCCCGGTGCTGCGCAAGCGCGGCTGCTCGACTTCTTCTTCCTCATCGTCACGGTCGAAAATGTCGGCGAGCAGCGCCAGCAATCGCCGCACCGCGTCGGACCGGCAGGAATAGTAGATCATCTGCCGGTCGCGTCGCGTCTGGACGAGCCCGAGTCCGCGCAATTTGGCCAGATGTTGCGACAGGGCCGACTGGCTGAGATCGACAAGCTCCGCTATGGCGCCGACCGACAGTTCGTCGTCCATGAGGTGGCCCATGATGGCAAGGCGCTTCTCGTTGCCCATAAGCGTGAGAAATACCGCCGCGGCCTCGGTATCGGCGATCAGTCTGGAGGAAACCATCTCTGCCCCGTTCTTGTCCGCCCGGCTGCCATGGGGGCAATGGCGTCCGGATCTTTCAACATCATCGGTGCAGCACGCTGCAATCAGGGGCTGCACGGGGAAAGTAAAACATTCCGGTCAAATCTCAAGCACCGATGCGCTTATTCGACAACAGGTGCCTGCTTTGTTGCACTGGTGCCGCGCGCGGTGCGGGCCATGTCGACCAATACCCGGCGCAAATCGGACGCCGATGCCAGCGGTTCGGGAAAGAAGACGCGCCTGACCTCGTCGCCGGAAAGCAGATCGAAGCCGTCGGCATCGATGCCGGCAAGCGTCCAGCCTTCGCCAGACACCTTGGCATAATGAAACGCATAAGCCTGGACAGCGTCTCGGTGATCGGCGTTCATGTGATCGACCGCGCCTTGCTCGCTGCTGGCCAACGCTTCGGTAACCGGGCCTTCGACGAGGATGTCGTTCCGCTCAAGCAGATAGGCCTTGCCGAAGCCGCCGTTGAGACCGGCGCGTTCCAGCTCAAGACGGAAGAACGAGAAATCGCCGAGCCCGACATAAAGTTTCGCCTTCGGGTTGCGGTTCAGGTAGCGGCGCTCGGCACGGCTGTTTTCCGGCGAGCCGCACTCGAGGCGCCGTGCGCGGCAGGTCAGCGAAATCCTGGGGTGGGCGAGCGCATCCCCCTTTCCGGGTTCGCCGACCATCAGCGAACAGCGCGGGTCGGCCATCAGCGCAACGGTGTGGGCGGACAGGCCGGAGATCAGGATCAGCGGCGTGCCGTCGATATCCGTGGCGACGCCGACGCGACTCACATACGGAGCGCCGGTTTCGGGTTCGATAACCCCGATCGCGCCAAAGCGAGCGGTACGCAGCAGCGTCTTCGCCAATCGAATGGTGGCGGCGTCCGTTTCGCGAATGACATCCTTCTTCTCGGCCACCCACAGCTCCAATATAATATGATTATTTTAATCCAGTTATTGGCGCATCGCTCCAGATTTGACAAGGGCGGCAATGTCTTCCTCGTCGAGGCCGAAGCGGGCCAGCGTGCGGACTGGCTCGCGATCACGCGGGGTCGGCGCTTCGGCTACGGCCGATGGGGTAGCCGAAAAGCGTGGCGATGGGGCAGGTCGATGCAGGGAGCCGACGCTGACAAAGCTTTCGCGGGCACGGTTGTGCGGGTGGTCAGCCGCTTCGCCGAGCGTCAGAACCGGCGCGACGCAGGCATCGGATCCGGCAAAATGGATGGCCCAGTCGTCGCGCGTGCGCTCACGAAATCTGCCGGCGATGGCCTTTCGCATCCCGTCCCATAAAGCGCGATCGTACTGGCCGGCGACGAAGTGCCGATCGAGCGGCAGGAGGCGAGCGAATTCGGCGAAGAAGCGCGGCTCCAGGCAGCCGACGGCGACGTGGCCGCCATCGGCAGTCTCGTAGGTGTCGTAGAAAGGCGCGCCGGTGTCGAGCAGGTTCTCGCCACGCGCATCGCGCCATAGGCCGGCGGCCATGTAGGCATGCAGCGGCGCCGACAGCATCGCCGCGCCCTCGACCATGCTGGCGTCGACGACCTGGCCCTTGCCGGTCCGCGCGCGGGAAAGCAGGGCGGCCAGAACGCCGGTGAGCAGCATCATCGTGCCGCCGCCATAGTCGCCGATCAGGTTGAGTGGGGGAACCGGCCTTTCGCCCTTGCGGCCGACGGCGGAAAGCACGCCCGAAAGCGCGAGATAGGTGATGTCGTGGCCGGCGCGGTTCGCCAGCGGACCGTCCTGGCCGAAGCCGGTCATGCGACCGTAGATCAGCGCCGGGTTGCGCGCCAGCAACACGTCCGGACCGAGGCCCAGCCGTTCCATCACGCCGGGCCGAAAGCCTTCCAGCAGCACATCGGCCTTTTCCGCCAGTTTCTCGAGCAGGTCGCGGCCTTCGGCCTGCTTGACGTCGATCTTCAGGATCGAGCGGCCGTGACGGGCAAGCTCATATTCGTCGGGCAGATCGAGGAAGGGGCGCTCCTCGCCGGCCCTCTCGATGCGCAGCACCTCCGCACCCATTTCCGCCAGCATCAGCGCCGCCAGCGGCACCGGGCCGAGGCCTGCCATCTCGATAACCTTCAGCCCGGCGAGTGGGCCGGTCTTTTCCGCCGGAGGAGGGCCGGATGGCATCGCCTTCTATTTCGGCGCCATGCGGATGGCGCCGTCGAGGCGGATGGTCTCGCCGTTCAGCATCTGGTTCTCGACGATGTGCAGGGCGAGCGCCGCGTATTCCGACGGCTCGCCGAGACGAGGCGGGAAGGGCACGGCGGCGCCCAGCGAATCCTGCACCTCCTGCGGCATGCCCGCCATCATCGGCGTCTTGAAGATGCCGGGCGCGATGGTGCAGACGCGGATACCGGAGCGGGCAAGGTCGCGCGCCACGGGCAGCGTCATGCCGACCACGCCGCCCTTGGAGGCCGAATAGGCGGCCTGGCCGATCTGGCCGTCAAAGGCGGCGACGGATGCCGTGTTGACGATCACGCCGCGCTCACCGCCTTCCAGCGCCTCCAGCTTCGCCGCGCGGTCGGCGAACAGGCGGATCATGTTGAAGGTGCCGACGAGGTTGATCCCGATCACTCTGGCGAACTGGTCCAGCGGGTGCGGGCCATCCTTGCCGACCGTCTTCGCGCCGATGGCGATGCCGGCGCAGTTGACCAGGATGCGAGCCGGACCGAGCCGCTCAGCGGCTTCGGCAATGGCCGCCTCGCCGCTTTCGGCGCTGGCGACGTCGCATTTCACCGCCACGCCGCCAATATCCGCCGCGACCTTTTCGGCGCGCTCGACGCCGAGGTCGAGCAGCGCCACCCTTGCACCCTTCGCCGCGAGCGCCCGCGCGGTGGCTTCACCAAGGCCGGAGCCGGCACCGGTGACGATTGCGATCTGGCCGTTCGGATTCATTTCAGGCTCCCTTGCTCTGCAACGCATACGCTACGAAGCCGCGATGGCCTGTGCAACAACTGCCTGCGCCGGCTCATGCAGGAGCGACGGCCATCCTGTCGACATGATCGATCATGCCGGTCAGTTTCGCGACCGCGCCCGGCACGATCTCGTGCGACAGCACCCGGTCGAGGTCGACCGGCCGCGGCATGGAAACCTGGCCGCGCGGTATTTTCTTGAAGCCGAGCGGGCCGTAATAGGGCTCGTCGCCGACCAGGATGACCGCGGGGTGGCCGGCTTTCGCCGCCTCTTCGAGCGCGATCGCCACCAGACGGCGGCCGATGCCGAGGTTCTTGTAGGCAGGCCGCACCGCGAGCGGCCCGAGCATCAAGGCACGGCCCGCGCCCGCCGCGATGCGGGTCATGCGCACCGAGGCGACGACGATCTCACCGTCCACTGCCACGAAGGACAGGGCGCGCTCGTGCGGCCCGCCTTCGCGGATACTGTAGGCGGCGCGGGCAAAGCGGCCCGGACCGAAAGCTTCTTCGTTGATGGCTTCGATTTCAGCGTCGTGCGCCGGGGTTTCCGGCAGGTAGACAACGTCGGCAAGGCTCATGGTCTTTGCGTTCCGGTTCGGAGGAAGGGTGCTGCAAGCGGCAGCGTTCGCCAGTCGGCGCCTGGTCAGGCGCGGGCGTCCTTTCGTCGTCGGTCGAACCGGATGAGAGCAAAGAAACCGATCATGCGGCGCTTCCGCTAGCATCAATTTTTCGCCGCCGCAATCGGGCTTTTCCGATAGGCAGCCGATGGTGACGGTGCGTTCACGCCTGACGCGTTCCTGCCGGCGTCGTCATGTCCTACATCAGGCGAAACGCGAGGACGCTACGATGGGACTTCTGGTCGACGGCAAATGGCAGGACCGCTGGTACGACACCAAGGAAAGCGGCGGCCGCTTCGTGCGGGCGCAATCGCAATGGCGCGACTGGGTGACGAGAGACGGCGCACCGGCCGAGGGGCGCACGCGCGGCTTCAAGGCGGAGCCAGGCCGCTACCATCTCTATGTTTCGCTCGCCTGTCCCTGGGCGCATCGCACGCTGATCTTCCGCGCACTGAAGAAGTTCGAAGACGTCATCTCGGTCTCGATCGTCCACCATCACATGGGCGAGAACGGCTGGACCTTCCTGGCCGAGGATGGCGCCACCGGCGACACGCTCTACGGCCAAAATTTCCTGCATGAGATCTACACCAAGGCCGATCCGACCTATTCCGGCCGCGTCACCGTACCGGTGCTGTGGGACAGGAAGGAGAAGACCATCGTCAACAACGAATCGTCCGAGATCATCCGGATGCTGAACTCGGCTTTCGACGAATGGGGCGACGCGAGCCTCGACTTCTATCCCGAGGAACTGCGTGGCGAGATCGATGAGATCAACGCACTCGTTTACCCGGCGATCAACAACGGCGTCTACCGCGCCGGCTTCGCCACCACGCAGGAGGCCTATGAGGAAGCGTTCTGGGAGTTGTTTTCCGCGCTCGACCGGATCGAGGAGCGGCTGTCAAGGCAGCGCTATCTGGTTGGAAACCGGCTCACCGAGGCGGA
>CAZBBT010000105.1:0-9322 GCA_964490065.1 uncultured Mesorhizobium sp. | reverse complement strand
CGAATTTCTTCTTGTTGGCTTCGTTGGCGCGCAGCGCCTTGCCCTTCGGCAGCAGGAAGTTGCGGGCGAAGCCGTCCTTGACCTTGACGGTCTCACCCATCTGGCCGAGGCGGGAAATGCGTTCGAGAAGAATGACTTCCATGGTTTTGTCCTTTCAGAACCGCAGGCGGTTGAATCAGATTCTCAAGGACAGGAAGCAAGGCGGCGGTTTCGCCGGGGTCGCTGTCCTGCCCGTTGGCAGTTAGGGGCATCGCTTGCCCCAACTCGGATTTCAGTGCGCCCGACCGGGCCGAACCCGGAAGGGGAAGCGGGCGGCAAGCCGCCCGCCTTAAAAGTATTACCGCACCACGTAGGGCAGCAGGCCGAGGAAACGGGCGCGCTTGATCGCCTGGGCGAGCTCGCGCTGCTTCTTCTGGCTGACGGCGGTGATGCGCGAGGGCACGATCTTGCCGCGCTCGGAAATGTAGCGCTGCAAAAGGCGCACGTCCTTGTAGTCGATGCGCGGCGCGTTGGCGCCCGAGAACGGGCAGGTCTTGCGGCGGCGGTGGAACGGGCGCCGGGTCGGGATCTGGTTGATGTCGACCATTATTCTTCTCCTTCGCCTTCACGCGGCCGGCGCGGACCACGGTCGCCGCGGTCGCCACCCCGGTCGCCCCCACGGTCGCCTCTGTCGCGGTCGCCGAACGAGCGCGGGCCGCGATCACGGTCGCCGAAGCCGCCGCGATCGGAACGCTCCTCGCGCTTCTGCATCATGGCGGAGGCGCCTTCCTCGTGCTTGTCGACCTTGATGGTCAGGAAGCGCAGCACGTCTTCCGACAGGCCCATCTGGCGCTCCATTTCCTTGAGCGCGTCCGCCGGGCAGGTCAGATCCATTAGCGTGTAGTAGGCCTTCCGGTTCTTCTTGACCCGGTAGGTGAGGGACTTCAGTCCCCAGTTCTCGACCCGGCCGACCGAGCCGCCGCCAGCGGAGATGACGCCCTTGAAACGTTCAACGAGCTCATCGACCTGCTGCTGCGACAGATCCTGCCGGGCAAGGAACACATGTTCGTAAAGAGCCATTTGTCTTGCCTTTCTTCATTTCTCTCCCGGTTCCCGGCGGCTAGAGCCTCTGCAACTTCTCTTAACCCGCAAAAGCGGGGAAGAAAGGAGCAAACACGAGACGGTCGAGAGCGGAGACACGGGAGGCGGACGCCCTGCGGCGTCGCGACGAAAGCTTTGTTTTCAGGGAAAACGGCCTTCGGCCCTCCGTTCAGCCCCCAGTCGGGACCGGCAGATTGCGCGCGGATATACAGCAATGCGGGAAGAATGCAAGAGCGGCGGCTCAGCCCACCCGCCGCCGCACCGCCAGCCGCCCGGCGGCCAGCACCATGTAGGCGCCGAAGAACAGGGCCAGCGACCAGCCGAAGCCTGACGGGCCGAAAACGTCCATGCCGATGCCGATCGCCTGCGGCCCCAGCACCATGCCGACGCCGTAGCACAGCACGAAGGCGGCGTTGGCAGAGGCGAGTTCATGGCCCGAAAGCTGCGAGCCGAGATGGGCGAGGCCGACGGTGTACATGGCCGCCACCACGCCGCCCCAAAGGAATAAAAGCAGCGCCATCAGGTGCCAGTTCTGGGCGAAGAACGGCATGAAGGCGGTGCCGAGAAGACCGACCGCAGCGCAGGCCAGCAATAGCTGGCGGCGGTCGCGGACCCTGTCGGAGATCATGCCGATCGGGATTTGCAGCATGACGTTGCCAAGTCCGATCATGGTGAGCAGGAGCGCCGCGTCGGCCTCCGAATAGCCGATACGACTGCCATAGATCGGAAACAGCGCAAAACCGCCGGTTTCGACCGCGCCGAACACCAGCACGGCGGCCGTCGCAGTCGGCACTATCCAGATATAGCGGAAGAAATGGCTGGTCTCCTCGCCCTCGGCGCGGATCGGCGGGCTTTCCTTGCGCGCCGCAAGCACCGGTATGGCGGCGATGACCACCAGCGCGACGGTGACGCCGAAGGGCAGGAAGCCGGCGCTGCCCAGCCGCGAGAACAGCCAAGGCCCGGCCGCGAAGCCGAGCGACAGAACCGTGGCGTAGATGCCGAGCACGAGGCCGCGCCGCGACGGCGGCGCCGAGGCGCTGATCCAGAACTCGGAGAGGATGAAAAGCACCGTCAGCGAGATGTGCAGCACCACGCGCAGGGGGAACCACATCCAGAAGGCGGGCGCGAAATGGAAGCCGACGAAGGCCAGCGCCCCCGTCGCGATCATCAGGAGCATCGCCCAGGCGACGCCCAGCCGGCTGGCCAGCGGCGTCGCCAGCGGCGCGCCGGCGATCGAGGCGAGGCCCGCAACCGCCGTGTTGAGGCCGATCATCGTGGCCGAATGGCCGCGCGATTCCAGCACCACGGACAGAAGTGGCATGCCGAGCCCGATGGCGATGCCGACCACGCTGATCGCGGAGATCGCCGCGACCAGCGAGAGCCACTGCACGCACTCTTCTTGCTGTCGTTGCACGTCCACCGTCATGAAACGCCTTGGGAACCGGAGAGACTAGATGATTTCGCGAACGAAGCGGCCACGCACGAGTCGATAGAAGGGAACCTCGCCGCCTCCGGGGCGCAACAGCGGGTCGTAGTCGAGCCGCTTTTTCAGTTCTCCCAGGATGGTCCGGGTGATGGTCGGAATGTCGGCCTGCACCGCTTCGCCCAGCGGCAGCCACACCAGTTCCTCGAGTTCGTTAGTCGGGCCGCCGTCGGGCAGTTCCACCGCCACTTCGCTGCGCCAGACGGCGAGAAAGCGCGTGTCGAAGCGGCGTACCCTGCCGGGCGGGGTGATGGCGCGGGCGACGAAGCGGACCGTGTCGAGCGAAGGCCGGACGTCGTTTCGGACAAAACCCTGCCAGTCCGCCTTGCCCGTCGCGAAAGCGCCGCGCTTGCCGATCAGCAGGCCGGCCTCCTCATAGGTCTCGCGGATGGCCGAAAGCGCGATGGCGCGCGCGCGGGCTGCGCCGACGCGCCCGGCCCATGCCGTCAGTTTCGCCTCTTCCTCGGCGGGCAGGGACGCGGCGACCGGTATGCGGCTGTCGGCGGGATCGGTGCGGCCGCCGGGAAACACGAATTTCCCCGGCATGAAGGCGTGGCGCATGTGCCGGCGGCCCATCAGCACGTGGAACTCGTCGCCCTTGCGGTCGAGAAGGATCAGCGTCGCGGCGTCGCGCGGCCGCTTGGGGCCGTCGCCAAGGGCGGCATCGGCTTTTTCGGCCCTGTCTATCTCCGCCCTCGTCATCCCTTGCATTCATTCGACCTAGCGGAATCTTCCCAGTCGCGAAAGGGGTGAGGCAGGCCTGCCCGTTGCACCACCTCAGGCGTCGGCTTCGGGATGGGTTTCGATCACGTCGGCTTCGCCGCCGAAGCCGTGCATATAATTGGCCCATTGCAGGCCGACGACGCCGCCCTTGACCGGTTGCAAAAGCAGCAGGGAAAGGATGAGCGTCAGCGGCGCCCAGACCGTCAGATGCAGCCACATCGGCCAGAAGGTCGTCATCTCCACCGCCATGAAGGCGCTGACGACGATATGGCCGACGATGACGATGACGAGATAGGCCGGCAGGTCGTCGGCGCGGTGATGCGAAATCTCCTCGCCGCAGGCCTCGCATTTGTCGACCGTCTTGACGAATGCGCTAAACAGCTTGCCTTGGCCGCAATGCGGGCAGCGGCCGTGCAATCCGCGCTTGATCGCCGGCCAGAGCGGGCGTGCAGGGCGCCTCGAGTGGTGCTCGCCGCCGAAAAGCTTGGCGTCCGGCCCGGTGATCTCCATCATTGTCATCGTCTCCTGCCGCGCGGGCGCGTTTGCGATGCCCGGGCGCGGCCCTTGGCCTTGTGGAACGAGCGCCGCGAACCGGGCAGAGGCTTGGGCTCGCTCAGCATCTCGAAGCGCATCGCGCCCGCCATCGGCGCCACTTCGACGAGGCGGACCTCGACGCGGTCCGCAAGCTGGTAACCCTTGCCGCTGCGCTCTCCGAACAGCGATCGCGCCGCTTCGTCGTAGATATAGTAATCGCCGCCCAGCGATGACACCGGGATAAAGCCATCCGCGCCATACTGCGGCAATGTGACAAAGAGCCCGGCCTTCACCACGCCGGAAATGCGGGCGTCGAACCGCTCGTCGACCCGCTCGGCCAGATAGGCGGCGATCAGCCGATCCACCGTCTCGCGCTCGGCCGCCATGGCGCGGCGCTCCGAGGCGGAGATTAGCGCCGAGATTTCCTCCAGCCGCGCCTCTTCGTCGCGGGTCAGCCCGCCGGGGCCGAGGCCAAGTGCCGCGATCAGGGCGCGGTGCACGATCAGGTCGGCATAGCGCCGGATCGGCGAGGTGAAATGCGCGTAGCGGGTGAGATTCAGGCCGAAATGGCCGATATTGGCCGGCGAATATTCCGCCTGGCTCTGCGAGCGCAGCACCACCTCGTTGACGAGCGCCTCGTTGTCGGCGCCGCGCACCCGCTCCAGGATTGAGTTGAACTGCGATGGCCGCATCTGCGCGCCGCGCGCCAGCGAGAGATTGAGTGTGTGCAGGAACTCGCGCAGCGATTCCTGCTTGGCGAGCGAGGGCGCGTCGTGGATGCGATAGACCAGCGCCTGCTTCTTCGCCTCCAGCGTCTCGGCAGCCGCGACATTGGCCTGGATCATGAATTCTTCGATCAGCTTGTGGGCATCGAGCCGCTCGGGCACCACCACGCGGTCCACGGTGCCGTCCTCCTTGAGCAGGATCTTTCGCTCCGGCAGCTCGAGTTCCAGCGGCTGGCGCGCGTCGCGGCCGCGCTTCAGAACGGCGTAGGCGTCCCACAGCGGCTTCAGCACCGTTTCGAGAATCGGCCGGGTCTTGTCGTCCGGCGCGCCGTCGATCGCCGCCTGCGCTTGGCCGTAGGCGAGCTTCGCCGCCGACTTCATCATGACGCGATGAAAGCTGTGCCTGATCTTGCGCCCGTCGGCCGAGAAGGTCATGCGCACGGCCATCGCCGGCCGGTCCTCGCCCTCGCGCAGCGAGCAGAGGTTGTTGGAGATGCGCTCGGGCAGCATCGGCACGACCCGGTCGGGGAAATAGACCGAGTTGCCGCGCTTCAGCGCCTCGCGGTCGAGCGGCGAACCCGGTCGCACATAGGCCGCGACGTCGGCGATGGCGACGGTGACGACGACGCCGCCCGGGTTCTTCTCGTCCGTATCCGGCTCGGCGAACACCGCGTCGTCATGGTCCTTGGCGTCGGCCGGATCGATGGTGACCAGCGCCAGCTCGCGCCAGTCTTCGCGCTTCTCCAGCGCGACTGGCTTAAGTCCCTCCGCCTCCGCCATCACCTCCGGCGCAAAGATATGCGGGATGTCGTGGGCGTGGATGGCGATCATGGAGACCGCCTTCTCGCTGGTCAGCGAGCCCAGCACCGAGAGCACCTTGGCCTTGGGCAGGCCGTAGCGCGGCGCCCGCGCGGGTTCCACCTCGACCAGGTCGCCGTTCTTCGCGCCGTTCGAAAATTCCTTGTCGACGATGAGTTCCGGCTGGCGCCGCTCCACCGGCTCGATGCGGAAGGAGCCGTCCTTCAGAACGCGAAAGACGCCGAGAACCGCCTCCGAGCGCTTCTCGAAAACCTTCATCACCCGCGCCGTGTAGGCCGGACCTGTCGGCTCATCGGTCGGGAAGGTTTTCGCCAGCACCCGGTCGCTGATGCCGGGTGGCGGACCGTTGCCGCGCGAGGGGCGGATGGCGACCACCGGCGGAGCCGGGCCGTCATACTCGGGGGGCCGCGCCAGCAGGCTGCCGTCCGGATCGCGGCCGTATATCTCCAGCACCGTCACATGCGGCAGCGCGCCGGGGCGGATATGGCGCTTGCGGCTCTTTTCCAGCAGGCCCTCGTCGGCGAGGTCGCGCAACAGGTCCTTCAGCCAGATGCGGTCGTCGCCGCGCAGCGAAAAGGCCTTGGCGATCTCGCGCTTGCCGGAACGGTCGGGGTTTTCGGCGATGTAGCGCAGGACCTCGTCGCGTGAGGGGCGGTAGCTGTCCTTGGCGCTGCGGGTGTCGGCAGTGCGGGGATCGCCGTGGCCTCGTCCGGAAATCCTGCGCGCCACGGCCTATTCTTTCTTTTTGGAAGCGGTCTTTTTCGCCGCGGGTTTTTTCGCCGCCGGTTTTTTCGTGCCGCCGGCCGCCTTGCGGAATGGCTTTTTCCCGCCGCCGCCTTTGGCTGCCCTTTCCGCGATCAGCGCCAGCGCCTCGTCCAGCGTCACCGATTGCGGGTCCTTGCCCCTGGGCAGGGTCGCGTTGACCTTCTCCCAGTTGACATAGGGGCCGTAGCGTCCGTCGCGGACGGTGATCTTGCCGCCGTCGGGATGCTCGCCGAGCTCCTTCAGCGCCGCCGGCGTGCCGCCATTGCGCCCGTTGCGGCCCTTCGCCTGCTTCTCCGCGAGCACCGAGACGGCACGGTTGAGGCCGATCGAGAAGACATCCTCGATGCTCTCCACATTGGCGTAGGTGCCGTCGTGCAGCACGAACGGCCCGTAGCGGCCGAGCCCGGCCGAGATCATCTTGCCGGTCTCTGGATGCTTGCCGACGTCGCGCGGCAGCGAAAGCAGCGCCAGCGCCTTTTCATGGTCGATCGTCTCCATGGCCCAGCCCTTCGGCAGGCTGGAGCGTTTCGCCTCCTTGCCCTCGCCGCGCTGGACATACGGCCCGAAGCGGCCGGAGCGCAGCGTGATCTCCTCCGCCGTATAAGGGTCCTTGCCCAGCACCTTGGTGCCGTCCTCGACCGCTCCGTTCTCGCCATTGCCGTTGGCTTCGCCACCGAGCTGGCGGGTATAGCCGCATTCGGGATAATTCGAGCAGCCGACGAAGGCGCCGTATTTGCCGAGTTTCAGCGAAAGCTGGCCGTTGCCGCATTTCGGGCAGGCGCGGGGGTCCGATCCGTCCTCGCGGGCCGGAAACACCAGCGGCGCCAGTTCCTCGTTCAGCGCATCGAGAACGTCGGAGACGCGCAACTCCTTGATGTCGTCGACGGAGGCGGAGAAATCCTTCCAGAAGTCGCGCAGCACGTCCTTCCAGGCGAGCTTGCCGTCGGAAATCTCGTCGAGCTTTTCCTCCAGCGAGGCGGTGAAGTCGTATTCGACATATTTCTCGAAGAAGCTTTCGAGGAAGGCGGTGACCAGCCGGCCCTTGGATTGCGGGATCAGCCGGCGCTTGTCGATCACGACATATTCGCGGTCTTCCAGCGTCTTCAGCGTCGCCGCGTAGGTGGAGGGACGGCCGATGCCCAGTTCCTCCAGCTTCTTGATGAGCGAGGCCTCCGAATAGCGCGGCGGCGGCTCGGTGGTGTGCTGGGTGGCGTCGATCTTCTCGCGCGAAAGCGGCTCGCCCTGTCGGATCTCCGGCAGGCGGCGGTTTTCCTCGTCCTCGGAATCCTCGTCCTTCTGGTCGGTGTAGGCGGCAATGAAGCCGTCGAAGCGGATGACGGAGCCGACGGCGCGAAGGTTTGCATGACGCTGGCCGTTCACCGCCTCGATCTCGACCGTGGTGCGTTCGATCTCGGCGGCGTTCATCTGGCTGGCGATGGCGCGCTTCCACACCAGTTCGTAAAGGCGCGCCTGGTCGGCATCGAGATATGCCTTGACCGAGGCCGGCGTGCGGAAGAAGTCGGTCGGGCGGATCGCTTCGTGCGCCTCCTGCGCGTTCTTCGCCTTGGCCGTATAGTAACGTGGCTTCTCAGGCACGTATCTATCGCCGAATTCCTTGCCGATGGCCGCGCGGGCCGCGGAAATCGCCTCCGGCGCCATCTGCACGCCGTCGGTGCGCATATAGGTGATGAGGCCCACCGTCTCGCCGCCGACGTCCATGCCCTCATAGAGCCGCTGCGCCACCTGCATGGTGCGGTTGGCCGAGAAGCCGAGCCGCGAGGAGGCGGCCTGCTGCAGCGTCGAGGTGGTGAAGGGCGGCGCCGGGTTGCGCCTGGTGGGCTTGGCCTCGACCGAAAGCGCGCGGAAGGATGCGCCCTCCAGCATCGCCTTGATGCCGTCGGCCTGTTCCTTGTTCTTGATGTCGAGCTTCTGGAGTTTTTTCCCCTCGTAGGCCGTCAGCCGGGCCTCGAAGGTTTCGCTACGCGGCGTGCCGAGGATCGCGGCGATGTTCCAGTATTCCTCGCGGACGAACCGCTCGATCTCGGCCTCGCGGTCGCAGACCAGCCGCAACGCCACCGACTGCACGCGGCCGGCCGAGCGGGCGCCGGGCAGCTTGCGCCACAAGACGGGGGAGAGCGTGAAGCCGACCAGATAGTCCAGCGCCCGGCGCGCCAGATAGGCGTCCACCAGCGGCGCGTCGATCTGGCGCGGATTGGCCATCGCATCGAGCACCGACTGCTTGGTGATGGCGTTGAAGACGACGCGGCTGACCGGCTTGTCCTTCAGCGCGCGCTTTTGGCGCAGCACTTCCAGCACGTGCCAGGAGATCGCCTCGCCCTCGCGATCGGGATCGGTGGCGAGAATCAGTCCGTCGGCGTCCTTGACCGCCCTGGCGATGTCGGTCAGCCGCTTGGCCGAGGCGTTGTCGACCGACCACGACATGGAGAAATCCTCGTCGGGGCGCACCGAGCCGTCCTTGGCCGGCAGGTCGCGGACATGGCCGAACGAGGCCAGAACCTTGTAGTTCCGCCCGAGATACTTGTTGATTGTCTTCGCCTTGGCCGGCGATTCGACGACGACGACGTCCATGCGTTGCCCGTGTCCGATGAAGCGGCAGCCGAAATCGCTGCCCACGACAAATTGCTGTCAGGTCGCCCGTCACATGGCCGTGCTTTTCGATCCGGTCAAGAGGCAGCACGAAAAGCGGGTCTTTCCGTCATGCAACCTGAGCGTGAATTGATAAACAGATTGCAATTTTAGATAAATGAAATAATGTCGGCGGAACAACGAGAAACCGGAGCCATATCGGGCACGGGAACCACCGCCGGCGGCCTTTTGGGGTAGCCCCGTCGGCGCAGAGGAATGAAATGCGGCAAGTCTTTACGAGGCGGCGGACCGAAACGCTCGACTACATGCAGTCGATGCTCGGGCAATTGCGAACCATGGCCGAGGCCGAGCGCTGCGACATGCTCGCCTACCTGATCGAGATGGCCTATGTCGAGGCCTCCGACATCATCCGCGGCGAGCGCCCGGCGCGTGTCCAGCAAAGCAGCCGGCGCGACGTGGCGTGAGCGGCGCGCTACAGCCTGGCAACGTCTGCGATTTTGGGTGGAACGGCAGTGTCGGCGTCTCCCTCCCCCTTGTGGGAGGGCAATGGCATATGGCATTTTCTTCCATTGCAGCCGTCCAGCAC
>CAZBBT010000104.1:0-9449 GCA_964490065.1 uncultured Mesorhizobium sp. | reverse complement strand
GCTTCCTGCTCGGCTCGAACTACATCTGGGGCTGGGAAACCAACCGGGTGGCGCGCGACCTGATCGCCGACGCCGGCGGCAGGGTGCTGGGCGAGCGCTATCTGAAGATCGGCGAGACCGACGTGGCCCGCCTGATCGACGAGATCCGCGCGTCGCGGCCGAACTTCATCCTCAACAATCTGATCGGCACCTCGTCCTACGCCTTCCTCGCTGCCTATTGCGATCTGGCCGCTGAGGACCCAGCCTTCGGGCCGGAAACCTGCCCGGTGCTTTCCTGCAACCTCACCGAATGCGAATTGCCGGCGATCGGCGAGGCGGGGACGGGGCACCTCTCGGTCGGCCCCTATTTCGCGCCGCGCCCGGCGCCTTTCGCCTCGTCCTTCGAGGCGTCCGCCTATGCGGCGGTCGAGGTGCTGGCCGACGTTCTGTCGCACGATCCGGACGCCGGTCCGGAAGCCTGCGCGCGCGCCTTCGCTGAGCGCCGCTTCAGGACGCGGCTCGGCCGGATCGGCATCGATCCCAGCACCCAGCATGCCACTTTGCCGGTGGCGATCGGGCGCATCGCCAACGGGGCCTTCGAGGTGATCGGTCGCGAGGAGGCAGTCGCGCCCGACCCCTATCTGTCGCGCTACGATCGCGAGAGGACGTTCGGGCGTCCCAGGCTGAGGGTGGTCGGATGAGCCGTGCGCGCATTCCCAATCTCGGCGGCGCCAGGGCCTTCGTGCTGCACCGGCCGCACGCGACGGTCGCCACGCTGTCCAGGCAACTGGCGGCCATCGGCCTCGTCGTGGCCGATTGCTGGCCGGAACTTCCGACGGACGCGCTCGGCGCCGATTTCGTGTTCTTCGATGTCGATCTCGGCTTCGACCAGCAGTTTCCGTGGAAGCCGGGCGAGGCGCCGATGCCGACCATTGCGCTGATCGGCTCGGAGGCGCCCGGTCGCATCGAATGGGCGCTGTCGCATAAGGCCGATGCGCAGATGGTCAAGCCGATCGGCAAGGCCGGGGTCTACGCCGCCCTGCTGATCGCGCGCCAGACGTTCGAGGCCAGGCGGCGCCACGCCGCCGAGGTCGCGGCGCTCGAGGCGCGGGTGGCGGAACGGCAGACGATCGTGCGCGCGGTGGCGGTGCTCGGCGCCAACGGTGTCGACGACGCGCGTGCCTACGACCAGCTCCGCTCACTGGCGATGAGCTGGCAGGTCTCGATCGAACAGGCGGCGCAGCGCGTGCTGGCCATGGCTGGGGAGGTCCGCCCGGATGACCGTTCCAGCCGGGCCTGAGGCGATCGCTCCCGTCGCCATGTTTGGCCGGGCACGGCGCGGCGTCTGGCGCCGGCTGTTGCGGCGCAAGCTCGCCGTGCTGGGTCTGGTGGTCATCGCCATCGTCGTTCTCGGAGCGGTCTTCGCGCCATGGCTGACCGGCTACGATCCCGACGAGCAGATGTTCGACGGCCTGACCCTGCAAGGCGCGCCGCTGCCGCCCGGGGAAAAGTTCTGGCTCGGCACCGACCTGCTCGGCCGCGACCTGCTGACCCGCATCCTGTTCGGTGCGCGCACCTCGCTCATCATCGGCGTCGCCGCCAATGGCGTGGCGCTCTTGATCGGCACGCTGGTCGGCATGACGGCGGGCTACTTCAAGGGCTGGGTCGGCAGCGCGCTGATGCGCTTCACGGACCTGATGATGGCGTTCCCCGCGCTGCTGCTCGCGATCTGCCTCGCAGCCATCCTGGAACCCAGCCTGTGGATCGTCGCGCTGGTCATCGCGCTGGTCAACTGGGTGCAGACCGCGCGCGTCATCTACACGCAGACGAGCTCGCTCTCGACACGCGAATTCATCGATGCCGAGCGGACCATCGGCGCCGGCACGCCGCGTATCCTGTTCCGCCACGTGCTGCCGCATCTCCTGCCGACGATCATCGTGTGGGGCACCTGCGGCATCTCCACGACCGTGCTGCTGGAGGCGACGCTGTCCTATCTCGGCGTCGGCGTTCAGCCGCCGACGCCGTCCTGGGGCAACATCATCTTCGAGAACCAGACCTACTTCCAGGCCGCGCCCTGGCTGGTGTTCTTCCCCGGCATCGCGATCCTCGCGCTGGCGCTCGCCTTCAACCTGGTGGGCGACGCCTTCCGCGACATCCTCGATCCGACGCAGAGAGGCCGCGAATGATGGGGGACCATTCATGATCGCCTATCTCGGCCGCCGCATTGTCCAATCGGTGCTGATCCTGCTCGGCGTCTCGATCATCACCTTCGCGCTGCTCTATTTGCTGCCGGCCGATCCGGTGCGCCAGATCGCCGGACGCAGTGCCACGCCGCAGACGGTCGAGAATATCCGCCGCCAGCTCGGCCTCGACCAGCCTTTCCTGGTGCAATACTGGCGCTACCTGACGCATCTTCTCTCCGGCGATCTCGGCCGCTCCTACATCCAGCGTTCGGAAGTCACCCAACTCATCGTCTCGCGCCTGCCGGCGACGCTGCTCTTGATGCTGGGCGGCATCGTCTGCGAACTGGTGCTCGGCATCGCCAGCGGCCTGATCGCCGCCGTGCGGCGCGACAGCGCGACGGACCAGACCCTTATGGTCGCGTCCTTCGTCACCATCTCGGCGCCGCAGTTCGTCGTCGGCCTGCTTCTCCTCTACGTCTTCGCCGTGCAGCTCGGCTGGTTCCCGATCGGCGGCTACGGCACCTGGCGGCACCTGGTGCTGCCTTCGCTCACCATCGGCATATTGGGTGCCGGCTGGTACGCGCGCATCATGCGCTCCTCCATGGTCGAAGTGCTGCATCAGGACTATGTGCGCACGGCCCGCGCCAAGGGGCTGGCGCGCGCAGCCATCATCTTCCGCCATGCCCTGCCCAACGCCATCCTGCCGGTGATCGCCATGATCGGCATCGACATCGGCATCTTCATGGGCGGCATCGTCGTGGTGGAAAGCGTCTTCGGCTGGCCGGGCATCGGCCAGTTGGCATGGCAGGCGATCCAGCGCGTCGACATCCCCATCATCATGGGCGTCACGCTGGTGTCGGCGTTCGCCATCGTGCTCGGCAATCTGCTCGCCGACATCGTCGCGCCGCTCATCGATCCGCGCATCAAACTGAGATGAAAAAACCAGAGAAGGGAACAGTCGGATGAAGAAACTCCTCACATCAACCGCAGCGGCGACCGCGCTCGCGCTGCTGCTCGGTTTCGGCGGCATCGCCCAGGCACAGGACATCAAGCAGGGCGGCGACATCATCATCACCTACAAGGACGACGTCGCCACGCTCGACCCGGCGATCGGCTACGACTGGCAGAACTGGTCGATGATCAAGAGCCTGTTCGACGGGTTGATGGACTACGAGCCGGGTACCACCAAGCTGGTTCCCGACCTTGCCGAAAGCTACGAGATATCGCCCGACGGCAAGACCTTCACCTTCAAGCTCCGGCACGGCGTCAAGTTCCACAACGGCCGCGAGATGACCGCGGAGGACGTGAAATACTCACTGGACCGGGTGACCAATCCGAAGACGCAGAGCCCCGGCGCCGGTTTCTTCGGCTCCATCAAGGGCTTCGACGACATGGCCGCCGGCAAGGCCGAAAGCCTGTCGGGCGTGACGGTGGTCGATCCCTACACGATCAAGTTCGAACTGACCCGGCCCGACGCCACGTTCCTGCACGTCATGGCGATCAACTTTTCGCATGTCGTACCGAAGGAAGAGGTCGAGAAATACGGCGCCGATTTCGGCAAGCATCCGGTTGGCACCGGCGCCTACAAGCTGGCCGAATGGACGCTCGGCCAGCGGCTCGTCTTTGAACGCAATCCCGACTACTGGCACAAGGGCCTGCCGCATCTCGACAAGATCACCTTCGAGATCGGCCAGGAGCCGATCGTGGCGCTGCTGCGCCTGCAGAAGGGCGAGATCGACGTGCCGGGTGACGGCATTCCGCCGGCCAAGTTCCAGGAAGTGATGAGCGATCCCGAGCAGAAGGCGCGGGTGGTCGAGGGCGGGCAGTTGCAGACCGGCTACATCACCATGAACGTCACCCAAAAACCCTTCGACGACGTCAGGGTGCGCCGGGCCGTCAACATGGCGATCAACAAGGACCGCATCGTGCAGTTGATCAACAATCGCGCGGTGCCCGCCAACCAACCACTGCCGCCGTCGATGCCGGGCTACGACAAGGATTTCAAGGGCTATCCCTACGATCCGGAAAAGGCCAAGGCGCTGCTCGCCGAAGCCGGTCATCCCGACGGCTTCGAGACCGAGCTCTATGCCATGAACACCGATCCCAACCCGCGCATCGCGCAGGCGATCCAGCAGGACCTCGCGGCCATCGGAATCAAGGCCTCGATCCAGTCGCTGGCGCAGGCCAATGTGATCGCCGCCGGTGGCGACAAGAACGGCGCCCCGATGATCTGGTCGGGCGGCATGGCCTGGATCGCCGACTTCCCCGATCCATCCAATTTCTACGGCCCGATCCTCGGCTGCGCCGGCGCCGTGCCGGGCGGCTGGAACTGGTCGTGGTACTGCAACGAGGACCTCGACAAGAAGGCGGCCGAGGCCGACTCCATCACCGATCCGGCCAGGGCGGACGAGCGCAACAAGATGTGGAGCGAGATCTACGACAAGATCATGGAGGACGCGCCCTGGGCGCCGGTCTTCAACGAGCAGCGCTTCACGCTGAAATCGCCACGCATGGGCGGTGCCGACAACCTCTATGTCGACCCGGTCCATATCCCGATCAACTACGACAATGTGTATGTGAAAGATGTGCAGTAACTGCGACTACACCATTCATGGGCGCCATCATCACTATGGCTGGGACAATTCCTTTGCCCCGGCCGAGCGGGTGGCGCCCGGCTCGACTGTTCAGTTCCAGTGCCTCGATTCATCGGGCGGGCAACTGACGCCGGAAAGCACCGTGGCGGACGTCGGCAAGCTCGACTTCGCCAAGGTCAATCCGGTCACCGGCCCGATCTTCATCGAGGGGGCGGGGCCCGGCGACGCGCTGAAGGTCACCATCGAGGCCTTCAAGCCGTCAGGCTTCGGCTGGACGGCGAACATTCCGGGTTTCGGCCTGCTGGCGGAGGATTTCACCACGCCGGCGCTGAACATCTGGAAATACGACGCCGGTTCGTTGGAGCCGGCGCTGTTCGGCAAGAACGGACGGGTGCCGCTGAAACCGTTCGCCGGCACCATCGGCAACGCACCGGCCGAGAAGGGCCTGCATTCGGTGGTTCCACCGCGGCGCGTCGGCGGCAATCTCGATATCCGCGACCTCGCCGCCGGCACGGTGCTCTATCTGCCGGTCGAGGTGGCGGGCGCGCTGTTTTCGGTCGGCGACACCCACGCCGCGCAGGGCGACGGCGAGGTCTGCGGCACGGCGATCGAAAGCCCGATGGACGTGGTGCTGACCCTCGACCTGGTGAAGGGCGCCAAGCTGAAGATGCCGCGCTTCACCACGCCGGGGCCGGTGACGCGCCATCTCGACGCCAAGGGCTACGAGGTGACGACCGGCGTAGGCCCCGACCTCATGGCGGGCGCCAAGGCCGCCGTCTCGCAGATGGTCGACCTCATCGCCGGCCGCTACAACATGGATGCCGTCGAGGCCTACATGCTGTGCTCGGTCTGCGGCGATCTGAGGATCAGCGAGATCGTCGACCAGCCGAACTGGGTGGTGTCGTTCTACTTCCCGCGCTGCGTCTTCGAATAGCGCATGGCGGCATCCGTACCCGTCCTGACCGTGTCCGACCTCGCCGTGACGATCCGCGGCGAGGACGGCGAGCGCGCCGTCGTCTCCGACCTTTCCTTTGTGGTGAACGAAGGCGAGACGTTGTGCATCGCCGGCGAATCCGGCTCGGGCAAGTCGATCACGGCGCTTGCCGTCATGGGACTTTTGCCGCAGCCGGCGGCGCGCATCTCCTCAGGGTCGATAAAGCTTGGCGAACTGGAACTCACCGACCTGCCGGAGCGGCGCATGCGCGCCATTCGCGGCAACCGCATCGCCATGATCTTCCAGGAGCCGATGACCTCGCTCAATCCGGTACTCAGCATCGGGCGGCAATTGGTCGAGGCGATGGAGACGCACGAGGCGCTCTCCCGCTCGGCGGCTCGCGAACGCGCCATCGCCGCGCTCAAGGCGGTCCGCATTCCGGATGCCGAGAGCCGCCTGAAGCAGTTTCCGCACGAGCTCTCCGGCGGCATGCGCCAGCGCGTCATGATCGCGATGGCGCTGGCTATGAAGCCGGATCTGCTGATCGCCGACGAGCCGACCACGGCGCTCGACGTGACCGTGCAGGGCGAGGTGCTGGAACTGCTGCGCGACCTGCAGAAGGCGCAGGGCACCAGCGTCATCCTCATCACCCACGACATGGGCGTGGTCGCCGAAATGGCCGACCGGGTCATCGTCATGCGCCACGGCCGCATGGTCGAGCATGGTTCTACGATCGACATCTTCGAACGCCCGCAGGCCGACTACACGCGCGAATTGCTGGCGGCGGTGCCGAGGATCGGTGCGGGGCGACAATCCCGCAACGGAGGCGCGCGCCCATCGCTATCCCTGCCGGTGCGAGCCAACGGTCTCGCCCGTCCTTCGGACCCCCACAAGGGGGAGGGAGACCATGCCGTCGTCTCCGTTCGCGACCTGCATGTCGGTTTCGACCTGCGCGGCGGCTTCCTGAACCGCGTGGATCGGCGGGTACATGCCGTGGAGGGCGTGAGCTTCGACATCGGGCCGAACGAGACGCTGTCGCTGGTCGGCGAGTCCGGTTGCGGCAAGTCGACCACCGCCAAGGCGCTGGCCGGCCTGATCCCGTACAGCGGTTCCATCAGGGTTGGCGGGCGCGACCTGGCGGATCTCGACCGTGACGGCCGCATGGCGGTCAGGCGTGACGTCCAGATGGTCTTTCAGGACCCCTACGCCTCGCTCGATCCGCGCATGCGCGTCGGCGACCTCGTGCAGGAACCGCTGCTCATCCACGGGTTGGGCTCGGCGGCGGAGCGGCGCGACCGGGCGGCCTGGCTGTTCGACCGGGTCGGGCTTTCGGCCGACCAGATGGAACGCTACCCGCACGAATTCTCCGGTGGCCAGCGCCAGCGCATCTGCATCGCCCGCGCGCTGGCGCTGAGGCCGAAGCTGATCATCGCCGACGAAAGCGTCTCGGCGCTGGATGTCTCGGTGCAGGCCAAGGTGCTCGAACTTCTCAAGGAACTGCAGGCGGAGTTCGGCCTGTCCTTCCTGTTCATCTCGCACGACATGGCCGTGGTGGAAAACATCTCCGACCGCGTGGCGGTGATGTATCTCGGCCAGATCGTGGAGATGGGGACGCGCGAGCAGATTTTCGGCAAGCCGGGCCACGCCTATACCCGCAGGCTCATCGAGGCGGTGCCGCAGCCAGATCCCAGGCAGCGGCGGCACGGCTTCGCACGGCTCGATCGCGAGATACCCTCGCCGGTGCGCAGGCTGGGCGACGCGCCCCGCAAGGTGCTTTTGACGGATCAGGGCAACGGCCATCTGGTGGCGCTTTAAAGGCGCTGCCGGAACCTTCGTTGGCATTGTAAGCGGCCGTTTTCCACGAGCCTGCCCGGTTATCGCTAAAATTGCAGCCGGGCCGGTTACCAATCCTTAGCCGTGGCTGAAACTGACGCAGCGGCGTTAACGCTAAGCTCGCCCTGTCTCTGCGATATTTCCCGCCTGAACAAGCACATATCAGGGTGGGCATTTCCATGATCGACCGTATCCGCTCGCTGCTCGAGCAGCATCCGATGATTCCGCTCAATTTCGCGGCGCTTGCGGACGACGCCAATCTCTACGACGCCGGCCTGACGTCGTTTGCCTCGGTGCAGATGATGCTGGCGATCGAAGAGGAATTCGACGTCGAATTTCCCGAGGCGATGCTGACCAGGCGCACCTTCTCCTCGCTCGCCAATGTGGCGGACGCCGTATCGCAACTGACGCGCAAGGCGGCGTAGTGCCATGAACGTCGTCAGGAAAATCGAAGCCGCTGCCGTCGCCGACGCGCCGGAGCCGGCAAACGAACGGATGCGCCGCGTCGCCGAAGCGGCGGCCCAGCATGTCGACAGCGTCGACCGTGAGGGTCGCTTTCCGGCCGAGACCGTCGAGGCGCTGAAGCGTGAGCGCCTGCTTGGGCCGGCGATCCCGGTCGAGCATGGCGGCGAAGGGCTCGGCACCATGCAGATCGCCGACCTCATCGTTCAGCTCGCCCAGGCCTGCGGCTCGAGCGCGATGATCTACGCCATGCACCAGATCAAGACGTCGAGCTTCGTCACCCATGGGGGCGCGAGCGACTGGCACCGCGCCTATATGCGCCGCATCGCGGCGGAGCAGTTGCTGATGGCCTCAGCGACGACCGAGGCGGGCATCGGCGGCAATCTGCGCAACTCAATCTGCGCGGTGGAGGTGACCGACGGGCGCTTTGCGCTGACCAAGGAAGCCACCGTCATTTCCTACGGCAACTATGCCGACGCGATCCTCGCCACGGCACGGCGTGCGCCGGACGCGGCAAGTTCCGATCAGGTTATGGTGGTAATCCCCGCCGACAAGAACCGGAAGCTGGACCGCACCTCCGTTTGGGATACGCTCGGCATGCGCGGCACCTGTTCCGACGGTTTCCATCTGGAAGCCGCAGGCGACGCGGCGCAGATCTTTCCGAAGCCTTTCTCTGAGATCGCGGCGCAGTCGATGCTGGCGTCGTCGCACATCTTCTGGGCGGCGACCTGGTTCGGCATTGCCGCCGACGCCTTCAACCGGGCGCAGGCCTTCGTCAAGGCTGCCGCGCGCAAGCAGACGGACGGTTCCCTGCCGCCCGGTGCGCTCAGGCTCGCCGAAGCCGCCGCGCTGCTGCAGGAGATGAAGGGCCATCTTACGGCCGCGATCAACCGCTTCGATTCGGCCAAGGGCGACGACGATGCGCTGTCGTCGATCGGCTTCGCTGCCGAGATCAACGCGCTGAAGGTTGCCGCCAGCGAGAAGGCGGGTGCCGTCGTGCGACTCGCCATGCTGGTCAACGGCATCCTCGGCTACAAGAACGGCACGCCGTTCTCGGTCGGCCGGCACCTGCGCGACGTCACCTCCGCGCCGGTGATGATCTCCAACGACCGCATCCTGTCCAACACCGCGACGCTCATGCTGATGAGCCGCTTCGACACCGGCCTGGGGGGCTGAGATGGACGCCAAGACATTCGATTCGAAAAGCCTGCTCGACAGCCTGTTCGAGAACGGCATCCTGTTCGAGTCCGGCATCGACGGGCTCTACGGCCGCTCGGGCGCGTTCGAGGAGGTGATCGAGCGCTTCGAGCGCCTCGTCACCCGCCTCGGCGCGCCGGACAAGGCGACCCGCATCCACTTCCCGCCGGGCATGAGCCGCGCCACGCTGGAAAAGAGCGGCTACATGAAGTCCTTCCCGCAGCTTGCCGGCTGCGTGCATTCCTTCATGGGCGGCGAGCGCGAGCA
>CAZBBT010000103.1:2915-9643 GCA_964490065.1 uncultured Mesorhizobium sp. | reverse complement strand
TCTTCCTGATCTTCTCCTCGGTCGTGGCGGTGCTGTGGTTCGGCTCGCGCGACGTGCTGTCCGGCGTCATGTCGCCGGGCACGCTCGGCCAGTTCCTGCTCTATGCCGTGTTCGCCGCAGGCGCGCTCGGCGCGCTTTCGGAAGTCTGGGGCGAGTTGTCGCTGGCGGCGGGCGCGGCCGAGCGTCTGACCGAGATTTTGGCCGAGAAGCCCGGCATCGTCGCGCCGCCGAAACCCATCCCGTTGCCGACAGCGGTGTGCGGCGCGATCGCGTTCGAGGACGTGTCCTTTTCCTATCCCGCGCGTCCCGACCGCGCCGCCGTGCACGGCCTGACCTTTGCGGTGAAGCCCGGCGAGACGGTAGCGATCGTCGGCCCTTCGGGTGCCGGCAAGACGACGGTGTTTTCACTGCTGCAGCGCTTCTACGATCCGGATGCGGGAACGGTGCGTATGGACGGCGTCGACCTCGCCCAGGCCGATCCTGCCGCCGTGCGCGGGCGCATCGCCATCGTGCCGCAGGATGTCGTGATCTTCGCAGCCAGCGCGCGCGACAATATCGGCTTCGGCCGGCCGGGAGCCTCCGACGCCGAGATCGAGGCGGCGGCGAGATCCGCGCTTGCGGACGAATTCATCGCCAAACTCGCGCGCGGCTACGGGACGGAACTCGGCGAGCGCGGCGTCATGCTGTCCGGCGGCCAGCGCCAGCGTGTCGCGATCGCCCGCGCCATCCTGCGCGATGCGCCGATCCTGTTGCTCGACGAGGCCACCTCGGCGCTCGACGCGGCCAGCGAGACGCTGGTGCAGGAGGCGCTGGAGCATCTGATGCAGGGGCGTACCACATTGGTCATCGCCCATCGGCTGGCGACGGTGCTCAAGGCCGACCGTATCCTCGTCATGGAGGACGGCCGCATCGTCGAGGAAGGCACGCACAAGAGCCTTGTCGCCAAGGGCGGCATCTATGCGGAACTGGCCCGGCTTCAATTCGAGACCGGCGCCGACGCGTTCAAGCGCGCCGCGGAATGACATTCCGGCGGCGGTTTCTTCAGTGACCTATCCCAGCAGGTTGCGCGCCGTGCGCATGAAGATCCTGGCGCCGATCGGAATGAGATCGTCGGGGAAATCGTAGTCGGGATTGTGCAGGGCGGGGCGCTCCTCGCCCGCGCCCAGGAAGAACATCGCCGAAGGGGCGCTTCGCCCGAAGATGCCGAAATCCTCGGAGGCGCGCATCGGCAGGGCTTCCTCGCTGTGCGCTACGCCCTCCTGATCGAGCGCGGCGCGCAGGTGCTCGACCGCCGAAGGCGCGTTCATGCTCGCCACGAAGATCTCGTGATATTCGATCTCGAATGTCAGGCCGTTTTCGCCGGCGATGCGTTGCACGAGTTCCTCGGCGGCGGCGCATAGTCCCGCCATGCGCTCGTCCAGCCGCGTGCGCAGCGTCGCCCAGACCTCGGCCCGGCCGGGCGCGACGCCGAATACCGCCTCACCCATCGCGGCGTGGGTGACGGTGACCATGCCGAAATCGTCGTCGGAAAAGGCGCCGCCGCCCAGCTTCGCCAGCGCCGGCATCAGTTCGCTTATCGCCAGCATCGGCGATGTGCCGGTTTCCGGCATCGAGGAGTGCGCCGTCTTGCCGTCCAGCACGATGCGCATGCCGCGCGAGGCACAGTTCACCACGCCGGGCTTCAGCCTGACTTCGCCGAAGGGAATGCCGGGCAGATTGTGCAGCGAGAACGAGAAGTCCGGCGCGATCGACCCAAAGCGCGGGTCGGCCACCACGCCGGCCGCGCCGTCGCCGGTCTCCTCCGCCGGCTGGAACATGAGCACGACGCGTCCGCTTGCCGGGCGTTGCCGCCCGAACTGCCGGCCGAGCGCTGCGAGGATGGCGGTGTGGCCGTCATGGCCGCACATATGCGACTTGCCCGGCACGCGCGAGGAATGCGGCACGCCCGACAGTTCCTCGATCGGCAGGGCGTCGAGTTCCGAGCGGAACAGCAGCGTCGAACCCGGCTTGCCGCTGTCATAGACCGCGGCGACGCCGTGTCCGCCGAGGCCGGTCAACACCTCGTCCGGCCGTGTGTCGGCGAGGAAGGCGACCACTTCGCGAGCGGTCGCTTCCTCCTCGTTCGATATCTCCGGTCGCTCGTGCAGCTTGCGCCGCCATGCCACGAGCTCGATCAGATCCTGGTTGGTCAGGGACAATTCGGCCTCCAGATATGCACCATATGCCGCACTATCCGGTCCGGCGCCTCCGGCCGGAAGATGCAGCCTTTGTAAAACGACCGTCCAGTTCCGGCTTCAAATCACAGGAAGGTGGCGATCTCGGCGAGCGGTTTCTTCTCCAGCGCATGCGCGGGAATGGTCGCGCCTTCCTTGGGATAGCCGACGACCATCAGGATGTAGGGTTTGTCGTGTGGGTCGCGGCCGCATATCTCGTTCAGGAAACTCATCGGGTTCGGCGTGTGGGTGAGTGCCACCAGACCGGCACGATGGACGGCGGTGACCAGCAGGCCGGCGGCGATCGAAACCGATTCAGGCACGTAGTAGTTCTTGCGCACCACGCCGTCGGCGGAGCGGCTGCGGCGTTCGCCGAAGATGCAGATCAGCCACGGCGCCTCTTCCAGGAAGGGTTTCGACTCGTCGGTGCCGAGCGGTGCCAGCGCCTTCAGCCATTCCTCGCCCGCTCGGCCGGCGTAGAAGGCACGTTCCTCGATTTCCGCCGCCTCGCGGATGCGCTTCTTGACCGCGGGGTCGCCGATGACGGCGAAATGCCAGGGCTGGTGGTTCGCGCCGTTCGGCGCCGTTCCCGCCGCCATGATGCAGGTCTCGATGATGTCGCGCGGCACCGGTCGCGAGGAAAACTCGCGCACCGTGTGGCGGGTCAGCATGTCCCGGTAGAAGGCATCCGCGTTTGCGCGCATCGTCTCGACCGTAATCTCGCGGTAGTCGGGCAGCGGAACGGGCCTGTAGGGCTTTGTGTTCATCAATTCCTCGCGAAAAAGGTGATCGGGTTTGCGGCGAGACCGATCCTGTCACACCGCGTACCTGTGCTTCAAATGCCCGATGAAATGGCCCGCGTCGAGCTTTTCGCCGGTCGCGCGCCGCATCAGTTCGGGCGTCGACCAGCGCGAACCCTGCGACCAGATCTTTTCACGGCGCCATTCGTTGATCGCCGAAAAATCGCCGCGGGCGAGATCGTCATCGGCGTCGGGATGCTCTTTCGTCAGCGCCGCCCATTGCTGCGCCGCCATGATGGCGCCGAGCGTATAGGAGGGGAAATAGCCGAAGGCGCCGCCCGGCCAGTGGACGTCCTGCATCGGTCCGTCGGCCGGATTGTCGATCGTGGAGAGGCCGAGATAGTCGCGCATCTTCGCGTCCCAGGCCTCGGGCAGGTCCGCCACCTCCAGCCCACCCGTGACCAGGTCCTGCTCCAGTTCGTAGCGCAGGATGACGTGCAGGGGATAGGTCACTTCGTCGGCATCGACGCGGATCAGGCCGCGTTCGACACGGTGCACGTGCGGCAGGATGTCGGCGATCGTCCAGGCTTCGCCGAGATGGTTCTCGACCACCGGCAGCGCCCAGCGCCAGAAGGCCGGATTGCGGCCGATCTGCTTTTCCACGAACAGGCTCTGGCTTTCATGAACGGCCATGCCGCGCGCCTTGCCGAGCGGCCAGTGCGACCATTCCTTCGGCAGGTTCTGCTCGTAGAGCGCATGGCCGGTCTCGTGCAGCGTCCCCATCAGCGAGGACAGGAACTCGGTCGTGCGGTAGCGTGTGGTGATGCGAACGTCGGTCGGCACGCCGCCGCAGAAGGGATGGTGCGACACCGACAGCGAGCCATGCGCGAGGTCGAAGCCGACCGCCGCCATCATGGCCAGGCCGAGTTCGCGCTGCTTTTCGATCGCATAGCTGCCGGAAAGGGCTTTCAGCGGCCGCTTCGCCAGCCGCTCTTCCTGAGCGGCCAGTGCCTCCGGCACGAAATCCTTCAGGAAGGTCTTCAACTCGGCGAAGACGGGCGAGATCTCGGAGGCGCGGTTGCCGGGATCGTACTGCTCCATGAGCGCATCGTAAGGGGCGAGCCGCAACGCATCGGCACGCATAGCCGCCTCCTCGCGCACCAGCGCTACGATGTTCTCCAGCGCCGGCTGGAAATTGGCCCAGTCGTTCTTGGCGCGCAGGTCACGCCACAATTGCTCCGAGCGTAGGCGGGCAGCCGTCTGTCGCTCGACGAATTCCGGCGGCAGGCAGGTCATGTTGGTGTACTGCCGCCTGAATTCGCGCAGCGCGGCGGTCTGCTCGTTGTTCAGCGCTTCGCATTCCGCCGCTTCGATCCAGTCGGCGATTTCCGGCGCCGTCGCCTGGCGATGGAACATGCCGGCAAGCGCGGCCATCGCCTCGGCGCGCTTCTCGCCGCCGCCGACGGCCATGTGGGTCGCCTCGTCGGCACCGAGGATCGCCAGTGCGTGCTCGAGCGCATCGAGCCGGCGTCCGATCTGGTCGAGTTTTTCGAACGACATGCCATCTCCTTCGGCCCGCGCCGGATTCGGTCGTGGCGAACAGACACCAGCGAGGCGGCGAGGGCAAGCCAGGCCGACGGGCCAGCGTCGTTCCTTCCACGACATCACGTCGAGGCCTGACTCAAAAAGAAAACGCCCGGCAGAGCCGGGCGTCGTATCCGAGAGTGGAAATATCTACTTGGTGTAGATCGGTTCCGGCGTCGGCTCGTAGGCCACCGGCTGGCTGCAGTTCGAATTGCCGAACTGGTAGCGCAGGCCGCCGCGCACCTCATGCACGTTCATGCCCTTGTCGTAGCCCGGGCCGGCGCTGCTGGTGTCGAAATCGAAGGCCTTGCCGCCCTCGATGTGGCTGAAACGATAGCCGGCATCCAGCTTCCAGTGGTCGGTCAGGCAGTAGGAGGCGCCGGCCATGACCGCATAGGCGAAACGCCAGTTCTTGGCGCCCGGATTGAATTCGGTGGTGTTCGGATCGCGGAAATCGTCCCACTTGACGTAAGCGCCGCCGATACCGGCGCCGACATAGGGCGTGACGCCGTGCCAGGTGCCGAGATCCACGTAGGCGTTGGCGAGCAACAGCAGGGCGCTCATCTTCGAGACTTCGGTGGACAGGCAGGGCAGGCCGCCGCCGCAGGTGCCGCTGGTGCTGCCGCGGAAGTCGGCATTGAACCAATAGTCGCCGGTCAGGTCGACACGGAAATGGTCGTTGACCTGATAGCCGACGCCGAGGCCGAGAGACAGGGCGGGGTCCAGTTCATTGCTGGTGAACTCGTTGAAACCCCCCGGCGTGCCGTACACAGTATAGCGAATAGGGTCGTCCATTTTCGCCCAGTGATAGTCGATGTCGCCGCGGAGGTACCAGCCGCCGACATCGACCGGCTCGTAGACGGGCTCGACCGGTGCCGGCTCGACCACCGGCTCGTAGAGATCGGCGGCCCAAGCCGGAGCCGCGATGCCGGCGATCAAACCGGCAAAGATCGCTGTCCTTGCAAAACTGAACATCCTCGTCACCTCTGAGACGCCGGCGCCGAAGTGGCCCCGGCTTTGATTGCCTTCGGTCGTGGATAATGAATTGCAAAGGTTAAAAGCCGTTTAACCCTGACGATTAACCAAGAATCGCTAAAATTGGCGGTATTTATCGTGCGCCGTCTTTGTCCCGGACACGAAAAAACCCGCCGGAAGGCGGGCTCGACGGAATGCGGAAAAGGTGCCGTCAGGCGGCGCTGCGCGCCTCGGCGATGACATCCACTATATCGTCGACCACCTTCTCGACCAGTTGCGGATCGTCGCCTTCCGCCATGACCCGGATCAGCGGTTCGGTGCCGGAGGGGCGGATAACCAGGCGGCCGGCGGCGCCCAGCCTTTGCCTGGCGTCCTCGATCGCCGCCTTGACGCGCGCCTCCTCCAGGGGCTTGCCGCCCGAGAAGCGCACATTCTTCAGCACCTGCGGCACAGGCTCGAACTTCCGGGACAGTTCGCTGACGGGCTTGTTCTGGCGCTTGACGCAGGCCAGCACCTGCAGCGCCGACACCAGCCCGTCGCCGGTGGTAGAGAAATCGGAAAGCACGATGTGGCCGGACTGCTCGCCGCCGACATTGAGGCCATGCGCGCGCATATGCTCGACCACATAGCGGTCGCCGACCTTGGTGCGATGCAGTTGCAGGTTGAGCCCGCCGAGGAAGCGCTCGAGGCCGAGGTTCGACATGACGGTCGAGACGACGCCGCCGCCCGCCAGCCGCCCGCCCTGGTGCCAGGCCTCGGCGATCATGGCCATGATCTGGTCGCCGTCGACGATCTCGCCCTGCTCGTCGACGATCACGACACGGTCGGCGTCGCCGTCGAGCGCGATGCCGATGTCGGCGCGCACCTCATGCACCTTCTTCTGCAGTTCGGCAGGATGGGTAGAGCCGCATTCCCTGTTGATGTTCATACCGTTGGGCTCGACACCGATCGTGACCACCTCGGCGCCCAGCTCCCACAGCGCCGCCGGCGCGACCTTGTAGGCGGCGCCGTTGGCGCAGTCGACGACGATGCGCAGGCCCGACAGCGACATGGAGCGCGGCAGCGTGCGCTTGGCGAACTCGATGTAGCGGTCATGCACGCCATCGACGCGCTTGGCGCGACCGAGCCCGTCGGAATCGGCCAATGCCATCTCGATGTCGTTGTCGAGCATCTGCTCGATGCGCTCCTCGATCTCGTCGGAAAGCTTGTAGCCGTC
>CAZBBT010000103.1:0-2815 GCA_964490065.1 uncultured Mesorhizobium sp. | reverse complement strand
TGTCGAGCATCTGCTCGATGCGCTCCTCGATCTCGTCGGAAAGCTTGTAGCCGTCGGGGCCGAACAGCTTGATGCCGTTGTCGTGATAGGGATTGTGCGAAGCCGAGATCATGACGCCGATATCGGCGCGCAGCGAGCGCACCAGCATGGCCACCGCCGGCGTCGGGATCGGGCCGAGCAGGAACACGTCCATGCCGGCGGCGCACAGGCCGGAGACCAGCGCGTTCTCGATCATGTAGCCGGAAAGCCGCGTGTCCTTGCCGAGAACGACACGATGGCGGTGGCTGCCGCGCTGGAAGGACAAGCCTGCCGCCATGCCGACTCGCATGGCGGTTTCTGCTGTCATGGGAAACTTGTTGGCCCGCCCCCGAATACCATCGGTGCCGAAATAACGTCCTGCCATCTACTGCTACCCCTGCCGGCCTGCCCCTGGTGCATCTCATGCCACAACTGCCGGGGCGCCGGTCATCACATTCCGTGATCTTGTGTTACGAAACTTAGCAAATCGTTGTTCCATGCAAAATGTGGCCAAATGGTCACGAAAGTCCTCGCCAGCATAACCCCAGCATACCCCGGAGGCACCAAGGTTGTGCTGGCGCAACCATGCGTGGAGCGCTAAGGATTATGGGAAGGGTCGATTGGGACGGCATAACGGAGAGACCAAGATGTTCATCGACAGACTAGCCGCATTGACGGGTCTGGCCGTCGTTTCCCTGTTCCTGGCTTCGCCGGCCAATGCGCTCACCATGGCGGAATGCAGCGTCAAGTATAACGACGCCAAGGATGCGGGCACGCTGAACGGCCAGACCTGGAACCAGTTCCGCAAGGCCGAATGCGGCTCCGACGCCAGCGCCAAGGATGAGAGCAAGCCGGCCAAGAAGGCGAAAAAGTCGACGGCCAAGGCCACCGACGAGTCCGAGGACAAGGGCCTTTCGATGGCCGACTGCTCTGCCAAGTACCAGGCGGCCAAGGACGCTGGCACGCTTGGCGATACGAAGTGGAATGATTTCCGCAAGGCCGAGTGCGGTCCCGGCGCCAGCGCCAAGACGGTCGCGGCCAAGAAGACCAGCAAATCCACGGCCACATCGGACGAATCCGACGCGAAGGGCCTGAGCATGGCGGAGTGCTCCGACAAGTACCAGGCGGCGAAGAGCGCCGGCACGCTGAACGGCATGAAGTGGAACGATTTCCGCAAGAGCGAGTGCGGGCCGGGCGCCAGCGCCAAGACGGTCGCCACGAAGAAGACGAGCAAATCCTCATCGGACGACTCCGAGGTCAAGGGCCTTTCGATGGCCGACTGCTCGGCCAAGTACCAGGCGGCGAAGGATGCGGGCACGCTCGGCGACATGAAGTGGAACGATTTCCGCAAGGCCGAATGCGGTCCCGGTGCCAGCGCCAGGACGGTCGCCGTCAGAAAAAGTTCCAAGTCGTCATCGTCCGACGATACGGGGAAGGGCCTGACGATGGCCGAGTGCTCGGCGAAGTACCAGGCCGCCAAGAGTGGCGGCACGCTGAACGGCATGAAATGGAACGACTTCCGCAAGGCCGAATGCGGTGCAGGCGCCTCGGACGACGACACCGTGCCCGCCACCGACGAAGCCACTTATACGGGCGATCCGGAAAAGCCGTCGGTGAAAGCACCGCGCGGCGTCAAGTTCCCGGCGGCGGTCTCCAGGAAATATTCCGACGAGACGCCCGGCAAGGCGCGCATGCACACCTGTCTCGACCAGTACTACGCCAACAAGGATGCCGACACGCTGAACGGCCTGCGCTGGATCCAGAAGGGCGGCGGCTACTACAGCCTGTGCAACGCCCGGCTGAAGAGCTGAGCCCCGATTACGCCCATTCGAAGGAAGAGCGTCGAACGAAGGCCCGTGGATCGAACCGCGGGCCTTTGTTCATTGTATTGAAGGCGTCTTCAGACGAACATCATGACGACGGCGGCGCCGATCACGATCAGGATGAGCCCGGCGATCAGCATCGGAAGCAGCGTGCTCTCTTTGTCGGTCTCGGGCATTTAATAAATCGCTCCTGTCTGCGAACCACCCAATCTAGATCCGGATCGAGCGACGCTCTTTGCGCTGGCGCAAACAGCGTCGTTACGAGAGACGACAGCGCATCCAGGACCGCAATCGCGGCTAAGCTGCTATGAAGGATAGCTCCGTGATTCGCCATGCTGATACAGACGACCGCCACCGCCCTCGAAATCCTCAAGACCGTCTACGGCTACGATGCGTTCAGGGGGCCGCAGGCGCGCATCGTCGACCATGTCATCGGCGGCAACAACGCCTTCGTGCTGATGCCCACGGGCGGTGGAAAGTCGCTCTGCTACCAGATCCCGGCCATCGTCAGGTCCGGCATGGGACTTGTCGTGTCGCCGCTGCTGGCGCTGATGGCCGACCAGGTGGCGGCCTTGCGGCAGGCGGGCGTGAGGGCGGCCGCCCTCAACTCGGACCTGCCTGCGGACGAGCGGCGTGCGTTGTGGCGCGATATCCACGGCGGCAGTCTGGACCTGCTCTACGTTGCGCCCGAAACGCTGCTGCGGCCGGACGTGCTGGAGCGGCTCGCCGGGGTGAAGCTGTCGCTGATCGCCATCGACGAGGCGCACTGCCTGTCGCAATGGGGGCACGACTTCCGTCCGTCCTATCGCCAGCTCGACGCGGTGGTGGCGCGCTTTGCCGATACGCCGCGGATGGCGCTGACCGCGACGGCCGACGAGCCGACGCGCGCGGAAATCCTGTCGCATCTGGCCATCGACCGGAGCGACGCCTTCATCGCCGGCTTCGACCGGCCCAACATCCGTTATGAAATCCGC